>CAIQYP010000432.1 GCA_903876045.1 uncultured beta proteobacterium | reverse complement strand
GTGATTTCCAACCAAGGATCACCCACCAACTCACCGCCCAGCGCATCGACAATAAAAGCCAGCGTCAGGTGCATGGCTCAGAGTGCGAAACCAAATGGCTTACTTTGCACCGGCGTTGAGGATCTTGATGACCTTGTCGGTAATATCAATCTTGGGGTTGAAGTACACAGCCTCCTGCACCACCAGATCGTACTTTTCGGTTTCTGACAACTGCTTGATGGCCTTGGTGGCCTTTTCATAGACCTGCTGCAATTCTTCGTTACGGCGGCCATTCAAGTCTTCATCAAACTCACGCTTTTTACGCTGGAAATCGCGGTTTTGTTCCACAAATTCTTTTTGCTTTGCAACGCGCTGGCTCTCAGTCATCGTTGGCGCATCACGCTCAAATTTTTCGCTAAATGTCTTGAGGGAACCTTGCAGATCCGTCAATTCCTTTTGACGCTTGGAAAACTCCGCTTCCAGTTTGGCAGTCGCCGCCTTGGCAGGCCCAGACTCGCTGGTAATACGCTGGGAATTGATGAACGCAATGCGCGACTCCTGGGCCTGAACACCAGAGGTCATGACCACGCACAGCAGGGCGGAAGCCCAAAATGTATTAAGTGTCTTCATTAGAAAGAAGTTCCAATATTAAAAGCCAAGGACTGTATTTTATCGCCATCAAACTTCTTGATTGGCTTGGCAAAAGCCAGACGCAAAGGACCTACTGGAGAAATCCAGCTGATGCCTACGCCGACCGAAGCCCGCATGTCATCCACCTGAATCGCATCGTTGGGGCCGTAAATGCCGCCGGCATCCAGAAAACCAAACCAGCGCAGGGTCCGGTCACTGCCGCCACCGGGGAAGGGTGACAGCACTTCGGCATTGAAGGTTAGTCGCTTCGGTCCTCCCGGTGCAATGCCCGAGGTCACGCCGCCCGCGGCAATGACGGCAGCACGTTGCGACGCAGTCATCAAACTGCCCTGTTCAAAACCACGCACCGTGCCCAGACCGCCAGAGGTGTAATCTTTCAACACCGGATAGCTCAGGCCATCCGTTCCGGTACCCAGATCCACTTGGGTATTCAAAGCCAGCGTAGTCTTTTTGGACAAGGGGAAAAATTGCTGCAGCTGGGCGGTTCCGCGTACATAACGCAAGTCCCCAGCTACACTCCATTCTCCGTTAAGCCTCAATACCCGGCCTGTGCTGGGAACCAACGCGCTATCCCGGGTGTCACGCGACCAACCGGCGGTAAGGGGGAGAGAATAAGTTACCAGACCGAACTCATTGGCAAAATCCTGGTACACCGTCGGCAATAGAGTTCCGGGAATGATTTCTGTACGGTCAAATCCCGCTCCTAGAAAAACGGTGTCTGTTTCTGTAAATGGCACACCAAACACCATACTGGCACCGGTGGTCTGAATGGAATAGCTATCAATGTCTGTGTAGGGCTTGCTGGTCCGCTGCGCAAGACTAATGGAGCGTGAGACACCGTCTTCTGTGTAATATGGGTTGGTAGTATTGAAGGCCAGCGTACGGTTGTACTTACTGGTGTTTACCTCAACACCCAGCGAACTGCCTGAACCAAAGGCGTTGTCTTGGCGGAAGCCAAAGGTCAGGCCCAGACCATCGGCACTTGAAATACCAGCACCCAAACTGATGCTCCCCGTGGGCTTCTCGACCACGTTTACCGTCAAATCCACTTGATCAGGAGTCCCGGTAACCTCTTGGGTGTCCAGGGTGACTTCTTTGAAATAGCCCAGACGGTCGACCCGGTTACGCGACTGCCGTATTTTTTCACCGTCATACCAGGAAGCTTCGAGTTGCCGAAACTCCCGGCGAATCACTTCGTCGCGGGTTCGGTCATTGCCAGCAACGTTTATGCGCCGCACATAGGCGCGGCGCGAAGGGTCACCCACCAACGTGATTTCTACCCGGTTAGTCGCCCGATCAATATCAGTCTTGGCTTCCGCCCGGCCGAAGGCGAAGCCAAAATTTCCGTAGTAATCACTAAAGGCCTTGGTTGTCTGTGCAACTTGGTCCGAGTTGTAAGCCTCGCCAGCCTTGATGGTGATGAGGGACTGAAACTCCTCTTCTTTGCCAAGGTAATTGCCGGCCAACTTGATTTTGGAGATTACAAAACGGTCCCCCTCGGTCACATTGACCGTAATGCTCATGCCCTGTTTGTCGGGTGACATTGCAACCTGCGTGGAGTCAACCTTGAACTCAAGGTAGCCCTGTGTCAGGTAGAAGGAACGCAAGGTTTCAATATCGGCATTGAGCTTGGTGCGCGAGTAGCGGTTGGACTTGGTGTACCAGCTCAACCAACCGCCGGTATCCTGTTCAAACTGGTCCAGCAACTTGGACTCCGTGAAGGCCTCGGCTCCAACGATGTGAATCTCCTTGATCTTCGCGGTATCGCCTTCGGTCACGGAGAAACTCAGGTTAACTCGGTTGCGATCCATCGGAGTCACCGTAGTCACGACCTCGGTCGCATACATACTGCGGCTAATGTACTGGCGCTTGAGCTCCTGCTCAGCCCGATCAACCAGCGCCTTGTCGTAGGGGCGGCCGTCGGCCAAGCCAATATCTCGCAAGGCTTTTTTGAGCACATCCTTGTCAAATTCCTTGGTGCCGGAAAACTCCACATCGGCAATCGTGGGGCGCTCTTCTACCACCACGACTAATACGCCATCCTTGGCCTCGATGCGCACGTCCTTGAATAGTCCTAAAGCAAACAGGGCACGAATCGAAGCCGCTGCCTTGTCGTCACTATAGGTATCGCCTACGCGCACTGGAATTGAGGCAAACACTGTGCCCGCCTCTACGCGTTGCAGTCCCTCCACACGGATATCACGCACTGCAAAAGGCTCTAGCGCCATGGCTGCCTGGGCCACCACACCAGCCACAACAGCAGCCACGGCACGCAGGACAAAGCTTGAATTCAATCGCATGTTAAATATTCGGGTAGAAAAAACACAAAAACCGCCTAGGCAAAAAGGCGTGAAAAGTCATTGAAAATTGCAATCGACATCATCAACAGAAGCATGGCAAAACCCACGCGTTGCAATCCGGACAACCACGCCTCGGATACCGGACGCCCGGTGATGCCCTCCCAACCATAATACATCAGGTGTCCACCATCGAGCACCGGCAGTGGAAGCAGGTTTAGCACACCTAAACTGATGCTGATCAAAGCCAGAAATACCATGAACTGTTCTAGTCCCATGGCAGCTGAGCGCCCTGCATAGTCAGCGATGGTGATGGGTCCACTGAGATTACGCACCGAGGCCGCACCGGTCACAATCTGACCCATCATTCGCAGGGTCAGCGCTGAAACTTCCCACGTCTTGCTGCCAGCCTTGTGAATGCCGCTCCAGAACCCGTAGCGCACTTGAACCATAGCCGGCGCCCCCCCAATCATGGCGCCAACCCGGCCAAAGGCCCGACCCTCCTCATGCTGCTGCCGCGGCGTAACGCCCAAGAGCAAGTGCTCCCCTTTGCGTTGAACCAACCATTGCTGCGGCTCCGGAAGTTTGCTAACGCCCGAATTGCTAATAAGTTCACGCAGTTGGGCAGCGTCCAAAATGCGCTTGCCATCCACCTGCAGGACAACGTCGCCGGGCTGCAGACCCGCAGTTACCGCGGCGCTGTCCGGAATCAGTTCGGAAATGCGTGCGGGAGACTGCGGCGCCACAAAGCCAATAGAACGGAACATGGAAGCATCCGCGTGCGTGACATCTAGACTTTGAAAAGACAACGTGGTCTCACGTGGTGCGCCTTCCGTGGTTTGGTATGCGATGTGAAGGGCCTTGGCCTCCAGGGCGGCACGTGTCAGCCACCAGCGGAAGTCTTCGAACGACATCACGTCAGACAGGGGCCCTTCCTCAAAGCCAACCTGAATGATCCTTTCGCCACCCGAAAAACCTGCCTTTTCAGCAATTGATCCTGCAGCCGGCTTGGACACCAGGGCCTCTGGCTCAGTCACACCCATCCAGTTGACGCAGGTGTACAACAAGAGAGCCAAACCCAGGTTGGCAATGGGGCCCGCAGCAACTATTGCAGCCCGGCTTCTCAAGGGTTTGCGGTTAAATGCGTACGGCAAATCGGCCGCAGGCACGGGTTCTTCGCGCTCATCCAGCATCCGCACAAAGCCGCCCAAGGGAAGCAGGCCTATCTGGTATTCCGTTCCAGAACTCTTGGATATCCTGCTGATCACCTTCGGGCCAAACCCGATGGAAAACTTCAGCACCTTGACGCCGCAGGCGCGTGCCATGGCGAAATGACCCCACTCGTGCACAGCAACCAGAAGCGCGATTGCCACCAGAAATGCAACAAATGTCAGCAGCATGTGGACGCGGTTTAATGCGCAAGTCTGCGCACAATACCCTGAGCCACTGCGCAAGACTCAAGATCAAGCGCAATCAGGTCATCCAAGGAATTAGGCCGGACAAAGTGCACGGTATTCAGTGTTTCAAGATTGACATGATGAATCTGGTCGAAGCGAATTTTTTCATTCAAGAATGCGTCGACAGCCACTTCATTGGCCGCATTCAGCACCGCCGGGGTGCTTTCGGGCGCCGCCAGCACACGCCAAGCCAGACTCAAGCCAGGAAAGCGCAGCATGTGGTCATGTGACGTGAAAGGCTCAAAAGTGAGCGCAGCCATTTGGGTGAAATCCAGAGGCGCGGCGCCACTGCGAATGCGCGCTGGCCAGGATAGGCCATAGGCAATTGGACCGCGCATATCAGGCGTGCCCAACTGGGCTACCACCGAATTGTCGACAAACTGAACCATGGAATGAATCACGCTTTGGGGATGGATAACCACCTCAATCTGACTTGGGTCCAACCCAAAAAGGAACTTGGCCTCGATTACTTCGAGCGCCTTATTCATCATTGTGGCGGAATCAACTGAAATTTTACGGCCCATGACCCAGTTGGGATGTGCGCAGGCCTGTTGCGGTGTAACGCTGTGCAATGCGTCTGGCGCACGCGCACGAAAAGGGCCACCTGATGCCGTAAGAATGATCTTGTCCACTCGCGCCTGCCAACTGTTGGGGTCATCCGGCAAAGATTGAAAAATGGCAGAGTGTTCACTATCTATCGGCAGCAGCGTTGCTCCACCGGCCTTCACTGCATTCATGAACAAATGGCCTCCGACCACCAGCGCTTCCTTGTTGGCCAGCAACAAGCGCTTTCCACTGTGGGCAGCCACCATGCAGGAAGCCAAACCAGCCGAACCAACTATGGCCGCCATCACCGTGTCCACTTCCGGGTGCCCGGCCATTTCGGCAATAGCCTTGGCACCCCAGAGCACTTCGACAGCAAGGCCAGCCGCCGCGCAGCGCTGCTTCAATGCATGCCCGCTGTCGGCGTCGGCCATAACGGCAAATCTCGGCTTGTACTGCACACACTGTGCAAACAAAGCATCCACACGCGTCGAAGCCGTCAGTGCAAATACCTGAAACAAGTCCGGATGCATTCCCATCACGTCCAGCGTATTGACGCCAATCGACCCCGTTGACCCGAGGACTACCACCTTTTGTTTCACAAAACGCCCCCTCCAACCAACATCAAGGCCAAAGGCAGAGTGGGTAGCAAAGCGTCTACCCGATCCAACACGCCGCCATGACCTGGTAGCAAATTGCTGCTGTCCTTGACCCCAGCCGAACGCTTGAACAGCGACTCCACCAAATCCCCCACCACACTCATGGCGGTCATGAATGCAACGCCCAGCAGTAAAACCGGCACTCCCATGCCCAGAAGTCGGCTGTAGAGACTCAGAGAATCCACTCTAGTATGGCCATCGGCATAAATCCAGATCAAAGCCACGATAAACACGGTAGTCAGGCCACCTAGCACGCCTTCCCAGGTCTTGCTAGGGCTAATGGAAGGCGCCAATTTGTTGACAAATAATCGTCCGCCCAATCCGCGTCCGGCAAAGTAAGCGCCGATATCAGCAGCCCATACCAAGACCAGCACCGACAACAGAAAGTTCAAGCCCATTAGTCGCGCTTGCATAATTGCCAACCAAGCCGCCCATAACATCAGGACGCCGCCGATCAGGCGCAAACTCCGCGGCAACGCTTGCCATGCGGGAGCGCCTGCGCGCAAGGCCCAGGCTCCTGCCAAAACCCAAAATCCACCAATCACGCTCCACACCAGGGGTAAACGAATAGCAGGCAAACCAAGGTACCAGGCAACCGTACAGAGAAGCGCACAAACCGCCCCGGTACGCAACGCCGCACGAAATGAAAACCCGTTCAGACGGGCCCATTCCCAAGCACCACAGGCCAGCAAAATAAGTGTGGCCAGACCGAACGGAGCGGCGCCGGGATAAAACATTGCCGGCAGCAGAATCGCCAGGAGCACGAGCGCAGTGATGATTCGTTGCTTCAGCATAGGATTGACCTCAAGTGGCTTCGTTGCGCGCGCCAGGCAACTGCGCAGATGTCATGCCAAACCGTCGTTCCCGCGATGCGTAAGCTTGTATCGCAGCATCCAGAGTCGTTTCGTCAAAGTCAGGCCACAGCACTTCGCTGAAAAAGAGTTCACTGTAAGCAGATTGCCAAAGCACAAAATTGCTCAACCGCATTTCTCCACCGGTCCGAACAATGAGATCGGGATCCCCAGTAACAAAGGTCGACAACCTCCGCGCCAAGCTCTCTTCAGTAATAGCCTCTCCCGAAGCACTAAGTGCCTGAGCAGCGTTGACGATATCCCAGCGGCCGCCATAGTTAAAACAGACGTTGAGTGTCAAACTATGGTTTTCAGCAGTTGCAAGTTCGGCATCTTTCAGGCTTTGCTTAACCCGCTCGGACAAGCCTTCGCGTGAACCGATAAAGCGCAATTGAACGCCCTCTTTTTTGAGTTGATTCAGTTCTCTGGACAAAGCCACTACCAGAATGTCCATTAGGGCGGAGACCTCGTCGACTGGTCGCTTCCAGTTTTCTGAAGAAAACGCAAAAACGGTCAACACACTGACCCCGCGCACGCCGCAGGCGCGCACTACCCGCTTCAACACTTCCACGCCTTGCCTATGACCCGCAATGCGCGGCAAAAAACGTTTGGAAGCCCAACGTCCGTTTCCATCCATGACGATCGCGATATGCCGGGGGACGGACTCCAAAGCTATAGCCATGACGCGGTGATTCAAGCGGAACCCGGCCTAAACGGCCATGATGTCTTGCTCTTTAGACGCAACCAAACGATCAACTTCAGTGATGTGTTTGTCGGTTATCTTTTGAATATCAGCTTCCGATCGCTTCTGGTCGTCTTCGGACGCCAATTTATCCTTAACCAATTTCTTGACCGCATCGTTGGCATCGCGGCGGATATTGCGAATAGCCACTTTGGCGCCCTCTCCTTCATTGCGTACCACCTTGGTCAGTTCTCGGCGGCGTTCTTCAGTCATGGCCGGCATGGGTACGCGAATCAGGTCTCCCATACTGGACGGGTTGAGGCCTAGATCGCTTTCGCGAATGGCTTTCTCAATCTTGGCGCCCATGCCTTTTTCCCAGGGCTGAATACCAATCGTGCGCGAATCAATCAGCGACAGATTGGCAACCTGGCTCAATGGCAACATGGCACCGTAATAGTCCACATGCACCGTGTCCAGTAGCGCAGGATTAGCACGACCTGTACGCACTTTGGTGAGATTATTTTTGAAGGCATCGATGGAGTGGTCCATCTTCTCCTCAAGAGTTTTTTTGATTTCCGCAGTAGTCGTCATGTTCTTATCCTCCAGTCATCAGAAAACTAACCAACAAACGAGGCACTTACACGTGAACCAGGGTGCCTTCATCTTCGCCCATGACCACACGTTTCAAGGCACCGTGCTTGAAAATGGAGAACACCTTGATAGGCAATTTTTGGTCGCGGCACAAAGCGAATGCAGTGGCATCCATGATGCCAAGATTTTTTGACATGGCCTCATCGAAAGTGAGCGTGGCGTAGCGCACAGCATCCGGGTCCTTTTTGGGATCAGCACTGTAGACGCCATCCACTTTGGTGGCCTTGAGCACAATTTGCGCGCCAATTTCCGCCCCGCGCAACGCCGCTGCCGTATCCGTCGTAAAGAAAGGATTACCAGTACCGGCGGCAAAAATCACCACCTTGCCCTCTTCGAGGTACTGCAGGGCTTTGGGTCGCACATAGGGCTCCACCACCTGCTCAATGCCGATTGCCGACATCACGCGAGCAGTCAAACCGGCTTTGTTCATAGTGTCACCCAAGGCCAGAGCATTCATCACCGTAGCCAGCATGCCCATGTAGTCCGCGGTCGCACGGTCCATTCCCACGGAGCCACCAGCGACTCCGCGGAAAATATTACCGCCACCAATAACCACAGCCACTTCCACTCCCAAGCGGATCACCTCAGCCACTTCGTCGACCATACGAACGATCGTGCCATGGTTGATACCGAACTGGTCGTCACCCATGAGCGCCTCTCCAGACAACTTCAACAAAATTCTCTTGAAGGCGGGTTTAGCTTGCTGCATGGGTCGGGTCCTATAGGATCGGTGATGAATCAAAGACTGTTTTATGCAGCCTGCTGGGCGGCGGCCACTTGAGCGGCAACTTCTGCCGCAAAGTCGTCCACCTTCTTCTCAATGCCCTCACCCACAACGTAAAGGGTAAAGCCCTTCACGGTCGTGTTAACGGACTTGAGCATTTGCTCGACGGTCTGCTTGTCATTCTTCACGAAGGCTTGGTTAAACAGAGACACTTCCTTCAAGTACTTTTGCACGCCACCATCAATGCGTTTGGCAACGATTTCTGCGGACTGTACAGGCTTGCCCGCAGCAGTTGCCACAGCAGCATCTTCTGCGGCTTTAGCCGCAGCCACAGAACGTTCACGCTCCACCAATTCAGCGGGCACTTCAGCGCTGGATAGGGACACCGGCTTCATGGCAGCCACGTGCATGGCGACATCCTTGGCAGCTACTTCATCTCCTTCAAACTCGACCACAACTCCAATGCGTGTTCCGTGCAAATAGGTAGCCAGTTTGGCGCCAGACGCAAAACGCTTGAAGCGGCGGAAGGTCATGTTTTCACCGATCTTGCCGATCAAACCCTTACGCACGTCTTCCAGCGTTGGGCCAAAACCGTCCTGGGCATAGGCCAGCGCAGTTAATGCCGCCACGTCGGCGGGATCGTTCTTGGCTATCAGCGCCACAGCAGCATTAGCCAAAGCCAGGAAGCTGTCGTTCTTGGTGACGAAGTCGGTTTCGCAGTTAACTTCCAAAAGCGCACCCACATTGCCATCGACGCAACTCACCACTACGCCTTCAGCCGTGATACGGGCCGCAGCCTTGCCGGCCTTGCTACCGAGCTTGACTCGCAGCAGCTCTTCGGCTTTTTCCATATTGCCTTCCGCCTCTGTCAACGCCTTTTTGCATTCCATCATCGGTGCGTCGGTCTTCCCACGCAGTTCGGCAACCATACTTGCAGTAATTGCAACCATTTTCATTTCTCCGTATTCAGTTCAATATTCAATATCAGCTAAAAAAAAGGGGCAACAAAGCCCCCTTTTTGAGGCAAGCAAAACTTTAGGCAGCTTCGTTGACCTCAACAAACTCGTCTTCGGCTTCAGCAGCAACAACCGCCTTAACCACATCATCAACAGCATTGGCACGGCCTTCAAGCACTGCATCGGCAATGCCACGCGCATACAGTGTGACCGCCTTGGAGGAGTCATCATTGCCGGGGATCACGTAGTCGATACCTTCGGGGGAGTGGTTGGAATCAACCACACCGATCAGGGGAATGCCCAGCTTCTTGGCTTCAGCGATAGCAATCTTGTGATAACCCACGTCGATCACAAAAATCGCATCCGGTAGCACGGCCATATCCTGAATTCCGCCAATGTCTTTTTCCAACTTTTCCAGTTCGCGAGCAAACATCAATTGCTCTTTCTTGCTCATGGCATCAAGGCCAGCTTCTTGCTGAACCTTCATATCCTTGAGGCGCTTGATGGAAGTCTTGACCGTCTTGAAATTGGTCAACATGCCGCCCAACCAACGCTGGTCAACATAGTGCACACCAGCGCGTTGCGCTTCAGCAGCCACGATCTCACGGGCCTGGCGCTTGGTGCCAACCATCAGGATGGTGCCACGCTTAGCCGTCAGTTGACGCACAAACTTGGCGGCTTCCTGAAACATCGGTAGCGATTTTTCCAGGTTGATGATGTGAATTTTGTTGCGATGACCGAAGATGAACGGTGCCATCTTGGGATTCCAGAAGCGGGTTTGGTGTCCGAAGTGGACGCCGGCTTCCAACATTTCGCGCATAGTTACTGCCATAAATTACTCCAAAGGTTAGGTCTTAAATCCGGATCGTTTATTGCGCATCAGGAAGAATAGAATTCCTGAAAACACAACACCTTGAAGAACCGGTTTGCGTGTTTATTGTGGGTAGAACGTGATGCGCTACCTGCACAACCGTTCGATTTTAGCATGGAAGGCCCGACCCAAAGGACGCACACCCGGCCCGGTTCGGAGCTTCCAGCATGGCACTTAATGGAAATTCATGAAAATTGCGGTTATTGGCGCCGGCATCGTCGGTATGACGACGGCTTACGAGTTGGCGTTGGATGGGCACTCGGTATCGGTTTTTGAGCGAAATGCGTCGGTGGCGGAGGAAGCCAGCTATGCCTGCGCTGGCCATCTAGGCGGCAGCTTGTTTCATCCCCTGTCATTTCCCACTTGGCCTTCTGCATCCCGGTTACGGACCTCACTGGCCCCGTCGGGCATTTCTATGGGACGCGGAATCACACTGCGCGATTTGCGCTGGCGCCATGCATGGAAGTCGCCCGGCAAAGATTTCAACGAGCGATTTGACGGTGCACAAACTTTGGCAGCCTACAGCCTGCAACGCCTTCGGACCATCGCGGTTCAAGCTTCATTGGTATTTGAGCGTTCGCAGGGACAGTTGGTACTCTTCAAAACCGAATCCGAGCAACTGGCACAAAGAGAGCGATTGGAACTTCTCAATCAACGTGGTGCGGTTGGCAAAATATTGAATCCCGCCGAGACGCGTGTGCTGGAACCGGCCCTAGACGCAAACCTTGATTTCCACAGTAGTGTCTACTTTGCGCAGGATGAAGTCGGAAACTGTCGGCAATTCGCCCATCTGCTTAAAGAGAAAATCGTGGAAAGTGGGGGGGCACTCCATTTCGGCACGCAGGTAACTGCACTTTCCGGCGCGACGAGTCCAGAAATTCAGACCCAGAACAAAGGGACACTTTCATTTGACCGGGTTGTGATATGCGCTGGTGCAATAGGGGTTAAATTGAACGTGCCAGAATTTAAACATGTGGCCTTGGCCCGTGTCTCAAGCACATCTGTCAGTGCCCAAATCCGGGAACCCCTAAATGCACCGCGCAGTGCAGTTCTGGATTGGCATACGCAAACCTCTGTCAGCCGCATGGGCGCACGGATCCGAATATCCGGCGGTGCCACATTGGGTCAAAAGCATAGTCGCACCACCGAAAGAACCCAAAAACAATTGTTCCAGACTTTGCAAAGCCATTTCCCTGGCGCTGCTGACTTCAGCCGCAGTATGCAGATATGGGAGGGTGCCAGCATTTTTTCCCCCGACGCCCTGCCCTTGGTCGGCGCCAGTGTGAGTCCGGGTGTCTGGCTCAATCTGGCCCATGGACACAATGGGTGGAGCATGGCGTGTGGCGCGGCTCGTTTAATCGCGGATCAGATTAGCGGGAAATCCACGGACATTGACGCCACAAAACTTCGCCCGGGTCGTTTCAAACCCTGAAAATTGCTTTGCGCAAGGGCTGCTAGCTGACACAATCGTCTGACTAAAAATGTCTACTATGAGCCCTGAACTATCCCAACGATTGGCTGCTGCCGTGGATGCAATGCCAGCATTTCCGAAAAGCGTGCAACGCATTCTGGAACTCACGCGCGACGTCAACAGCACACCGAAGGACTTGGTCGAGGTGATTGACAAAGATCCTGTCGTCACGGTCAAGATCCTCAAGGTCGTCAATTCCGCCTATTACAGCCTGCCCAAGCAAATCACTTCGATTGGGCACGCAGTGGTTTACCTTGGCTTCAACACCATCAAGAATCTTGCCCTGAGTATTGCGGCTATTGGCATGCTGCCCAAGGAAAACGCCTCAGGATTCGATGTTCAGCAATACCTACTGCACTCGCTTTCCACCGCGGGTCTAGCCAAACAATTGGCCCATAGAGTCAACGATGCAGACCCCATGGATTGTTTCATCGGGGGGCTGTTGCACGACTTTGGTAAGGTGGTATTTGCGCAATTCATGCCCAAGGAATTTAAGGCAGCGCTGCAGGAAAGCCAGACTTTACAGACCCCACTGCAAGAAGCAATACAAAAGCATATTGGCACTGACCATTTTGTGGTTGGTGCAATGTTGGCGCAGAAGTGGCGCTTTGCGCCCGCTCTGATTGAGACCATTGGGCATCAGAACCTCAGCAACCTAAAGGACACCGACATGATTGCCTGCGTCTTTGGCGCCAACCAGATCGCCAAAAAGTTGCAATTCGGGTTCGGTGGAAATGCCATCTTTGAAGAGTTTCCCGCCACAATACAAAAGCGCCTGGGCGGTAACCTGGATCAGGTCATCACCTCCTTGGGTGATTTGAACGCTCTTTTCGAAGAAGCGAAGATTTTCGCCAAACTGTGAGGCACGCGCGATGAAGGTCAAATTCTGGGGTGTCCGTGGTTCAATTGCCTGTCCGGGCCCGAAAACTGTGCGTTACGGTGGTAACACCACCTGCATTGAAATACGCACTGACAACAATGAGTTGATCATTCTTGACGCGGGCACTGGAATCTTCCAGCTCTCGCAGGTATTGCTGGCAGAAATGCCTGTCACCGCCAATGTTCTGATAACCCATTCGCACTGGGACCACATTCAAGGCCTGCCACTTTTCATTCCCAATTTCATTCCAGGCAATACCTTGCGCCTGCACGGTGGTTTTGACCCGGTTTCAGGCAAGGGCATTGAACAGGTCATGGCCGTGCAGCTTCAGTACAGCTTTTTCCCGGTGCGCGAGGCAGAAATGAAAGCGCGCATTGAGTACGTCACACTGATGCCGAATGAAACAGTGCAAGTCGGATCAGCCAAGGTCACGCCCTGCCTTCTGAATCATCCGGTTATCGATTTTGGCTATCGCGTAGAGTGCGACGGCAAGTCGGTCTTTTTTACCGGGGACCATGAGCCTCCTTACAACATTTACCAGCCAGGCGAAGAGGGTTTCGACGAGTACCAGGTATTTGTCGACGAAAAATCCCAATCCATATTGGAAGCAATCCGCAATGTGGATGTTTTTATCGCCGACAGCTCATACACTGACGCCGAGTACACCAGCAAGAAAGGCTGGGGTCATGGAACTTTCAGCACGAGTATGGCAACGGCTAAAGCTGCCGGTGCCAAGGTGCTGTTTTGTACCCACCATGAACCTACACGAAGCGACGATGCGCTAGAAGCCGTATTCGACACAGCGCTGGCCGCCAATGCGGAGCACACCAAGGGTCTGGACGTGCGGCTGGCGCGAGAAGGTGATGTCTACGAGTTCTGAACGCATTTGCGGGGCCACTGGTTCGGCATCCCAACGAGCCTGGCCCCTGTTCGGCATCTCTCAAACGCGTGCGCTGGAAACATCCGACGCGCATCGGACCACACACCCGTCACTGATGCAGACAGCCGGCTTGGCTTTGGCCCGTCTTACATTGGCGCTGGTTCCACATGCTCGCGTCATCTGGATTGCATGCGGCCCGGGCAACAATGGTGGCGACGGACTTGAGGCCGCCGCTCACCTTCAAAAGTGGGGCAAACAGGTACTTGTCAGCCTGATCCATGACCCGAGCAAAAGCCCACCGGATGCGCATCAGGCATGGACTGCCGCAAAATCAACGGGGGTTCACTTCACAGACAAGGTCCCGGATCAATTCGATGTATGCATTGACGCCCTGTTTGGCATAGGCAGTGCACGTCCACTGGGCGCCGTCTATGCCGGCTGGGTGAAGCACATGAATGCGACTGCTGCGCCCACCATCGCCGTAGATGTTCCCAGCGGTTTGCACGCAGACACCGGCGCAATAGGCGAAGTTCAGGTAGAGGCGGATTACACACTTAGTCTTCTGACACTCAAACCCGGCCTATTTACCGGCGGTGGACGTGACGCCTGTGGCGAAATCTGGTTCAACGATTTGGGCGTTTCCGTCGATACCCCACCCCAGGCCATTTTGCAGGGAGTACCAGCCCAACAATCCAGAGCGCATTCCAGCCACAAAGGCAGCTACGGCGATGTCTGCATTGTGGGAGGCGCATCGGGAATGACGGGTGCTGCGTTGCTGGCAGCCCGCTCTGCACTGCTGGGTGGTGCTGGGCGCGTTTTTGTCTGCTCCTTGGGACCGCTTGAATTGACACTGGATGCTCAGATGCCCGAGCTTATGTTTCGCAACTTCGACCATCTGGATTTGCACGACATGGTGGTAGTGGCCGGGTGTGGAGGGGGAGAAGCAATCGCCAAACATCTGCCCAAAATACTGCGAGAAGCCAAACAGCTGGTGCTGGATGCCGACGCGCTCAACCGCATCGCCGAAAGCTCGGCAATGCACACGCTTCTTGCCAATCGATCCATTGACAGCACCGTGATCACTCCACACCCGCTGGAAGCCGCACGGTTGTTGGAATGCAGCGTCGCACACATTCAAGCCGATCGGCTGGGCGCTGCGCAATTACTCGCATTGCGATTTAACTGTGTAGCGGTGCTTAAAGGCTCAGGCAGCGTCATTGCAGCGCCGCAAGCCTCCATGCGAATCAACCCGACAGGCAACGCAAAGCTGGCCACTGCAGGCACGGGAGACGTTCTGGCAGGCCTGATTGGCGCCCACTTGGCCGTCCAATCGTCAGCGATGAATGCTGCATGCAGCGCGGTTTACCAGCATGGTCTGGCGGCTGACCACTGGCAGGGAACGGTGCTCAATGCCTCCGCCCTTTGCCAATGGAAACAATAGGTCTCAACGTTTCTTCCGCGCGGCCTTTTTCGATACGGCAGCAGGACGCTCTGACGATTTGGCTGGCGAGGACTTTGCAGCACGGCCAGATTTAACAGCACCTCGCTTGCGCGGCTCGCCTTTAAAAGAAGCCGAACGCCCCCCACCGATTTCCGTTTCAAACCGCTCTGCCGGCGGCAGACGCACCTTGGTTTCCCTGCCACCCGGTTTGTCGCCTGGCGTGCGGATGTTTATGCCGCCATCCTCATTGACCAAGCGGAAATCGATCTTTCGTCCGTCCAGATCCACCCGGCTGACCTGAATACGTACCCGTGTGCCAATCGCATAGCGTGTGCCAGTGCGCTCGCCGCGCAGCTCCTGGCGCGCTTCGTCAAAGCGGAAATATTCGCCACCCAACTCGGTGATGTGCACCAGACCTTCCACATACATGGCGTCTAACGTAACAAACAAACCAAAGCTGGTGGCTGACGTGACAACGCCGCCATATTCCTCACCCAAATGTTCACGCATGTACTTGCACTTGAGCCAAGCCTCCACATCGCGGCTGGCTTCATCGGCCCGCCGCTCATTGGCGCTGCAATGCAAACCGGCAGCCTGCCAAGCCAAGCCCTCGGCACTGGCTTTGCGAGGCTTCTCTGTCGGATCCTTGACCTTGGAAGCCAGCCCCTTTTCAAGGCGCCGCGCCAATTTGGCATGGGCCTCGCCGGGCGTGGGCAACGTAGGTAGCTGGTACTTGGTCTTTTCCAGGACAGCTTTGATGACGCGGTGCACCAGCAGGTCCGGATAGCGCCGTATCGGGCTGGTGAAATGGGTGTATGCGTCAAAAGCCAGACCGAAGTGCCCGGAGTTTGTGGGCGTGTAGATCGCTTGCTGCATGGAGCGCAGCAACATGGAATGAATTTGCTGCGCGTCCGGTCGATCTTTGGTGGCCGCGGCAATCGCCTGAAACTCGCCAGGCTTGGGATCGTCGCCAATCGTCATCCCCAAACCAGAGGCCTTGAGATAGTTGCGCAAGGTCTCCATCTTCTCGGGCGTCGGGCCCTCGTGCACACGGAACAGACCCTGATGCTTGCTCTGCGCAATAAAGTCGGCGCTACAAACGTTGGCCGCCAACATGGCTTCTTCAATCACACGGTGTGCGACGTTACGGGTGCGCGGAATGATTTTCTCAATGCGGCCGTTTTCATCGCAGACGATTTGAGTCTCCGTGGTTTCAAAGTCCACAGCGCCGCGCTTTTGCCGCGACTTAAGCAACGCTTGGAAGACGCCATGGAGATTCAGCAGATCGTCCACCCGGTCCTTGCGTTTGATCGCTTCGGAACCCTTGGTGTTACTCAAAATAGCGGCCACTTCGGTGTAAGTGAAGCGCGCATGGCTCCACATCACCGCAGGGTAAAACTGGTAGGCATCTACATCACCATCCTCGGTGATGAGCATGTCGCACACCATGCACAGACGCTCCACTTCCGGGTTCAGTGAACACAGGCCGTTGGACAGTTTTTCGGGCAGCATGGGGATCACACGGCGCGGGAAATACACACTGGTGGCACGGTCGTATGCGTCCACATCAATAGCACTGCCGGTCTGCACGTAATGGCTGACATCAGCAATTGCGACCAATAGGCGCCAACCTTTGGTAGCGTTACGACCACGGCCTTTCGAATGGGGCTCACAGTAAACCGCGTCATCAAAGTCGCGCGCGTCTTCGCCATCGATTGTTACCAGTGGAATATCGGTCAGGTCCACACGGTTGGCCCGATCCGAAGGTCGCACCGCGTCCGGCAAGGTGCGTGCGAGGGCAACGCAAGCTTCTGAAAACACATGTGGCACGCTGTACTTGCGCACAGCGATCTCTATTTCCATCCCGGGATCGTCCACTTCGCCCAGGACCTCCTTGATGCGTCCCACGGGCTGCCCGAACAACGCGGGTGGCTCCACCAACTCGACCACCACCACCTGCCCCGCCTTGGCCACACTCGTGGCACCTTTGGGTATCAGCACGTCCTGCCCGTAGCGCTTGTCTTCCGGGGCTACCAGCCAGACGCCACTTTCCTGCAACAGGCGGCCGATAATGGGTTGCGTTGATCGTTCGACAATTTCCACCACCCGGCCTTCGGGTCGGCCTTTGCGGTCGCTGCGGACAATGCGTACTTTGACACGGTCCTTGTGCAGCACTGCACGCATTTCGTTGGGTGGCAAATAAATATCGGGAGCACCGTCGTCACGAGACACGAAACCGTGGCCATCACGATGTCCCTGAACAATGCCTTCTACTTCGTCCAGCAAGCCGCTGGTTGGGCTCATATTTTTAATACAAACACTCTCTTTCCTGCCATGCATGGCAATGAGTATGCTCTAGAAACACCCCGGATTTGAGCACAGCCTTGTTGCAGCCTCATGATTGCCGTGGGGTTTGCGCCGCAAGCAATTGCAATTAAGTAATCTGGTAAATGCATTGCTTATGCCGTCACGAAAAATGCATTGGCTTGCAAGAAACGCCAAAATGCGGTGTTAGAATCTAAGGCGTTGCCCGGGTGGCGGAATTGGTAGACGCATACGGTTCAGGTCCGTACGCCGCAAGGTGTGGAGATTCGAGTTCTCTCCCGGGCACCACTAAATAGACAAGGCCTGTGACGAAAGTCACAGGCCTTTTTCTATTGTTGCTACTGTTTCGCAAACGGATGGAAGATCTCATGGCTTCACATTGGGCGGCCAACTCCCCCACTCTTAAATCGCTACGACACCGCGCGCCATACGATGAACCCTGAAGACCTGCAACTTCTGTTAACACGTGAAATGCCATTCGGAAAATACAAGGGGCGCTGCATCGCCGACCTTCCTGGCGACTACCTGCGCTGGTTTGTGCGCGAAGGCGTGCCTAAAAATGAAATCGGCCGTCTGATCAACCTCATGCATGAGATCGACCACAACGGCCTTTCGGACTTACTAAAGCCCTTACGCGAATTCAAGCGTCAGAAGGGCTGAGCCACCAGATCGTGCCCCTGGGCACTGACAATGCGCGCCTTGGTGAACTCGCCCACCTTCAGCGTCTTGCTGATCTTCTCGGGTGGCAATAAGCGCACCACGCCATCAATCTCCGGAGCATCTGCGTAGCTGCGACCTAAGCCACCCTTTTTACCCAAGCCAGGTGCAGAGTCCACAAGAATTTGCATGGTGGCCCCTACATGGCGTTGCAAACGTGCCGCCGACACGCGCTCTGCCACCTCCATGAAGCGGGCGCGGCGCTCTTCGCGCAATTCTGCGGCCAACATACCCGGCAGTGCATTCGCAACAGCACCATCCACAGGGCTATAAGCAAAGCAACCGGCGCGATCAATCCGGGCCTCCTCCAGGAAGTCCAGCAGGTGCTGAAATTCTTCTTCGGTTTCACCGGGAAAGCCGGCGATAAAGGTGCTGCGCACCACCAATTCGGGGCATATTTCTCGCCACTGCTGAATACGCTCCAGATTCTTTTCTCCACTAGCCGGGCGCTTCATACGTCGCAGCACATCCGGGTGACTGTGCTGTAGCGGCACATCCAAATACGGCAGCACCAACCCACTTGCCATCAGCGGCAGAATTGCGTCCACGCTGGGGTAGGGATAAACGTAGTGCAGGCGCACCCACGCACCATAGCCTTGCGCAATTTCGCCCAGCGACTGAACCAGTTCCTGCATGCGCGTTTTGACTGGCTTGCCATCCCAAAAGCCGGTGCGGTATTTCACATCCACGCCGTAAGCGGAAGTGTCCTGGCTGATGACCAGCAGTTCCTTCACGCCGCCTTCAAACAGAGCACGTGCCTCGGTCAGCACATCGCCAATCGGGCGGGACACCAAGTCGCCCCGCATGCTGGGGATGATGCAGAAGGTACAGCGGTGATTGCAGCCTTCGCTGATCTTGAGGTAAGCATAGTGGCGGGGCGTGAGCTTAATCCCGGCCACGCCAAAGGCATTGGGCACCAGATCGGTAAATGGATCGTGCGGTTTGGGCAGGTGCAGGTGAATGGCATCCATCACCTCTTGCGTCGCATGCGGGCCTGTCACGGCCAACACCTTGGGGTGCATTTCACGCACCATATTGCCGCCACCTTTGCCGGTCTTGGCACCGAGACAACCGGTGACGATTACGCGACCGTTCTCTGCAAGGGCTTCGCCGATGGTGTCCAGACTTTCCTGCACGGCCTCATCAATAAAACCGCAGGTGTTCACGATGACAATGTCAGCGCCCTGGAATGTCTTGGAAGTCTGGTAGCCCTCGGCGCTCAGGCGCGTCAGTATCAGTTCGGAATCCGTCAAGGCCTTTGGGCATCCAAGGCTTACGAATCCCACTTGGGGGGCTCTTGAAACGGGAATAGGGGATAAAGGTGCATCGCTCATGCACCGATTGTCCCAGCATTTGCCATGCCGGGGTTTTGCAGGGTCAGGGCTTGATGCCGAAGGTGCCCAGGAATTGCTCCGTCTGTTTCTGCATCTGCTCCTGCATCTGCGTGAACATATTGGCGCCAATCACACCCTTCACCATGGGAGACTGCATATCCATCAGTGCCTGCATATTCTTCTCCAGGTAGCCGCCCATAAATCCTTGCATGGTGTGACCATAAAACCGGATGATGTTGGCCAATACAGGCGCAGTAAACATCGGCGAGCCCTGCGACTCTTCTTCCAAAATGATCTGCAGCAAAATGCTGCGCGTCAGGTCGTCGCCGGTTTTTGCGTCAAGCACGACAAACGGTTCGCTGTCCATGACCAATTGCTTGATCTCTGTCAGGGTGATGTAGCTGGAAGTATCCGTGTCATAAAGACGGCGATTCGGATACTTCTTGATGATCCGGCCTGCGGACCCGGCTTCTTTTGTGATGTTTTTGGGCATGTCTTTTCGTGCTTCCTGTGCGGTTCAACCAATGTACTGCACTGCAGCACCATTCTAGGGAGGCACAATCCCTTCGACAACATGATTGACCACATGAATACCCTAATCATCAGCGAGAAACTACGATGAATCAGCCAATAAGCGGTGGATGCATGTGTGGCGGCGTACGCTACGAAGTTAACGGCAAGCTCCGAAACATCATCACCTGCCATTGTGAGCAATGTCGCCGCAGCAGCGGTCATTTTGTGGCCGCGACGGCCTGCCGCAGGGAGCACTTCAAGCTCTTGCGGCAAGACAGTCTGCGGTGGTACAGCGCCGTTCCAGGCCATAGACGGGGCTTTTGCAATGTGTGCGGCTCCAGCCTGTTCTTTGAAGAAACTGACGGGCAACGGGTATCCATCGCCGCGGGCAGTCTGGATGCGCCACAGGGTCTGACCATTGCCGCGCAGATATTTACCGCCGAGGCCGGCGACTATTACCGCCTCGACCCGCAAGTTCCCTCGTCACCCGGAGGAAAACACCAGGTGTCTTTGCCAGACTGAATCTATTACATCCACTGCCAGACCAGGCCCGCCAGTCCACTGGCCAGCACGATTTTGATGACACCCACTTTGAAGCGAAACAGTGCCAAGGCGGCACACGCGCCGATTACCAGAGCCGCCCAGGCAAACCCGCCTTTCCAACCTAGCGGCCAAAGCACGTGATACGCAAAGAAAAATGCCAAATTGACGATTACACCGACCACAGCTGCAGAGATAGCGGTCAACGGAGCGGTAAATTTCAAATTACCGTGGGTCGACTCGATAAACGGGCCGCCCAAAAAGATAAAGATGAATGATGGCAAAAAGGTAAAGAAGGTCACCACCGCTGCCGCCACGGCACCAGCGAAAAAGCGTGACTCAGTGCCGAAAATCGCCTGTGTCCACCCCCCGACAAAGCCGACAAACGACACCACCATGATGAGTGGACCAGGCGTGGTTTCTCCCAGTGCCAGAC
>CAIQYP010000431.1 GCA_903876045.1 uncultured beta proteobacterium | reverse complement strand
CTGCAGAGACCGGCACCGCCCGGAGCCCCGCTGTTCGACGCAAGTCAGACGGCGGGGCTCCGGGCGGGCTGCGTTCAAGACCTCAAGCGCCCTCTTTCTGAAATCCGCTACGGCGGTAATCAAGGTAATCCTGCGCGGTGCGCCGGGGCGCCTCCAGCATGGGCAGGTGGCCGATTGCCGGCATCATTTGTACCTTGCTGTTAGGCAAAAGAGTATGCAGGGCCTGGGCACCGGCCGGGCTCAAAATCCGGTCTTCCGTGCCCCAGACAATCAGGGCGGGCGTGTCGAGTGTGGCGAACTGCAGTTCAAGCAGCGGTGAACCGGTGAGCTCCTGCATGATGCGGCGGTGCAGCGCAAAGTCCGCCACCGCACGCCGTGCCAGTGTGATCTTGACGGAGTAAGGCAAGAACGGCGCCTTGTGCGTTGTGGTCTGCATCAGTCGCGCAAAGCCGCTTTCAGATTGCAGCAACAAAGGCATGTCACCGGTCGCCTGATATTGGGCGAGGATGTCAGAGCCGTGGGCAGCCGCAGTGCCGGCCGCATCAAGCAACCACAGGCTGGCCACGCGCTCCGGGTTCATGGCTGCCAGTTGCGCGGCAATAAATCCCCCCATGGAGTTACCCCCCAGATGCACCCGCTGCAGTCCAAGCAGATCCATGAAAGCACCCACGCGCGCGGCCTGCTCCTGCATGCTGTGATTGAGTTGAGGGTCGCGGCTGGCCTCGCCAAAGCCGGGCAGGTCCGGACAGATCACGCGGTAGTGCGGCGTGAGAAATCGGGCCATGCGGGTGAAGTTGTCCTTATCGCCACCAAAGCCATGGATCAGCAGCAGCGGCTCGCCGTTGCCGCCCTCCAGATACGGCATGCTGAAGCCGGGCAACGTGGCGGTCTTGCATTGCAGGCCTGAGCGCCAGCGCTCCAGCCCCAAGCCCCAGCGGGCAGCTGTAGCGGGGAGCAGCCGGTCAAACAGAAACAGGCAGAAGAGAACAGCAATCAGGGTGTAGAAAATGGACATGATGGCGGCGGTATGGGTGGGTCTCAGGGTCGGGCTGTGAAGCGAAGCAGGCCGTCATCCAACGGCTCATCAAGCAGCATGGTGCGGTCGCTTTCAAAAGCATGCCGCACGCGCCAGGGGCCCGTGCGGCCCTGGCGCGGAAGTTCACCGGCACCGCGTTGCACATAGCCTGAGCCCAGGTCGCTCATGCAGTTGGCGTCGGTGGTTTCAGATGCGTCCGCGTATGGCGTCACCGTCGCAAGGCCTTTGGCATCCATGTGCTTCAGCAGGCGGCAGATGTAGCGTGACGCCATGTCGGCCTTGAGTGTCCAGGAGGCATTGGTAGTGCCCAGTATGAAAGCCATGTTGGGCAGGTTTTGCATCAACACGGCCTTGTAGCTCAGCAGGCGGTTGCCCGCCGCCTCCTTGCCGTCCAGGCTTATGGTCATGCCCCCAAAGGTTTGCAGTTGCAGACCCGTGGCTGTGATGACAATGTCGGCCTCCAGAGTGGCACCCGATTTAAGCCGGATTCCATGCGCAGTAAAAGTGTCGATTTCATCGGTTGCCACCGAGGCCTTGCCGCTGCGCAAGGCCTTGAACAAGTCCCCATCGGGCACCACGCACAGACGCTCATCCCAGGGCATATAGCGCGGTGTGAAGTGGCGCATGTCAGCGCCCTCACCCAGTTGCTTTTGCACTGCCGACAGCAGCATCCTGCGCAGGGCCTGCGGCCAGCGCCGTGCAAATTTAAAAATCAGGCGTTGCCCCACGATGTTGCCGCGTCGCAGTGCGCCGTATACCCAGCGTTGGGGAAATATCTTTGCCAAAGGTTTGATCAGCGCCTCATAGCTTGGCACCGACAAGTAATAGGTGGGCGAGCGTTGCAGCATGGTCACATGCGCGGCGTCCGTAGCCATGGCCGGCACCAGCGTCACCGCGGTAGCGCCACTGCCAATGATCACCACCTTCTTGCCCCGGTAGTCCAGTCCCTCGGGCCAGAACTGGGGATGTACACACTGCCCCTTGAAATCCTGAACGCCGGGAAACTGCGGCAGATGGCCCTGATCGTAGTTGTAGTAGCCGGTGCAACTGACCAGGAAACTGCAACTGCAATGCCGCAGTTCCCCGGTGGCTTCATGCAGTGCGGTTACATGCCACTGTTGCTCCGAGCTGCGCCAATCGGCCTGCTGGATTCGGAGGCCATAGTGCACGTCCTTGTCCACCCCGAAATTGCGCGCCGTCTGCGCAATGTAGTCGTTGATCGAGTTGCCATCGGCCAGCACTTTGGGTTGCATCCAGGGACTGAATTCATAGCCCATGGTGAACATGTCAGAGTCCGAGCGCACACCGGGGTAACGAAACAATGCCCAAGTGCCACCCATGGAATGGCGCCGCTCCCAAAGTGCCAGTCGTTTTTCCGGACATTCACGGCGCAGGTGGCAAGCCATGCCCACGCCGGATAGACCGGCTCCGATGATCAGGACATCGAAGTGTTCAGCCATGACCACTACACCAGCAGCAAGCGCACATTGCCATCGCCCGCCTCGCCCTGCATGTGCGCCGCAGCCTCTCCTGCAAAGCGCTTTGCCAGGTCACGGTGCAGCGCGGCAAGACTACCCGCCTCGCCCTGATGATCCAGCAAAGTGCACACCAACTCCAACGTGCCGTCGCTGTGGCGGATGATCTCCACGGCGCGCGTTTGCGAAGGCCAGTCAATGATGGAGGCGGTGGTGATCTCCCAAAAACCGCCGCCCTTGCCGCCGGGATGGGGATGCGCTTTGACGCGGTGCAGATGGCGGTGCCCCACCAGCCACGCCTTCACGCAAGGGTGGCGATGCACCGCATCGGTAAGGGCCTGCGCCAGCAGGCGCTCGGGGTCGGCTCCCCGCTCATTAATCAGCGAGGCCGAACCATGGTGGCTGGCCAGCACGGCAATGCGGCCGCTTTGTGCAACCTCAACCAGCCGTTCCTCCAGCCAGGCAATCTGCCCCGCGCCGATGCTGCCCTGGTAATCGCCAGCCGGATGGTTGGTATCGAGCAGGATGATGCGCACATGCTCGGTATCAATAAAGGTGTCGGCCCTACCGGAGCGAACCTGCAACTGGCCAATACCGGCCGCGCCATGCTGCATGTGGGCAGCCAGCCATTCGCGCAGGTTGATTGCGCGCCGCAAGGGAGATGCTGAAATCTGCCGGGTCAGGCCCGCACAAAACTGCTCGGGATGCTCTACATATTGCAACAGCGGGTCAGCGGGGCGGAAGTCAGGCGGCCCGGCCAGGGCCTTGCGATCACCCACCGCGATCGCCTCGATGGCGGCATTGGGCAGGGCCGTGCCCTGTCGCATCACATCGTGGTTGCCGGGGACACTAGTCCAGGCAAAGCCCAGGCCTTCGGAGTGCAACTCGGCACTGGCCCGCGCCACAAAGCCAGGCACCACCGGGTAGCCCAGCGGCTTCCACAGATCCGGGGCGTCTGCATCCGGGCACCAAAAGGGCCAGGTGCCGCCGCCAATTTCATGGCCCCGCTCGTGCACACCGCCAT
>CAIQYP010000430.1 GCA_903876045.1 uncultured beta proteobacterium | reverse complement strand
CGTAGTGCACGTGCTCCAATTGACACAAATGACCTTACTGTAAAATCAAGGTGAGCCCAATGCCATGGCAACTACTGTCCATCGAGTTAGCCTTGCGGCAAAAGCCTGGTCCACAGCAATAATGAATTTCATTGCACTATTTAAGTACCCCATGAGTAAACCATTTAAAACACATCTTCTATTGGCTGCGATTATTTCAATATTGCCATGTACGGTGGTTTTCGCCCAAGGCAATCCGGATACGGCACCGGTTAACCCGGCAGCATCCGCGATACAACCCCCATCCAAGGACAAGGTGGGACTTGCCCTCCAAGATGAAAATAACTGGTATTTTTCTTGGGGCTATAGCAGGCAACAGTACGCCCCTTCCGATATTCACGTTTCTCAGCCGGGTTTGGGCAATGATTTCACGGTGCATCAGGCGGCGGCGAGTGACTTTCCCTCCAGCGTTCAAGACACGGTTCAGTCATTTTTTGGTCTGGATTTCACCAACCCGCAAGAGAATGTGCGCGTTGGCAAGTTCATGAATCCGGAGAAGACCTTTGCCATCGAGTTTTCCCTGGATCACAGCAAATACAACGTCGACTACAACCAAACGGTTCCGGTCAGCGGGACCATTACCACTGGACCAACCGGCAGTAGCTTGTCCGTGAATCCGCAGAACTTTAATTACGCCCTGCACAACGGCTTGAACCACCTCATGATCAATGCCGTTTGGCTGAAGCATTTGGCAGGTCCTGAACAAAAGCCGGGCGACCTGCAGTTGATCAGCCGTGCAGGCGCGGGCATTTTGTTGCCCCATGCCGACAACACCATTTTTGGCAACGAAAACCAGGTGGGCCCCAAAAATCAAAACATCTGCTGTTTCGCCAGCAACGACTGGTGGCAAATCAATGGCTGGACTGCTGGTGTAGAAGTGGGCGTGCGCTACACGGTCTATAAGTCGATTTACTTGGAGCTCACGCAAAAAATTGCGTATGGCGCACTACGCAGTGTGCCGGTGTATCAGGGCACTGCTGATCAGACGATTTGGATGAGTGAGCAGGTTCTGTCTACTGGCTTTCTCTTTTAATCTCTTTCCTTTTACTTCTCACCTTTTTTTACTCCCCCATCTTTTTTTACTCCCCCATCCCCCAGCCCCTTACCCCCCGTCGGGGTAAGGGGAGCTTAAGGCGGACAGCCGATTTGGCCTTTGCGCGCCGAATACGGAATTAAGGGTGGGAGGTTGCCACTGTTCTTGTTTGTGCGCATCCCACGCCAACAGTTCCGAGCGCCGGCGACGCAAAAGCAAAAACTTGAATTCCAACTCCACGCCAGTAGTTCCGAACGCCGGAAACGTGCGAAAAGAAACTGAGCAAATTTGAACTATAAAAAGTTAAACGTCCCGCATGTAATTACGCATTCGGCTCGACGTAACCAAATGGGCTGTCCGCCTTAAAGCTCCCCTTACCCCGACGGGGGGTAAGGGGCTGGGGGATGGGGGAGTAAAAAAATGGGGGAGTAAAAAACCCAAGTCGTTACAACGTCAAAATAGTGCAACCCGTAGTCTGCCGTGCTTCCAAAGCACGATGCGCAGCTTGCACATCTTCCAACTTGAAGCGTTGGTCAATGCGAATCTTCACCGCGCCAGACAGCACCACCGCAAACAAATCATCCGCCATCGCCTGCGTGCTCTCACGCGTGGCGATATGGGTGAACAAGGTCTGGCGTGTCACATAAATCGAACCCTTGGGTCCAAGAATGCCGGGTGAAAACGGTGCCACCGGGCCGGAGGCATTGCCGAAACTGGCCATCAGGCCGAAGGGGCTGAGACAGTCCAGCGACTTGTCCCAGGTGTCCTTGCCCACTGAGTCATATACGACCTTGACGCCCTTGCCACCCGTGATCTCTTTCACGCGTGCCTGGAAATCCTCGGTCGCGTAATTGATGACATGGGATGCGCCCAACTCCTTGGCCAACGCGCATTTGGCGTCCGAGCCTGCGGTGCCAATCAGTTGCAAGCCCAGGGCCTTGGCCCATTGGCAAGCAATCAGCCCGACGCCGCCTGCGGCAGCATGGAACAGCACAAAGTCACCCGCTTGCAAACCACCTTGGGGCAAGGTGCGCTTGAGCAGGTACTGCGCGGTCAGTCCTTTGAGCATCATGGCTGCACCCGTGTCGAAATCAATGCCGTCAGGCAATTTGCAGACGCACTTGGCGGGCATGACACGGACCTCGCAATAGCTGCCGGCTGGCTGGCTGGCATAGGCCGCTCGGTCGCCTGCTTGCAGGTGCGTTACGCCCTCACCCACAGCTTCGATCACGCCCGAAGCTTCCATGCCCAATTGCATGGGCAAATTCATCGGATACAAGCCGCTGCGCTGGTAGACGTCAATAAAGTTCAGGCCCACGGCCTTGTGGCGAATGCGGATTTCGCCGGGACCGGGCTCGCCCACGGAGACCTGAACCAAGGTGAGTTGTTCGGGCCCACCGTGCTGGCTGATGTGAATGGCTTTGGAGCTGATTTGCGTCATGGTGTTCTCTTCAATGGTCGCTGGTAATTTCTCCTGAAAAACCGTTGGTCGTTCAGGGCTTGCGGGTCGCCATGGTGCCACGAAATGTCGGTTTACGCGTAGCCCATCAGGCAATGCCTTGTACAGTGCGCGACATGAACCAACGCCTGAGCACCAGTGCCATTGTTTATCTGGTAATTCCCCCGCTGTTGTGGGCTGGCAATGCGGTGGTCGGCCGCATGATCAGCGCGCTGGTGTCGCCGATGACCTTCAACCTGATGCGCTGGACATTGGCCTTTTTGATGCTGTTGACCATAGCAAGCCGCGTGCTGCGCCGTGACAGCCCCTTATGGAGCCAGTGGCGTCGTTTTGCCGTGCTCGGGCTGCTCGGCACCAGCGGCTACAACGCCTTGAATTACCTGGCGCTGCACACCTCCACCGCCATCAACGTCACGCTGGTGGGCGCCAGCACGCCGGTCTGGATGCTATTGATTGGCCGCCTGTTCTTCCGCCAGTCGATCAGCGCACGCCAGATGCTGGGCGCGATTGTGTCGATCGTGGGCGTGCTGCTGGTACTCAGCCGTGGCGAGTGGACGGTGCTGATGCAACTGCAGTTGGCGCCAGGTGACTTTTATGTGCTGGGCGCATCCATCGGCTGGGCCGTATACAGCTGGATGTTGATGCACCCGACCCCGGAGTCAGCCAGCATTCGTGCCGAATGGACTACCTTTTTGGTTGCTCAGGTGGCGTTCGGGCTGCTCTGGTCCACGCTATTCACCACGGGCGAATGGGTGCTGACTCCGGCACACGTCGACTGGGGATGGCCGCTGCTGGCCGCGTTGGCCTATGTGGCGATTGGCCCGTCTATCGTGGCCTATGGCGCGTTTGGTGCAGGCATCCAGCGCGCAGGGCCGCATGTGGCGGCGCACTTCATCAATCTCACGCCGCTCTTTACGGCCATGCTCTCCGCCGTATTTTTGGGCGAGGCACCCACCATCTACCACGCCATGGCCTTTGCGCTGATCGTGATGGGCATTGCGCTGTCAAGAAAACCGTAGCTGCCGCAGGCTGACACCGGTCACTAAAAGATTCCCGGGAAGGCGCCACCGTCAACCAGGATGTTTTGCCCATTGATGTAGCCCGCCTGCTGGCTGCACAAAAAGGCGCAAATAGCACCGAACTCTGCCACGTTGCCAAAGCGCTGCGCCGGTATGGCTTTGCGCCGCTGTTCAATCAACAATTCCACACTTTCGCCTGTGCGTTGCGCGGCATCCTGGTAAGTGGCTTTCAAGCGATCCGTATCAAACGCGCCGGGCAACAAGTTGTTCATCGTCACGCCACGGGCTGCCAACGGGCCGCGCGCAGCACCCCCAACAAAGCCTGTAAGTCCACTGCGTGCGCCACTGGAAAGGCCAAGCGAAGCGATGGGGGACTTCACCGCACTGGAAGTGATGTTGATGATGCGACCATAGCCGCGCGCCGCCATGCCATCCACAGTTGCCTTGATGAGTTCAAACGGAGTCAGCATATTGGCATCCAGCGCCCGGATCCAATGCTCGCGCCCCCAGTCGTGAAAGTCACCCAGAGGTGGGCCGCCCGCATTGGTGACCACGATGTCAAAGTCGCGCAGCAGGGAAAAAACCGCAGCGCGGCCGGCCTCTGTCGTGATGTCCTGCGCGCAGAACAGCACGGTCGCGCCGCTCTGCTGCGCATCAATCGCAAGCGTTGCAGCAGCCTGCTCCAAAGCCAGGCTGCCGCGTGCCACGATGAGCACATTCACGCCTTCTTGCACCAGCGCCTGTGCGCAGCCGAAGCCCAGGCCTTTACTCGCGCCGCAGACCAATGCCCACTTACCCTTGATACCCAAATCCATTTCTGTTTACCCCTTATCTTGCCAAGGTTTGTTTGGCCCGACTGCAGACAAAAATACCCATCAACACGAGCAGCGTCCCAGCCACCACCCACAGCGTGAAGGGTTCGCCCAGCAACAGCACACCCATGGTGATAGTGGACATCGGGCCCACCATGCCCACCTGTGAGGCCAAGCCCGAACCAATGCGCTCTATCGCCATCATCACCAGCAGCACCGGAATCACGGTGCAGCCAATGGCGTTTAGCAAGGACAGCCAGATCACTTCGGGTGCCAAGGCAAACGCTACGCTCACGGGCCGCATAACGACAAACTGAAGAATGCAGAAGACGCAGGCCACGCTGGTGGCCAGCCCCACCAGGCGCAGTGAGCCTAGACGCATGACCAGTTCACCGCTGTAAGACAGGTAGATGGCATAACTCACCGCACTCAAAAACACCAGCAGCGTACCCAGCGCCACGTCAGAACCTGCTAAGTGCACCTCATGACCAAACACCAAAAGCACGCCGCCATAGCTGATGGCCATGCCCAGCATCTGATTGCGGCTGATGGACTTGCCATAGAGCGTGCGACCAAGAATCAAAACCAGCGTTGGATTGAGATACAGAATCAGGCGCTCCAGCGACGCGCTGATATAGGCCAGCCCGGCAAAGTCCAGGAAGCTCGCCAGGTAGTAACCGGTGATGCCCAGCCCCAGCACACCAAGCTTGTCGGCACGCGTAAGCGCTACCGGCGCCACACCACGGCGCGGTCGGCTGGTCCACCAGGCAATGGCCAAAAAGAATGGCAGTGCAAACAGCATGCGCAGCATGATCAGGGTAATGGCATCCACACCGTGGCGGTAAGCCAGCTTGACGATGATGGCCTTGGCGCTAAAGGCAATAGCGCCCACCACGGCCAGCGTCAAGCCTGTGGCCAGCGCGGGGCCGGCAGATGCAGGGTCAGGAGTCTTAACCTGCATGCGACGGTTTGAAAACCTGCAATAGCTTTTGTGCGGCGATGACCAGCAGCAGCACAACGGCACCCGCGACCAGTCCCACCAGCACATCCAGACTCAGCGTCACCACGGGGCCCGATAGAGCACCGGCTGCACCAGCCCCTTCAACAAAGGCTTGCGACACGGCAAGCACGGCGTGGTGCACAAAGGGCAGTCCGTGCGACAGAATGCCGCCGCCCACCAGAAACATGGCAGCAGTTCCCACCACCGACAGTGTTTTCATCAGCCAGGGCGCCATGTCCAGCAACCACAGGCCCAGGCCCTGCTTCCAGCGCCCGCCACCGGCCTTTAACGGCAGACGGCTCATGTACAGGCCCAAATCGTCGATCTTCACTATGCCAGCCACCAAGCCGTAAACGCCGACCGTCATGACAAAAGCCACAGCCGCCAGCACGGCCAACTGCGTGGTCCAGACACTGTTTTGCACCGTGCCTAGGGTGATGGCAATGATTTCGGCAGACAGCACAAAGTCGGTACGGATGGCGCCTTTGATCTTGTCCTTTTCCAGCGCCACCAGGTCTATCGAGGGGTCGGCCACGGCCTGCATCAGTTCATCGCTCAAATCATCCGGGTCACTTTTGCGATGCACAAAGGAATGCGCCAACTTCTCGAAGCCTTCAAAGCACAGATAGGCTCCACCCAGCATCAACAGCGGTGTGATAAGCCAGGGCAGGGTCACGCTCAGCAGCAGTGCGGTGGGCACCAGGATTGCCTTGTTTACCAGCGAGCCCTTGCCCACGGCCCACACCACCGGCAATTCGCGGTCAGCGGCCACTCCACTGACCTGCTGTGCATTCAAAGCCAAGTCATCGCCCAAGACACCAGCAGTTTTCTGAGCGGCGATCTTGGTCAGCAAGGCCACGTCATCCAAGAGGGTGGCAATGTCGTCGAGAAGGGCAAAAAGGCTGCTGGCCATGGGATGGGTGCGGTTCAATGCACAGGGTGTCTGGATGCGATGCAGCATAGCAAATCGCCAATAGCCCCGTCGCTACACTCTGTGCATGACTATTCACTGCCCCACCGCGCGTCACCTTGGCCCTCGCAACGGTTCCCACTTTGGCGCCCTGCTCGTTTTGAGCGCGGGACTCGCTTTCCCCGTGATGTCCAGCGCGCAAGAGAGCGAGCAAGCGGGACAACCGCTATGGGAAGTGGGCCTGATTGGCGGCGCCGTTTCAACCCCCGCCTACCCGGCCTCCAACCAACGCAACCAACGTGCGCTGGCGCTGCCATTTTTTGTCTACCGCGGTGAAGTGCTGCGCGCTGACCGCAACGGCGTGGGTGCGCGCCTGCTGCATACCGACCGCGTTGAGTTCGACATAGGCTTTGCCGCCTCACTGCCCGCCAGTTCCAATGACGTAGAACTGCGCCAGGGCATGCCGGACCTGGGCACGCTGATTGAATTTGGCCCGCGCGTAAAAATCAATCTGGCCGAGCCGGCACCGGACCAGCGCGTCACCTTCGAGCTGCCCTTACGCGCCGTTCTGGAGTTCAATGCCGGTGTGCGCCAGGTCGGCTACGCACTGGAGCCCAAACTGGCCTATGAGTGGCAGCAACGCGGCGACTGGCGCCTCAAAGGTGCGTTCAGTCTGGTGCTGGGTGACCAGCAACTCAACCGCTATTTTTATGAGGTGCCCAGCGTCTATGCGACGGCAAATCGGCCTAGTTATGACGCGCAAGCAGGCCTGATTGGATCGCGCATCGGCATCGACGGCATCAAACGCCTGGGGCCGGATGTGAATCTGTTTGCCTTTGCTCGCTACGACTGGCATGACGGTGCCAGCAACCGCGCCAGCCCGCTGTTTGCGCAAAGCCAGGGCAGTTCTATCGGTCTGGCACTCACCTGGACGCTAAGCCGCTCACAAGCACGCGCTGAAAACGGTGCGCACTGAGCGTGCATGCCTTCCTCCACAATTGATCGGTAGTTACCCCCGATAGCGCCTGCGGCCTGCTGTTGCACAATCCGCCAAAGCTCCACGCCACCGCCCACATTCATGTCTCCCGCCGACTACACCCCTGCCACGGAAACGATCAGCCTGCCCACGGTGCTGGATGTGGAAGCGTCCGGGTTCGGGCGCAACAGCTATCCGATTGAAATCGGCTTTGTACTGCCCGACGGCCACACCTTTTGTACTTTGATACGCCCACAAGCACACTGGACCCATTGGGACGAGCAGGCTGCACGCACCCACCACATTCCGCGCCAGGTGCTGCAGGAACGTGGTCAGGCGGTGAACCTGGTGGCAGAGCGCCTCAATGCAGACCTGCGCGGCCTGACCGTGTATTCCGACGGCTGGGCCAATGACTACAGTTGGTTAGGCGCATTGTTTGACGAAGCCAACATGACCCCGGCCTTTCGCCTCGAAAATCTACGAAAACTGCTGAGCGAAGCCGAAGCCGAAAAATGGCATGTGGTCAAAATGCAGATCAGTTCCGAGCGTGGCGCACAGCGGCACCGCGCGAGTTCCGACGCACGCCTGCTACAACTCACCTTTCAGCGGCTGCGCAGTGCAGCCTTTTCCACCTAGGAGCATCACCATGGCCATCACCGTTTCCATCGATCTGGGCTACGAATTTGAAGTCAAGGCAAAGTTTGCCGATGTCTTTGCCGTGCTGTCCGACGTACCCGCCTCGGCCAGCCACTTCCCCAAAGTCGACAAGCTGGTCGATCTGGGCGGTGGCGCTTACCGCTGGGAGATGGCCAAGATCGGCATTGCCTCGATCAATTTGCAAACCATTTACGCGTCCAAATATGTGTCCAACAAGGCCAAGGGCTCAGTGGTCTGGACCCCCGTGAAGGGCGAGGGCAATGCACTGGTGTCGGGTAGCTGGGCCATCAAGGACAACAAGAAGTCCACCCACCTCACTCTGCAGGTGCAGGGCGAACTGACCATCCCCTTGCCGGGACTGATGAAGATGGTGGTGGCGCCCGTGGTGGAAGCCGAGTTCGAGAAAATGACCGAGCAATACATCGACAACCTGACCAAGCATTTTGGTGGCGAAGCCTGAGTTTGGTCGCCGGGCCGCCCCAAGACCAAACGCGCGCCCTCGGGGGGCAGCGACCCGCGCAGCGGCGGGGCGTGGGGGCTGAGGTCCTTGTTCTCGCGCCCATGGAGGGCTTGCTGGACTTTGTGCTGCGCGACATCCTGACCCGTTCGGGCGGTATTGACCGTTGTGTCTCCGAGTTCATCCGCGTCACCAACACCCTGCTGCCCGCGCGCACCTTCGAGCGCATCGTGCCCGAATTGCACAACGGCGGGCGCACCTTTGCCGGTGTGCCCGTGCGGCCTCAGTTGCTGGGCTCCGACCCGGCGTGTCTGGCCGAAAACGCAGCGGTGCTGGCCAGCCTGGGGCCCTTTGGCGTAGACCTGAACTTCGGCTGCCCGGCCAAGGTGGTTAACCGCCATGGCGGTGGTGCCGCCCTGCTGGAAGACCCTGAGTTGCTGTTGCGCATCATGGCCGCCGTGCGGCGCGCCGTGCCGGCCCCTATGCCGGTTTCAGCCAAGATGCGTCTGGGTCTGCATGACGACTTACGCGCTGAAGAGTGCGCCCTGGCACTGGAAGCCGGTGGTGCAGAAGAACTGGTGGTGCACGCGCGCACCAAGGCTGATGCCTACCGGCCACCAGCTTATTGGGAACGCATTGCTGACATTTGCGCGGTGGTCAAAATACCGGTCATCGCCAACGGTGAAATCTGGAATGTGCAAGACGCGCAGCGTTGTCGCGAACTCTCGGGTTGCCAGACCTTGATGTTGGGCCGTGGCATGGTGACTGACCCCGGACTGGCACTGGCCATTGCGGCTGGAGTTTCACCAACGCCACTGAATCTGCCCACCGATGCGCCGCATCTGGCATGGCACATCCTGTTGCCCTTGATGGCCGACTTCTGGCACCTGGTACGCAGCCGCCTGGACCGGAAAAAACAAGCTGGACGACTTAAACAGTGGCTGAATTTTTTACGCCATCGTTACCCGCAAGCGCACACCGCTTACCTGGAATTGCGAACGGTCAATGACCCACTGGTGATTGACCGCTGGATGGCACAACAGGTGTCGCTTAAAGCAGACCTTAAAGAGGCCGCTTGAGGCGGATCTCTTCGACCTTCATGCCACCGATGGCCACTGTCTTGGCGCTGGCCATTTCACGCTTCAGGCCCGCTAATTCAAAGAAGCGCACGGCGCGGTCGTTGGTAATCGGCACCCAGACGCTCACGTGCGAGCAACCTTCTTCTTGCAGGCCTTCGCGTGCGGCATCCCACAAAGCCAGGCCTACGCCCTTGCCCCAATGGCTGTTCGCCACATACAGGGCCCAGATTTCACCCATGGTCTGGGGCGTGCCTTTGTCACGGCTGCGGTCAAAGCCAACAAAGCCGACGATCTTGTCTTCATCAACAGCCACGTGAACCTGCGGCTCGCTGTATTCAATGGCTTCACGCCAGTAAGCCTGGCGCTTGTCCAGAGGTACTGCGGGCAGAGGCGTATCCGTGGCGAGAGTTGTCTTGAAGGCATCGCGAACGGTGGCGTTATGCAGTTCTGCGATTTGTTTAGCGTCGCGCAAGGTGGCGGGACGCACTAGGTATGTTGTCGTGCTGGACATGGGTAACTGGTTATCGGATGCGTATTACAAAGATGTGAATTGTCGCCGCAAATGCAAATGCGCACCTATTCACACACCCTTCAAAACCTTAGGCAAAGCTGCCGCCGAGCATTGACGCAGCCCCTGCGCCAGCCAACAATTCACTACGCGTTCTATCGCACGGTTAGCCACCTCTACCGGACCAAAACATGACTGCCATTACCGTTGCTCCAAACGACCTGCCACTGGCCTGCTTCTACCGGTGGGAGCGAGAACGCGCAAACCAGGTTTACCTTTGCCAACCCATGGGTGGTGGCGTGGTGCAAAACATCACCTGGGCGGAGGCCGCAGACCAGGTGCGGCGCATTGCTGCCTGGTTGCTGGCACAGGGCTGGCCAAGTGGCAGCCGCGTGGCGATTGTGGGCAAGAACAGCGCCCACTGGTTACTGGCTGACTTAGCCATCAACATGGCTGGTCATGTCTCGGTACCGATCTACCCAACCTTCAATGCCGGGGCGCTGGACTACATCCTGCAACACAGTGCAGCGCAGGCCGCTTTTATTGGCAAGATGGACGACACCAGCAGCCTGCAGGGATGTATGGTGTCCGGCCTCCCGGTGGTGACCCTGCCACTGGCACCCAGCCTGCAAGCACTGCAATGGAATGATTTACTGGCCTCCAACGCTCCGCTGCAAGGCGAGCCTTGCCCGCCAGCTGATGCATTGGCGACCATCATGTACACCTCCGGCACTACTGGACGGCCCAAGGGCGTGATGCATAGCTTTGGCGCTTTGGCCTGGTCGGTCAGCAGTGCGACCGAGCGGGTGCACATGCGCGGCTCAGACCGGTTGATCTCGTATTTGCCGCTGGCCCACGTGGCCGAGCGCATCCTGGTGGAGCAAGCGGGTTTGCGCTTTGGCCTGCAGGTGTTTTTTGCCGAATCACTAGACACCTTCATTGCCGACATGCAGCGCGCGCGGCCCACTGTGTTTTTCTCGGTACCCCGGCTGTGGGTAAAGTTCCAGCAGGGTGTGCACACCAAACTTCCTGAGCACAAGCTACAGAAATTGCTGCGTATTCCGTTGCTGGGCACGCTGGTGCGGCGCAAGATTCTCAAAGGACTGGGCCTGGACCAATGCCGACTGGCCGCCGGTGGTGCGGCACCCATGCCAGCTGAAGTGCTGCGCTGGTACCGCGCACTGGGCCTGGATCTGATCGAGGTGTATGGCATGACAGAGATGTGCGCCGCCTCGCATTCCACCCTGCCAGGGGGGCAGGAAACCGGCTCTGTGGGTCTGCCATTCGCTGGCTTTGAATGCCGGATCGACCCCGTCAATGGCGAGATCCTGGTGCGCGCGGACTGCTTGACTTCGGGCTACTACCTGCAACCCGAACTCACTGCCGAACTAAAGGCTGCCGATGGTTGGATGCGCACCGGCGACAGGGGCGAGATCAAGGCCGCAGGCTCTCTGCATATCACCGGCCGCGTGAAAGACATCTTCAAGTCCAGCAAGGGCAAATACGTGGCACCGGCACCGATTGAAGAGTTGTTGTGCAGACATCCCGATATCGAAGCCTGCTGCGTCAGCGGCGCCAACTTCGCGCAGCCCTTTGCTTTGCTCTTGTTGTCGGCTGCCGCCATGGCGCGTGACGCCACCGGGCGTGCGGAATTGCAGCAATCGCTGCAGGCGCATTTGCAGTCGGTGAATGCCCTGCTGGATGCGCATGAAAAGCTGGACTTCGTGACCGTCGTGGCCGATGCCTGGACACCAGAAAACGGCCTGGTCACACCCACCCTCAAGGTGAAACGGCCGAAAATTGAAGAAGTCTACGGACCGCATTGCGCCGACTGGCAGGCGCTGCGCCAGCCCATCGTTTGGGCTGAGTCCGTTTAGCTTCCCGCGCTCGTTAAAAGGTTTCCCACTCGTCGTCTTGCTGCTTACTGGCCTGGTGGGCAATCGCCACAGGCTTGGCAGCGGGCTTGGCTGCAGGCTTGGCTAAAGGCTTTGGCGCTGCGACCTTCTTCGGGGCAGGTCGGGGCTGCGACAAGGCCGCACGCTTTGGAGCGCCGGCCAGCGCCACGGGGCGCGGCTGGCTGTATTGTGGCGCGGTGACCCCGCGTGGTGCTTCGCCCTCAGTCAGCTTGAAAAGTGCCACCACCTTCACCAGATCCTGCGCCTGGCTTTTGAGGCTACTGGCGGCAGCGGCCATTTGTTCCACCAGGGCCGCGTTTTGTTGCGTCGCCTGATCCATGTGGTTCACGGCTTCACCCACCTGGGACACTCCGGCCGACTGCTCTGAACTGGCCGAGCTGATTTCACCCATGATGTCGGTCACGCGGCGGATGCTGCCCACAATTTCGGCCATGGTCTCGCCCGCCTTGTCCACCAGCGCGGTGCCCTGCTCCACACGTTCCACACTGGCACTGATCAAGGACTTGATTTCTTTGGCCGCATCGGCACTGCGCCCCGCCAGGCTGCGCACCTCTGACGCCACCACTGCAAACCCACGCCCCTGTTCACCGGCACGTGCGGCTTCCACAGCCGCATTGAGGGCCAGAATATTGGTCTGAAACGCGATGCCATCAATCACGCTGATGATGTCGGAAATGCGGCGCGATGAATCGTTAATGCCCTTCATCGTTTCTACTACCTGCCCCACCACTTCGCCCCCTGAAATAGCAACATGCGAGGCGCTGAGTGCCAGTGCGTTGGCCTGACGGGCGTTGTCTGCGTTTTGTTTGACTTGAGAGCCCAGTTGCTCCATGGAAGATGCGGTCTGCTCCAGCGCGCTGGCCTGTTGCTCCGTGCGTGATGACAGGTCATGGTTACCCTGGGCGATTTCGGCACTGGCAGTGGCTACGTTCTCAGACCCCTGCCGCACATTGGTGACGATACTTTTGAGCGTACCCAACATGTGATCAAGCGCGCTCGCCAGACTGTCCGTGTTGGCAGAGCCATGGGTAAATGTGTGGGTCAGATCCCCGTCAGCAATGCTGTGAGCCAGAGCCGTGGCCTCGCCCAACTCCATGCCGAGTTGGCCCGTGATGCTCTTTGAAATCAAATGCGTCAGCAAGGCTAATAAAAATCCACCCACAGCAATCGAGGACACCATCATGATGCGCGCGGACCGCGTCTCCACATCAAAAGCCTGGTCCAGTGCTGAAGCCCCGTCTTGCAGTCCCTTCACCAGTTTGGAGTAGCCGGCGTCAAAGCGGTCCACCTGTTTATCCACTGCATCGTCAACCGGGCCCAGTACTTCGCGTGGCGCATTGGCCCTGGAAAGCTCCAGGTATTTGCCTTCATACAGGGCGCGGATCTCTTGATAGGCTGCGGTCGCATCCAGCAATGCGGCCTTTTCTTCCGCCGTGTCGGCAACCTTGTTGGCCAGGGCGAACGAGGTATCAAATTCGGCCTTGATGTCTGCCCACTTCTTCTGCACCTCATCAAAGTTTCGGTTGATGTAGGTGTCGGCAATGACGCGATAGGCCTGCGCACCCAAGTTGGAATCATGCTTCATCTGGGTCGCGGCCTGGGCCTTCTGCACGCCCTGATCCTGCAACTCTCCCAGCCGGGTCATGACGTTCCAGTTAATGACCGCCAGTATCAGCATGACCACAAGGGATACACCGACGATGGCATAGAGACGCTGGGAAACTTTGTATTGATTCATATAACTCGGCTCAAGTTGAATGAAGAAAATGGGGACTAATTCTTGATCTGTGACAACGCAATGTAACCGTATTCAGTCCCTCAAAATGCAAAACACCGGGTCAAATCAAGCGTGTGATGCAGTAAGCTCGCTGGCATGATTTCCTGCTTGCTACGCTATGTAATGGTCCTTTTCTGCCTGGGTGTATGCCTCAGTGCACAAGCAACACCACCCTTTGAGGACAACATGGCGCAACGTGCGCGCGCCTGCACGGTTTGCCATGGCGACCAGGGGCGTGCCGGGCCGGATGGCTACTACCCGCGCCTTGCGGGTAAGCCCGCCGCCTATCTATACCAGCAACTAGTCAATTTCCGCTCCGGGCGCCGCCATTACGCACCCATGGCAGCACTGCTGACCAACCTGGATGACGCCTATCTGCATGCGCTGGCGGACTATTTTTCGGCGCAGACCGTGCCCTACCCAGCTCCAAAACCCACGACCCAAAGCAACGCCGAAAACGAGCAGGGCCGTAAACTCGTCTCGGAGGGTAACAAGGCCCAACGCGTACCCGCCTGCACCCAATGCCATGGTCTGAAACTGACCGGCGTGAATCCCGATTTACCAGGGTTGCTTGGACTACCGGTCGATTACATCAATGCACAGCTCGGTAGCTGGCGCACCGGCCGACGCAGCACCACCACACCGGACTGCATGGCCACCGTTGCCAAGCGTCTGACAGCGGCCGAGGTCAACGCCGCCGCGCGTTGGTTGGCATCACAGCCTGTGCCTTTGAATGCGCATGCTGCAGACCACAAGCCTGCGCCAAGTCAAGACACCCTGGAATTGAAATGTGCAGAACTGGCCATTGCGCAAGCGGAGCCAGCGGTTCAAGAACCACGCGGCGCCTACCTGGCACGTCTGGGCAACTGCGCCCATTGCCACACCGCGCGCGGCGGCGCTCCCTTTGCAGGCGGGCGTGCCGTTGACACACCCTTCGGCGCCGTGTTCAGCAGCAACATCACCTCCGACCCGGTATACGGCATTGGCGCATGGAACACCGACGATTTCTGGCGTGCCCTGCACCACGGCGAAGCCAAAGACGGGCGTTTGCTGTATCCGGCATTCCCTTACACCAGCTACACGCACATCAGCCGCGCAGACGCCGATGCGCTTCTTGCCTACCTGAAGACCATTCCGGCGCAGGCCCGGATCAACCAGGCCCATGCATTGCGCTGGCCCATGAACACCCAACTTGCACTGCGTGTGTGGCGTGTGCTGTTCTTCAAGCCTGCAAGCACAGAACCCGTTTCTATTGGCCAAAGTGCGACCGCAACCAGTGCCGCGTACGCGCGTGGTGCGTATCTGGTGGAAGGCCTGGGTCACTGTATGGAGTGCCACGGCACTCGCAATGTTTTGGGGTCGCTATCGGGCGCATCGGTCGGCAGCGTATTGCCCGGAAGCCAGTGGTTTGCGCCGTCGCTCAATGACAGTGCACAAGCCTCGGTTTCCAACTGGAGCGTCGATGAAATCGCGCGCTTCTTGCAAACCGGCGTGAATGGCAAGGCTGCAGCACAGGGCCCCATGGCTGAAGTGGTGCAGCATGGAACGCAATACCTGACCGATGCCGATGCCCAGGCTATGGCGCAGTACCTGAAAGCATTGCCACCCGCAGCGAACGTTGTCGCGCGCAGCGTGGCAGCCGGCACCAGCACCAGCACCAACTTAAGCGCGGGCGCCAAGCTCTATGAAACCCACTGTGCCGATTGCCACGGCCTGCAAGGTCAGGGCCGCGCCAATGCGTATCCTGCGCTGGCGGGCAACCGCGCCGTGCTGATGGACAACACCAACAATCTGATTCTTAGCGCACTAAACGGCGGCTTTGCTGCGACCACGAAAGGTAACGCACGCCCCTTTGGCATGCCTCCCTTTATGCTGCAGTTGAACGACGGCGAAATCGCCGCTGTGCTGACCTATGTGCGCGGCGCCTGGGGCAATCAGGCTGGCGCACTGACCGAGTTTGATATAAATAAGTTACGTCGCTCCCAGGCTCCCTAAACTACTGCGCATGCCTACACCTTGTACCGCCGCCCGCCCAATCTCTGCCTTGGCGTACAAGGTCTCTATCTATGGCTAGCCTGACCCGGCGGCGCCGCATCGGCGTGGCGCTGCGTGCACCGTTGCAGGTGCGCAGCTCCGACCAACTGGACCCGACGCAAGAACTCATCATCGAAGGCTATCGCCCCGCGCAGATGATCGCTGATCTGCGCAAGTACCAGGCCGAACTGGAGATACAAAACAAGGCCTTGCGCTACAGCCAACAGGAGGCCGAGGGTGCTTCCGAGCGCTTTGCCACCCTCTTCTCCAGCGTGCCTCTGGCCTTGATGGTGGTGGACGAAGAAGGCCTGGTGCTGGCCAGCAATGCCATGGCGTTGCGCCTGTTTCAACCGCTCGAGAGCGATCCGCCACTGAACTTTCTGCTGCCCTTTGTCGGGCCGGATCACACCGATGAAGTGGCGGTTTCGTTCCTCAGCGCGAAAGCCAGTGGCTCCAGCGAAGTCAACGAGGTGGTTTTCCAAAGCGGCTCCAGTGGCCGCTTCACCGGCGACCTGCACATTGCCCGCATTGAAAACCCGCAGGACGAACTGGCGCACTTTATCTGCGCCATCATTGACCAGGGGCCGCTTCTGGCGCAGCGCCTGGCGCTGCAGGAAAGTGCCACCGTGCTGCTGCAACGCAATGAGGACCTGCTGCTCAGCGAAAAGCGCATGGCCGCCATCATCAACTCCTCGCTGGACGCCATTCTGTGCGTGGACGAGGGCCACCACATCGCCGTCTTCAACCCGGCAGCGACTCAGCTCTTTGGTTGCCCGGCAGCGTCGGCCATCGGCAGCGCTCTCGGGCGCTTTCTGCCCGATGTACAGGCCCTGCTCCAGCAAGGTCAGGTGCCCGATCAAGCCATGTTGGGCGAATTCCACGCCGCCACCTTGCAGGGTGCGGAGATTTTTGTCGAAATCAGTATCTCGCTGGAGCGTGGCCTTACCACCGGTGGTGGCGGTGTCATCACCACCTTGTTTGTGCGCGACCTGACGGCCCGCAAGCAGGCCGAGGCCAAGCGTCTGGCGCTTGAAACGCAACTGCGCGAATCACAAAAAATGCAGGCCATGGGCACCATGGCCGGTGGTATTGCACACGACTTCAACAACATCCTGAGTGCCATCCTGGGCAACGTCGATCTGGCCAAGCAGGACACACCGTCGCATTCCGGCGCACTCACCAGCCTGAATGAAATCGAAAAAGCGGGGCGACGCGCGCGTGATCTGGTGCGCCAGATTCTTACCTTCAGCCGCAACGAACCGCCGCGTCGCACACCCATGCGCCTGAGTGAGGTGGTGCACGAAACCGTACGCCTGGTCCGGGTGACCTTGCCGCCGGGCGTGGAGCTCAAGGTGCAGGAGGCGCCCGATTGCAGCAGCGTGCTGGCGGATGCCACCCAGGTGGAGCAAGCCCTGCTCAACCTGTGCACCAATGCGATTCTGGCGGTAGGTCAGGACAAGGGCTGGGTACGCATTGAAGTTGGTAACACGCAACTCGATTTCCCCGATTGCGGTCGCATTGGGGTGCCACCAGGAAAGTATGTGGACCTGTCGGTCAAAGACAGCGGCAGTGGCATTACCCCGGCCACTTTGCAGCGAATCTTTGAGCCCTTCTTCACCACACGCGAAGTGGGCCAGGGTACCGGGCTGGGCCTGTCCGTGGTTCACGGCATCATGCAAACGCACCAGGGCGGCATTGATGTGGGCAGCACGCCCGGCCTGGGCAGCACCTTTCACCTGTATTTTCCGGCCTGCGACCATGCGCTTGCGGTCGATGCGGAGCCGCAGGCAGCCGTTGCTGTGGTGCACGGACAAGGACGCCACGTGATGTATGTGGACGACGACCAGGCTTTGGTGTTTCTGGTGGAGCGGGTGCTGCGCCGCAAAGGATTCACCGTCACCAGCTTTACCGACCCATTGGAGGCGCAAGCCGCCCTGACCGAACGCGCGCAAGACTTTGACCTGCTGGTCACCGACTACAACATGCCGGGCTTTAGTGGTGTGGACCTGCTGCGCGCGGCCAAGGCGCTGCGCCCGGATTTGCCCGTGGCACTGGCCTCCGGTTATGTCACCCCCGAGATCGAGAAGAGCGCCTTTGAGGCTGGCGCCAGCGCCCTGGTCTACAAGCCCAACGATGTGAACGAGTTATGTGAGACCGTGCAGCGCCTGATTCTGGGTGCCCATGCCGCTTGACCTGGTGTATGCCGACGCCGGCATCGTGGTGCTGAATAAACCCGCAGGCTTGCTAGCGGTACCCGGTAAAACCAGCGACGTTTGTCTGAGCCTGCAGGTGCAAGCGCAATTTGCCGACGCCCTCATCGTGCACCGGCTGGACATGGCCACCTCAGGCCTGATGGTGATGGCGCGTGGCATTGCGGCGCAGCGGGTGCTGAATGATCACTTTGCGCAGCGCCGGGTGCACAAGCGTTACGTGGCCATCGCGCACGGCGATTGCCGCGTGCAGGAACCCGACGCCGACGGGGCGTGGCAGACCATCGACCTGCCCATCATCGTGGATTGGCCTAACCGCCCCCTGCGCAAAATTGATTTAGAGACCGGCAAACCCAGCAGCACAAACTGGCGCTGCGTTGCCTATGACGCAGATCGCAATGCCTCACGCCTGGAACTCGAGCCACTGACCGGGCGCAGCCACCAGTTGCGCGTGCACCTGCAAGCCATTGGCCACCCGATTCTGGGCGATGCGCTGTATGCGCCGCCAGACATTGCCGCTGCCAGCGATCGATTGCTGCTGCATGCCACCGAACTGGCTTTTGCCCAGCCCATCAGCGGTGAATGGATAAGTTTCACCAGCCCGGATGGCTTCTAGCCCGGCGCAGGGCCGCCCCGAGCTGGGGCAAGGTTTTTCTCAACGCCTAAAATGGTTGCGTGACAAAAATACTGAACGCCGACCTGCACTGCCACTCCGTTGTCTCGGATGGCACCCTTACCCCCGAAGACCTGGCGGCTCGCGCCAAAGCCAACGGTGTCGAACTGTGGTCTCTGACCGACCACGACGAAATCGGTGGCCAGGCCCGGGCGCTGGCAGCCGCCAAAGCGCTGGGCATGCGCTACCTCACCGGCGTAGAAATATCGGTCACCTTCATTGGCCACACGGTGCACATCGTCGGCTTGGGTTTTGATGCCGAAAACGAGGCCTTGGCACAAGGTCTGCGCGATACCCGCGGCGGGCGCAAGCAGCGCGCGATGGAAATGTCCGACGACCTGGCCAGGGTCGGCATCCTGGGTGCTTATGAAGGCGCGCTGCCCTTTGTCGGCAACCCCGAACTAATTTCGCGCACCCACTTTGCCCGCTTTCTGGTCGAGAGTGGCGTCTGCAAAGAAACCAATGAGGTGTTTCGCAAATACCTCACCGAAGGCAAACCTGGCTATGTGCCGCACCGCTGGGCCACGCTCAAGGATGCGATCACCTGGATCACGCAGGCTGGCGGTATGGCCGTGATTGCACACCCGGCGCGCTACAAGTTCACGCCGAATGAAGAGTACGCGCTGTTCACCGAATTCAAAGCCCTTGGAGGCCAGGGCGTGGAAGTGGTCACCGGCAGCCACAGCGCGGCCGAGTACGTCACCTACGGCCACACGGCACGCGAATTTGGTCTGGCCGCTTCGCGCGGCAGCGACTTTCATAGCCCGGCCGAGAGCCACACCGAATTAGGCACATTGCCCCTGCTCAACAAGGAACTCACACCTGTGTGGGAACTGCTGGGTAGTCGAATTCAATAAAAGCGATAACAATAATAAGATGGCACAACACTTCGAAGTCCACCCCGTAAACCCGCAGCCCCGCCTGCTCAAACAAGCCGTATCTCTATTGGAAAAAGGCGGCGTGCTGGCCGTGCCGACTGACTCCAGCTATGCCCTGGTCTGCCACCTCGACGACAAGGCGGCGGTAGACCACCTGCGCCGTATCCGTGGCGTGGACGACAAACACCAACTCACGCTGCTGTGCCGCGACCTGAGTGAGCTAGCCAACTACGCCCGCGTGGACAACCGCCAATACCGCCTGCTCAAGGCGGCCACGCCGGGGCCCTTCACCTTTATTCTGGAAGCCAGCAAGGAAGTGCCCAGGCGGGTCAGTCACCCCTCGCGCAAGACCATAGGCCTGCGTGTGCCCGATCACAAAGTGCTGCAAGAACTGCTGGCCATGCACGGCTCGGCCCTGCTCGCCACCACACTGATCCCGCCGGGTGACACCCATCCCCTGAACAATGCCGAAGATATCCGTGAGCGCTTTGAAAAAGTGATTGCGGGTGTGCTGGATGCCGGAGCCTGCACACAGGAGCCCACGACGGTGGTCGACCTGACCGGGGAAGCGCCCGAAATCGTGCGCCAGGGACGCGGCGACGCCGCACTGCTGGGGCTTTAACCGCCGTCGCGCAGCACGCGGCAGGATTCAATGTCAAACGACACGCTGCCAATGGTCAGCGAAGTCTGGTCCCTGAAGCCGCCAACAAAGGCAAGGAAGCGCTCCACATCGGCAAAATTGCTGGCAATGCCGGTGGATACCCGGATAGCACCCGCGCTCTTGCCCCCGCGCTCCTGCATCTCTTGGGAAAAGCGCTGGAGATTGATTTCCTCACCCACTTGGGCAATGCCCGCGCGCATGTCGTCTTCAGTCAGGTCCTCCGCCATCTCACCTGCGCCGGGGTTGCAAAAGCAGCCGGTACGCAGGGAAATCCCCACCTCACCCGCCAACTCCTCCACACGCCTGTAGTCGATCAGGTGCCCCTGCGGGTCATAGAGATTCAGGGTCACGGTGCCGCCACGCATGGCCATATTGGCCGGGCCATACAGGCGCACCATGGCGCGGCCATTGCTGTGCTTCTGCGCCAGCAGTTGGGTGATGAGCCAGTCGGTCAGGCAATAGACGCGCTTCTGAATGGTCTCCATGCCTACCGCTTGCAGATGGCGCAAGCCAATCTCGACAGCAGGAATGCCCAGGTAGTTGAGCGTGCCATCTTCAAAAGCCGCTTCGCCCTTTGACAGCACATGCATCTGACCTTGTACCGTGGCGAAGTTGACCGTGCCACCACCAAACCAGGGGCGGCGTAGTGCCTTAAGCGCGTCATTGCGCACCAGCAGGCAGCCAACACCGGTGGGGTAGCCGAACATTTTGTAGAACGACATCACCACGAAGTCCGGACTGACCGCGCGCAAGTCCAAGGGGTTGGTCGGCACAAAGGCCGCCGCGTCGAGCAACACCTGCCAGCCTTTGGACTGCGCACGCGCCACCAAATCCAGGGGGTGCTTGACGCCTGAAAAATTGGACTGCGCAGGAAATGCCAGGAGGTTTGCCTGCGCCGGGTCGGCCTCGGCCAGCAATGCATCCATAGCTGCCTGGTCGATGCGCAACTCGGGACGCGTCATAGGCGCATAGCGCACCGCAACGCCCTTGTCACCCGCGAACTCGCGCATGCCGTTAACCGAGTTGTGGTTGTCTGCCGTCAGCAGCAGTTTGCCGCCCGGGGCAAACGGGTACGACTCGCCCACCAACTTGAGCGCTCCCGAAGCGTTGAGCGTGAAGATGGCGGTGTAGTTGCCCGCTCCATGGAAGTAGTCCAGCACCGCAGCACGCGCACCTTCCACCCGGCGCGTCATTTCCATAGAGCTCGGGCTGACCGAATGCGGGTTACCCAGCACCTGCTCGCTCAGCATCTGCGCATGTTCCTGCACCTGGCTGGCAGCGTGCAGGCCGCCCCCGGTGTAATCGAGATAGACCTGATCCTGCGCGTCGAGCCGGGCGTATTGCACGCGGCGCAAGTCATCCAGCGCGCTGGTGAATGCGTAATCCGGATGACGTTGCAAAAACGGCGCGTAGTCACTCATGGAAAGCCTTTCGGTGTGGGCCGGTTTACCGGCCTCAGGCTGCGAACTTGGCGTAGTACTGCGCAATAGCCGG
>CAIQYP010000429.1 GCA_903876045.1 uncultured beta proteobacterium | reverse complement strand
TTCATCAAGATGGTGCATCCGCGCGGTATCCTGAAGCCCAGTCCACGCATCATTATTTGCGTGCCCTGCGGTTCTACCCAAGTCGAGCGCCGTGCCATCCGTGAAAGCGCTTTGGGTGCTGGTGCCAGCGACGTGTTCCTGATTGAAGAACCTATGGCTGCGGCCATCGGTGCCGGTTTGCCGGTATCGGAGGCCAGCGGCTCCATGGTGGTCGACATTGGCGGTGGCACCACGGAAGTCGGCGTGATTTCTCTTGGTGGCATGGTCTACAAAGGCAGCGTGCGCGTGGGTGGCGACAAGTTTGACGAAGCCATCATCAACTACATCCGCCGCAACTACGGCATGCTGATCGGTGAGCCCACGGCAGAGTCCATCAAGAAGCAAATTGGATCTGCATTCCCCGGCTCTGAAGTCAAAGAAATGGAAGTGCGCGGACGCAACCTGTCTGAAGGCGTGCCACGCAGTTTCACCATCTCGTCCAACGAGATTCTGGAAGCCCTGACCGATCCGCTAAACAACATCGTTTCCGCTGTGAAGAATGCGCTGGAACAAACCCCGCCTGAACTGGGTGCTGACATTGCTGATCGCGGCATGATGCTCACTGGCGGCGGCGCTTTATTGCGCGATCTGGACCGCCTGCTGGCTGAAGAAACCGGGCTTCCGGTTCTGGTGGCCGAAGACCCGCTCACCTGTGTGGTGCGCGGTTGCGGTATTGCACTAGAGCAGATGGAACGCTTGGGTTCCATTTTCACCAGCGAATAAGTTCCGAGGTCCGCGATGCCACTGGGTACGCTGGACAGAGCTCCCCCACCTTTCTTCCGTCAGGGCCCTTCGGCCCTTTCGAAGCTGGCTGTCTGCAGCGCTCTGGCGCTGTTTTTGATGGTGGCTGATTCACGTTTTAAGGTCACGCAACCAATGCGTATTGCGCTAGGCACGGTGCTGTATCCGGTGCAGTGGTTGGCTCTGCAACCGGTGCATTTGTTGCAGGTCGGCGGCGAGTACTTTTACGGCCTGAACTCTGCGCAACGCTCCAAAGAAGATGCTTTCAAAAAACTCGGCTTGCAGTCGCTCAAGGCAAATCAGGTAGAGCAGCTAACGCTCGAAAACGAACGTTTACGCAATTTACTGGATCTGCGTGCACGCATGCATACCACCGGCATTGCCGACCAATTGCTTTATTACGCAGCCGATCCGTATTCGCGTAAGGTCATCATCGATAAAGGGCAACTGGACAGAATTAGCTCCGGTGCGCCGGTTTTGGATGAACGTGGCGTCCTGGGTCAGGTCACCCGCGTCTACCCCACGGTCAGCGAAGTCACACTGATTACCGATCGCGACCATGCAATCCCCGTGCTCAACACCCGCACGGGCGCTCGGGGTGTGGCCTTTGGTGACACCACCAGTCAAACTGACGCAATTGAGCTGCGCTACATGGCCGCCAATGCCGATGCCACTGTGGGTGATTTACTTACCACCAGTGGGGTTGATGGTGTGTATCCGCCGGGATTGCCGGTGGCTCGGGTGGAAAAGGTGGACCGGCGAGTGGACACCATTTTTGCCCGTATCTATTGCGTGCCGGCGGCCCTGGTGTCAGGAGCCAGCCATGTGCTGGTGCTGGAGCCGCTATCTGATCAGGTGCCACCCCGTCCGGCGCCCGAGGCTCCAGCCGTCAAGCGCAACAAGCGTGGTGAGGTGCAGAAGCCATGATCATGCGCCAGGGTCAGCAACTGCTTTTGCCTGCCAATCCCTTCTTTGTTTGGGGCAGCATGCTTGCTGCCATGCTCGTCAATATGGTTCTGAATATGGGTCTCACAGGGCGCTCGCCCTGGGTGCCCGATTTGTTGGCCTTAGTGCTGGTGTTCTGGACCGTGCATCAGCCCTTGCGAGTCAGCATTGGCGCAGCTTTTGTCTGCGGTCTTTTGGTGGATGTGCACCAAGGGGCTTTGTTGGGGCAAAACGCTCTCGCCTACACCGTACTGAGTTTTCTCGCCATCACCATGCATCGTCGATTGTTGTGGTTTCCAGTGTCATTGCAGATGGTGCAGGTCTTCCCCCTGTTTGCTGCGGCCCATTTGGTGGAACTCAGTTTGCGCATGATTGCTGGCGGGGCCTTCCCGGGCTTTTTGACTTTTCTTGGCCCATTGCTGGAAGCAGCACTTTGGCCGGTTGCCGATTGGGTGCTGCTCGCGCCGCAGCGCCGCGCGCCTGACCCTGACGCCAACCGACCACTATGACCGTTTTACGGAACGTCGAGGCTGACCTGGCCCGATTTCGCTCCCGTGTTTTTGTCCTCAGTCTGGTCGTGCTGGTCTGTTTTTTGCTGCTGATTTCACGCCTGTTGTATTTGCAAATCTGGCGCCACGAAGATTTGCGCGCACAGGCCGAAAACAACCGCACTTCCGTTGTGCCCATCGTGCCAAATCGGGGTTTGATTCTGGATCGCAACGGCATTGTGCTGGCCAGCAATTACTCCGCGTACACCTTGGAAATCACGCCCAGCAAAAGCGGACCGCTGGACGAGGTGCTGGATGATTTGTCCAAGGTGCTGGATGTCACGTCACGCGATCGGCGCCGCTTCAAGAAGTTGCTGGAAGAGTCGCGCAGCTTTGAGTCGTTGCCCATACGCACGCGCTTGACCGATAGCGAGGTGGCCCGTTTTGCCGCACACCGCTACCGCTTTCCCGGTGTGGAAATCAAGGCGCGGCTGTTTCGCAACTATCCGTTTGGCGAATTGGCCAGCCATGTGATTGGCTACATCGGTCGAATCAACCAGTCTGAAAAAGAAAAGATTGACGAGGGCGACGACCCCGATAACTACCGTGGCACCGAGTACATGGGCAAACTCGGCATCGAGCAAAGCTACGAAGCAGAACTGCATGGCGCAACCGGCGTCGAAGAAATCGAAACCTCGGCAGGTGGGCGCGCCATGCGCAGACTGGCCAGCAACCCGGCGACACCAGGCAACACGGTCGTGCTGTCAATTGACATTAAGTTGCAGGGTCTGATCGAGACCATGTTTGGTGAGCGACGTGGTGCTCTGGTGGCCATGGACCCCAAGACGGGAGAGGTTCTGGCCTTTGTCAGCAAGCCAACCTTTGACCCCAACTTGTTTGTCGAAGGCATCGATAGCGAAAGCTGGCAGGCCCTCAACGAATCACCCGACAAGCCGTTACTGAATCGCGCGTTGCGCGGCACCTATCCACCGGGCTCTACTTACAAGCCCTTCATGGCCATGGCGGCGCTGGAAACCGGCACGCGTACGCCGGAGCAGAGTATTTCCGATCCCGGTTTTTATATGTTCGGGGGCCACAAGTTCCGCGATGACAAAGAGGGCGGGCATGGGCTGGTCAATATGTACCGCTCGATCGTCGCTTCCTGTGACACCTACTACTACACGCTGGCCAACGACCTGGGTGTGGACACCATTCACGAGCAGATGCAACGTTTTGGGTTTGGGGACCTGACTGGTGTGGACATCCTGGGCGAGACACGTGGCCTTCTGCCATCCACTGACTGGAAGCGACGGGCTTACAAGCGCGCTGACCAGCAGAAGTGGTATGCCGGTGAAACCATCTCCCTCGGAATCGGTCAGGGCTACAACAATTTCACCATGCTGCAATTGGCGCAGGCGGTGGCCACCTTGGCCAACAATGGCGTGCGCCATCCGCCGCATTTAGTCAGTGCGACGCAAGACGCCGTATCGCATACCAACATTCCCACTGCGCCGCCGCCCAGTGTTGACCTGGGACTCAAACCCGCCAACATTGATGTGATACGCAAGGCCATGGTGGGTGTCACGATTGAAGGCACCTCGGCACGCGCCTTTGCGGGTGCCGGCTACACCAGCGGCGGCAAGACCGGCACCGCCCAAGCCGTGGGTATTGGTAAGGACCAGAAATACGATGCGCGCAAGGTTGAGGAACGCCAACGGGATCACGCCCTGTATACCGCGTATGCGCCAGCCGAAGACCCCAGGATCGTAATCGCCATGGTCGTGGAAAACGCCGGCTTTGGCGCCGAGCATGCCGCGCCGATTGTGCGTCGGGTACTGGATTACTGGCTGATGGGCCTGTATCCCAACGAAGAAGACATGGCTGCTGTCAGCAAGGGACAAGCGGCAGCGCCCATCGGTAAGCCGTTGCTGGCATCCGTAGTGCCCTGGCCACCGGCCGCACGCACACCAATGCAGGCGCCCAAGCTGACCGGGCTTTCTAGATAGGACGCCCCCACGCCGGGTTGGTCGCCTGACCGCTAACGCAAAAATGCGTCGTAACTGGTCTTGCAGATCAGCGCTGTGACCACGGCGATAAACACCCAGCGCACAAAACCGGTTCCGTGTTTGAGCGCCATGTGGGTGCCAGCAAGGCTGCCCACCACGTTGGCGATCGCCATGGCCAGTGCAAAGTGCCACCAGATATGGCCCTTGTAGGCAAACAAGGCGATTGCCGAAATGTTGGTGGCGGTATTGAGTAGTTTGGCTGCGGCCGATGCGTGCAAAAAGTCATAGCCCAGAAAGCGCACCATGCAGAAGACAAAAAAGCTGCCGGTGCCGGGGCCGAAGAAGCCGTCATAAAAACCAATCACCGCACCGATACAACAGGCCAAGGCGGCTTCCATGCGGCCGGTAAATTTGGGCGCATGGTGGCGCCCCAGTTCTTTCTTGGCGAGTGTGTAACCCAGCACCACTAACAGGATGGCAGGCAGAATCTTGCGCAGGTATTCGGGCGATACCACGGTGACCAGCCAGGCCCCGCCCAGCGAGGCCACAAAGCCCGCCAGGGCCGCTGGCAGCAGCGCAAGCCAGGGCATGGTGACGCGGCGGCTGTATTGCACCGTGGCCATGCCCGTGCCCCAGACAGAGGCGCTTTTGTTGGTGCCAAACAGGGTGGCGGGGTGCGCGGTGGGAAATGTGGCTAACAGGGCTGGCACCAGAATCAGCCCACCGCCGCCCACCATCGAATCCACAAAACCAGCGAACAGTGAGGCGAGCGTGACAACAAACATTTCCATGCGGGCATTGTCGCATCGGCGAATGGGATGCGCGCTCGACGCTCCGCCCAAACGCCCCGCCTGTTGTCCAGTAACTAGCGCGGTGCTTGGGCTCCCAATTCGCGTTGGGCGCTAAATCAGCTTGGAGAACTTGGCCGTGGATTGCGCCAGGTGCTTGTCAAACACCATGCCCGAGGCGCGCACGAACATGCGGCCCTTGGGTGTGACAGAAATGCTGTGTTCATCCACGACGATCAAACCGGCCTCTTCGTACTGTGTCAGAAGCGCCAGTTCATCAGCAAAGTAAGTCTTGAAATCAATGCCATGCGCCTCATTGATGGCGGCAAAGTTGACCGGCCCGCTGCACATCAGTTCCATGATGACCTGGCGGCGCAGTACGTCGTCGGCCGTCAGTGCATAGCCTTTTTCCACCGGCAACCGGTCGATGTCCAGATGCTCGTAATAGGCCTTCAAGGTGCGCACGGACTGGCTGTAGGAATGCCCGACCTTGCCGATAGCGGAGACGCCAAAACCAATCAGGTCGCAGTCGGCCCGCGTCGTGTAGCCCTGGAAGTTGCGGTGCAGCGTCTTGTCCAGACGGGCCTTGTTCAACTCATCCTCGGGCTTGGAAAAATGGTCCAGACCAATGTAGATATAGCCGGCGTCCAGCAGGCGGTGCACCGACATCAGGAAGATCTGCAGACGCTCTTCGGCGCTCGGCAACTCAGCTTCCACGATCAGGCGCTGCGCCTTGAAACGGCTGGGCAAATGGGCGTAGTTGTAGAGCGCGATGCGTTCAGGTGCAAGCTCGATTACGCGGTCCAGCGTGCCGTCGAAGCTTTGCCGTGATTGTTTGGGCAGACCGTAAATCAGATCGGCATTGATGGACTGAAAACCCGACTTGCGGCTGGCGCTCATCGCTTTTTCCACCATCTCGTAAGGCTGAATGCGGTTGACGGACTGTTGCACCGCCGGGTCAAAGTCCTGTACGCCAAAGCTGGTGCGGTTGAAGCCGAGTTCGGCCAGCATGGCCATGGTGTCGTCGTTGACGGTGCGCGGGTCGATCTCGATGCCGAGTTCAGCATCGGGCAAAAAGTTGAAGTGGCTGCGCAGCATGGCCATCAGTTCGCCCAGTTCTTCTGGCGTCAAGAAGGTGGGGGTGCCGCCGCCAAAGTGCAGTTGCGCGGTGCGCCGGTCCGTGCCGATGTGCTTGGCCACCAGCGCCATCTCTTTGGCCAGGTATCGCAGGTATTCAGTGGTGCGAACGCGATCTTTGGTGACGATCTTGTTGCAACCGCAAAAGTAGCACAGTGATTCGCAAAACGGCAGGTGCACGTAGATCGATAGCGGCGGGTTGTTGTTAGCCGTGTTGTTGCGTTGCGCCAGGTACTCGATGTAGTTGGCCTCGGCGAATCCGGCGTGGAACTTGTCGGCCGTCGGGTACGAGGTGTAGCGTGGACCCAGCTTGTCGAAGCGGCGAATCAGTTCTTCGGAAAATTCGATATCGGGCAAGTTGTTCATGAAATGCAGCTGAATTGGGTTGGTACTAAGAATAGGCAATGTGCGTTGCCAATAATGTAAGGCTACCACTTCGTCCCTGCCATGCAGGCAAAAAAAAGCACCAGACTGGCTGGTGCTTTTTTAGGTGGCACATCGTGGTGCCACTGTTCTTGCTTTGCGTTGCCGTTTTATGGCGAGTTCCTCGGGATCGTTTTCTTTTCAGGTCTCGTGCCGATGGAATGAATCTTTATCTCTCCAACACTCGAACGAACGAACTGTACCTTGAAGAAACCGTTTCGGAATTGGGATTAACCCTGCGGTGCGGCCTTGTCTGTTGCGAAGGCGTCCTCTGCGATCCATTGCGCGGCCTTTTCAGCAATCATCAGCGTCGGTGAGTTGGTGTTGCCGCTGGTAATACGGGGCATGACACCGGTGTCTACCACCCGCAGACCGGCCACACCGCGCACCTTCAGGCGTGAATCCACGACACTCAGAGGGTCACTGGCCGGACCCATGGAGGTGGTGCCAGACGGGTGAAAAATGGTGGTGGCAATGTCACCGGCCAATTTGGCCAGTTCCGCATCGGTCTGGAACTGCACACCGGGCTTGAATTCCTCGGGCGCATATTTCTGTAACGCTGGTTGCGCCACGATGCTGCGGGTCAGGCGCAGCGAGTCGGCGGCAATTTTCCGGTCTTGCTCGGTGCTCAGGTAGTTGGGCGCAATCGCCGGGGCTTGCCTGAAGTCCGGGGAGGTGATGCGCACATGGCCGCGGCTGCTCGGGTTGAGGTTGCACACGCTGGCGGTAAATGCGTTGAAGCTGTGCAGGGGCTGGCCAAAGGCCTCCAGGCTGAGCGGCTGCACGTGGTATTCCAGATTTGGGTAAGGTTGCGCCGGGTCGCTGCGGGTGAAGGCCCCGAGTTGGCTGGGCGCCATGCTCATGGGTCCGCTGCGCTTCAATGCGTACTCAAGTCCGATCTTGGCCTTACCCCAAAGCGAGTTAGCTTGTGTGTTCAGGGTGACAGCGTTCTTGATCTTGAAGACGGCGCGGATCTGCAAATGGTCCTGCAGGTTTTCTCCCACACCGGGAATATCCAATGTCACAGGAATGCCCAGCGCTTGTGACAGGGCCGCCGGCCCCAGGCCGCTGAGCTGCAAAATCTGCGGTGAGCCAATGCTGCCAGCCGACAGAATCACTTCGGCGCGGGCATGGGCGATGACCATCTCGCTGCCGTTCCAGACCTGCACGCCGGTGCAACGCAAGCTACGCGCCTCATCTGCGCCGGTGTTTTTTTCAACGATCAACTTGGATACCTGGGCGTTGGTCCAGAGTTCGAAGTTGGGCCTGGCGTAGCAGGTGGGGCGCAAAAAGGCCTTGGCCGTGTTCCAGCGCCAGCCGGATTTTTGGTTCACCTCGAAGTAGCCCACGCCCTCGTTGTCGCCGCGATTGAAGTCATCGGTGGCGGGAATGCCGGCTTGCGTGGCCGCTTTTGCGAAGGCATCCAGCACATCCCAGCGCAGGCGTTGTTTCTCGACCCGCCACTCCGCCCCGGCCTGGTGATGGCGCAGGGTCTGGCGATAGACCGAGTCCGCGTCTTGCAGCAATGCAGACGCCGTGCCGCGCGCGCCGTGCGTATCACTGGCGCCCTTGTAGTGGTCTTCGTGCAGCATGAAATAGGGCAGGCTGTTGCGCCAGGACCAGGTCTCATCGCCTGTGATCTGGGCCCACTGGTCGTAGTCGCGCGCCTGGCCGCGCATATAAATCATGCCGTTGATGCTGCTGCAACCGCCCAGCGTCTTGCCGCGAGGGTAGCGCAGCGTGCGGCCGTTCAATCCGGCGTCGGGCTCGGTGTTGTAGAGCCAATCGGTGCGCGGATTGCCGATGCAATACAGGTAGCCCACCGGAATGTGGATCCAGTGGTAGTCGTCCTTGCGACCGGCTTCAATCAACAGCACACGCTTGGTGGCATTGGCGGAAAGGCGGTTTGCCAAGAGGCAACCGGCAGTGCCCGCGCCGACGATGATGTAGTCAAAGGTGGTGTCAGTCATTCAAAAATCTCCATGCGGTGCACTGTGCTTTTTGGCCGTTTTTGGGGCTACGCAGCGCTTACAAAAATAGAAAGAAAAGCGCTGCCACGATTGTGGGAATCAGAGCGCCCAACAACAGACCAACCGCACCAATGGATCCATCATTGAAGCCGCTTTTCAGCAAGGCCACGCCAGCCGGGTTGGGCGCGTTGGCAATCACGGTCAGGCCGCCGCCGGTTACCGCACCCGCCACCAGCATGTATTGCGAAGTGCTGGAGATGCCTTCGATCAGCGAGCCCAGGTAGGTCAGAGCGGCGTTGTCGGTCATCGCGGTCAGGCCGACGGAGCCAAAGAACAGTGCCGTCGGCGCCATGCCGGACACAATGGGCTGCAGCCACCATTGTTGCAAGCCACCCAGCACCACAAGGCCGGCAAGAAAGAAGCCGACCAGCAGCCCTTCCTTGAGGATCAGAGGATTCTGGTAGCGCGCATAGGCTTGGGTGTAGCCCAGGAAGAACAGGAACAGACCCAGAAACAGCACCGGGTGGTGTGCCAGAGTCACCACACCACCCAGCACCAGCAGGTGAATCAGACTTACCGACAGGGGAATGGGCTCTTCAGTCAGTGCTTGGTTTTCCGGATCCGGTCGCAGGTGCCTGCGCAGCAGGAACGCAATGCCGCTGGCATTCAACAGCACCGCCAGTGCGGCCTTCCAGCCAAAGGTCGCGGCCATGAAGGCGGTGTCCCAGTTCCAGGCTCCGGCCACCATCAGCACCGGCGGTGCTGCGTAAGAGGTCAGCGTGCCGCCGATCGAAATGTTGACAAAAAGCACACCCAAGGCGCCGTACTTCAGGTGCTCGGGAATGCCGTCTTTAAAGATCTGGCGGCTGAGCATGAGGGCGGCCAGCGTCATAGCGGCCGGTTCGGTAATCAGCGAGCCCAGCAGGGGCACCACCGCCAGACCCAGCCAGGCTTGCACCAGCGGTGTCGGCAGCGGTGCGGCGCGCGCCACCGCACCCAGCATTTTCTGCACGATGGAAAGCACGGGCTTGCTGGCGGCCACCACCATCACCACAAACACAAATAGCGGCTCGGTGTATTGCAGCGACTCGGCGTAGGCGATGGCCTGCTGGCTACCGCTCAGCAAGGCCATGCTGGCGATCAGCACAAAGGCCCAGAAGCCGAACACCACCTCCACCTCGCCTAGCAAGTGCAGCAAACCGGCATGGCGCGGGTGGCGGTGCGCCAGCACTTCGAACTGCTTGGCGCAAAAGGTATGCAGCAGGGCGAGGCCAAAAATGGACGCGCCCACGCTTTGCATCAGCGCGCTGTGGACTATTGCGTCGGCCGGGGTGCTCATTTGCCTGACCACACCGGTTTGCGCTTTTCTTTGAAAGCGAGATGGCCTTCCCGGGCGTCCTCGGTCAGCGTAAAGAGGGCGATCTGGCTTTCGGTAAACGACATGGATTCTTCAAAGGCCATGGACTCCACCTTCTTCAGGGTGTACAGGCCTCGGCGTATGGCGGCGGGCGACTTGTCCAGCATGCGCGCCAGCAGCCAGTCCAACTGGGCGTCCACGTCGTCGGCCACATAGTTCACCAGCCCGTATTCCAGAGCTTGTGCGCTGCTGATGGGCTCGCCGGTCAGGCACATCTCTACCAGCACGCGCCGGGGGATCAGGTGTTGCAAGACGCTGAGTACCTGGGCCGGGAACACGCCCACCTTTACCTCAGGCAGGCCGAATACGGCGTGGCTGGCGGCCACCGCCATGTCGCACATGCTCATCAGGCCCATGCCACCCGCCATGCAGGCGCCGTTGACGCGGGCAATCAGCGGAATATTGCTGGCGCGCACGGCGCGCAGTACCTGGGCCAGGTGGCCTTGCGGCTCGGAGTAGTCGGTGGTGAAGGCATTGGCACTCTGCAAGTCAGCACCGGCGCAAAAGGCCTTGCTGCCGGCACCGGTGACCACGATGGCGCGAATGTCGCGGTGGCTCTGCGCCTGCGTTATGGCTGCCGCCATGCCTGCGAGCACGCCGTGGCTCATGGCATTGCGGCGCTCTTCGCGGGTGATGGTCAGCCACAGCACGTTGTCACGCTGCTCAATCGATAGCTCGGGGCTGGAGATGAATGGAATGGTGCTCGGCATGGTGTGCGGTGTGCTGGGAAGATGGAGGTGTATTTTGCTTGCAACGGGTGCTTACGCGGTACCATTCCACCCATATTCTTTTGCCTGCCCTAACGCCTCGTGCAACACCCCCCACCCCGTATCGTCAAGGAAAGCTCCGCCGCCGGAGAAAGCCTGACTTTGTACGGTAGCTGGAGCGCTGCCTCATTGGCGCAATTGGAGAACTGGACCGCGCTGGAGGAGTCACTGCCGCGACATGGCCATTCCGGTATGGAAGCCAGTTGGGACCTGCGCCAGATCGAACGTCTGGACCACACCGGCGCGCAATTGCTGTGGAACGCCTGGGGCCACATTTGGCCGCGCCATGTGCTGGTGCTGGACTTGCAGCGCGCCACGCTAAACCGGGTGGCGCGCTACACCGTACTGCCGCCCAAGCCGCATCGCACGACGCCTAAAGAGCTTTTCCTCAAGCTGGGCGAATGGCTCATGGGATTGGAAGGGCATGCGGAGAGTGCCTTGCGCCTGACCGGGCAATTGTTTCTGGATTTGTTGCAGTTTTTGCGTGACCCCAGCAAGGCGCCCTGGCGGGATATGTCGGGTCACATTTACCGTATCGGCGCGACCGCCTTGCCCATCACAGCCCTGGTGGGTTTTTTGATCGGCGTGGTGCTGGCCTACCTGATGTCGCGCCAGCTGCG
>CAIQYP010000428.1 GCA_903876045.1 uncultured beta proteobacterium | reverse complement strand
TTGCTTTGCAATTCCAGCGAGAAGACTAACGCCGACTCCGGGTTCATGTTGGGCAATGGTAGCCCGATGCGACGCAGTTCCGTCGCTGCACAGGCGACATCGCCATCGCGCAGCGCATCCAGCCACGGCGAGCGTGCATCACCGCGCGCACGCTCCTGGCCAGCCATGCCCGGCAGGCGCAAATGCCAGATCCCGTCTCCCACCAGGCCTGGCAGTTTTAACGGTGCGTGGTGCATGCTGGTCGGGGCACTCTGCGTAAAGACACCCAGAATGGCCTGCCCACCCTGTTGCGCCAGCCACCAGACCCCGTTGGCCGTGCGGCCCTGGCTAAAGCTGCCGCCGTGCAGCACACCGCGCCAGTCTTTGTAGATGCCGATCCAGTGGGCCAGCAGCTCCGCTTCAACAGGCATGAGTTTGCGCACGTCGGCCTCCACGCCCATATGGCCGAAAAGGGCCACGGCGCAACGCAGTGCCAGGCTCTGGCTGCGTCCAGTGGTATGGGCCGGAGCCGGGCCAACGTGCGCACCCAGCACTTCCAGCGGGAACAGGCGTGCCGCGCCACTCTGGATGGCGATGCGCGACACCGCGTCGTTGTTGTCACTGGTCCAGAAGCGCTGCGTGTGCTGCAGGATGCCCAGGTCCATGCGCCCGCCGCCGGAGGCACAACTTTCGATTTCCACGGCCGGGTGCTTTTCGCGCAAGCGTTGCAGCAGCGCATACAAGGCGCTGACCTGACGCGCATAGGCCATGTGACCTTGCGCATCGGCCGCCTGTGCCAGATCGCGGTTCATGTCCCATTTCAAATAGCTGATTGAGTTTTCGCGCAACAGCGTGTCGAGCTTTTCAAACAAGTAGGCACTGACCTCGGCGCGTGCAATATCCAAAACCAGTTGTTGGCGACCCTGTTGCAATGCATGGCCAGCAACTTGCAGCGCCCAGTCCGGATGGACGCGAAACAACGCACTGTCGGGGTTCACCATTTCTGGCTCCACCCACAAGCCGAATTCCATGCCTAGCCCCTGCACATGGGCGATCAGTGGCCCCAGGCCTTGCGGGTATTTTTCGGCATCCGGCCACCAGTCACCCAGGCCGCTGTGGTCATTGGGGCGGCCTGGAAACCAGCCGTCATCCAGCACAAAGCGCTCCACGCCAAGTGCCGCTGCACGCTCGGCCAGAGCGCGCAGGGTGGCATCGTCGTGGTCAAAGTACACCGCCTCCCAGGTGTTCAGGTGCACCGGTCGCGCGCGCATGCTGCCACCGTGCCACTGCAGCACCTGCTGGCGCGCAAAGCGATGGAAATTTTGCGACACGCCATTCAGCCCTTGATCGGACCAACTGACATGCAGGGCAGGCGTGCGGTTGCTGGCCCCCGGTGCCAGTTGCATTTCGCCCGGAGCCAGCCAGACGCCGGCTTGCAGCAGGGCTGAGCCATCGTCAGAGCGGTCCAGCGCAAACTGGTGGTTGCCACTCCAGGCTAGTTGCGCGGCGATCACCTCACCCTGGTGGTCGTTGCTGTGGGGCGCCAGTGCAAAACAGGCGGGCGGTGCTTCGTGTGAACTTCGGCCATGGCGGTTTTGCATCTGCCAACCGGTGGCCGCCAGCGGCGCGCGCTGCCACTGAAACTCATGCCCCCATTGGCCGG
>CAIQYP010000427.1 GCA_903876045.1 uncultured beta proteobacterium | reverse complement strand
CTTTCATTTGAGGGCATAGACATTCCCACCTCCTGCGCCCAGGGCATTTGCGGCACTTGCCTCACCAAGGTTCTGGAAGGTGTGCCCGAGCACAAAGACCAGTACCTCACGCCCGAAGAACAGGCTGCCAACGACCAGTTCACGCCCTGCTGCTCGCGCGCACTTTCCGCACTCCTCGTGCTCGACCTATAAGACGACCTGTAAGGCGACCTCTCACGCGACCTTCACTCGACCGTTTTCGGACGGTTGCTGAGGCCACGCACTGCCTCTGCCGCTAAACTTGGCGCATGACCTTTATTGAACAACTGCGCAAGGCCGAGCGCATCAACGGCTCACTTCTGTGCGTGGGGCTGGACCCGGAACCGGCCAAATTCCCCGCTGCCATGAAGGGCGATGCCAGCAAGATTTACGACTTTTGCGCGGCCATCGTCGACGCCACGGCCGACTTGGTGATTGCCTTCAAGCCGCAGATTGCCTACTTTGCCGCCCACGGTGCCGAGGCCCAACTTGAGCGCCTGATGGAGCACATGCGTCGCACGGCGCCCGATGTGCCCATCATCCTGGATGCCAAGCGGGGCGACATCGGCAGCACCGCCGAGCAATACGCCAAGGAAGCCTTTGAGCGCTACGGCGCCGATTGCGTCACCCTGTCACCCTTCATGGGTTTTGACTCGGTGCAACCGTATCTGAAGTATCACGGCAAGGGTGCCTTCCTGCTCTGCCGCACCTCCAATCCCGGCGGTGACGATTTGCAGAACCAGCGCCTGGCCGACCTGGACGGACATCCCACGCTGTTCGAGCACATTGCCTCACTGGTGCAAGGGCCATGGAACTTGAACGGCCAACTCGGGTTGGTGGTCGGCGCCACCTATCCGACCGAGATCGAGCGTGTGCGCAAAGTTGCGCCTACCGTGCCGCTGCTGATTCCTGGCGTGGGTGCGCAAGGCGGTGACGCGGTGGCCACCGTCAAGGCCGGTTACCGTGCAGCAAATGGAGAAACCACGGCGCCGATTGTGGTCAACTCTTCGCGCGCCGTGCTGTACGCCTCGTCGGCGGCAGACTTTGCGCAGGCTGCACGCACGGCAGCTATCGCCACACGCGACCAATTGCGTGCGGCGCAGGCGGCATAAATCCAGACACGCAAACGAGACGGAAGAAAGTAAATCATGAAACTCCTAAGTGCCCACCGCGCCCCAAATCCCCGCCGCGTGTTGATGTTCATCGCGGAAAAAGCCATCACCGGCATTGAAGTGAGCAACGTTGATCTGAACGCTGGCGCGCACCGCACGCCGGAGTTTCTGGCCAAGAGTCCGCTGGCCAAGGTGCCCGCGCTGGAACTGGACGACGGCCGCGTGCTGACTGAAACCCGCGCCATCTGCACCTACCTCGAAGGCCTTCACCCCGAGCCCAATCTGATGGGCGTGGATGCCACCGAGCGCGCCTTCATCGAGATGGCCGACCGCCGCGTGGAACTGACGTTGATGCTGCAAATCGCCAACGCCATTCGCCACACGCACCCCGGTTTGGTGGCGCTGGAACAACCGCAGTTTCAAGACTTCGGCAAATCACAAGCTGAAAAGATGGTGGCTACCGCCACCGTGTTTGACCAGTTGCTGCAACAGCAGGAATGGATGGCCGGCGACCGCTTCACCATCGCCGACATCACCGCCTTTTGCGGCCTCGAATTCGCAAGAGGTTTGATGAAGTTTGCGCCTGCGGATGCCGGGTTGCATGCGCTGCAGGCTTGGCGCGATAAGGTCAATGCGCGGGGGAGTGCCAGGGCGGTTTGAATTCGTAAGCAATTGCAAAGTGCGATCGCGTTTTCAGGCTTTTCTCGTAAGCTGCAAAACTTGCCGAAGTAGGTCGGCCTATTCAGGGGGATAGTTTTGCAGGACGAAACCGGTGTCTTAGACACCGCCATAAGTTTTCCAACCCAAGGTGCAGATCACGCCCGTGTCAGCACCCTTGGCGTTGCCGCACTGGCCGCAACCGGATTGACCGCATGCGGTGGAGGTGGAGGCGCTGCCGATCCAGGCGCCAATACGCCGGTCATCCCCGGTGCCAGCATTACGGTCAATACCAGCGGCTATACGCAACTGGGGTCGGTGACGGATCCGCAAACCAGTCGATTCTTGTTACAAGCGCAGTTCTCTGCATCCGACGCAGATATTGCGTCTGTGCGCACATTGGGCTACGCAGGCTGGATCGAGAAGCAGGTGGCCACACCGTCTGGCATTTTGGGTTGGGACTGGCTTAACGCACAAGGCTATGGCGACGTTGCCAACACGGCTAACTATTACGACAGCACCTCTCCTGGCGACTTCATGGCATGGAGCCAACTCATGGCCTCGCCCGACCCGGCGCGTAAGCGTATGGCGCTGGCGCTGTCGGAAATTTTTGTGGTGTCCCTGGTTGGACTGAACTTCAATTGGCGCAGCCACGCGGTGGCCCAATATTGGGACACGCTCAACACCTACGCCTTTGGCAACTATCGAGACCTGCTGGGTGCCATCACACTGAATGTCGCCATGGGCTACTACCTGAATGTCAAAGGCAGCAAGAAAGCCGACGGCAAAGGCAGTCAGCCCGACGAAAACTACGCGCGTGAGGTGATGCAGTTATTCAGCATCGGCCTGGTGCTGCTGAATCCGGACGGCACCCCGCAACTCGATGGCAGCGGTAAAAAAATTGATACCTACGGCGCTAGCGACGTGAGCATGCTGGCCCAGGTGTTTACAGGCTACGACCTGGACATGACGGGCAACGTCAACACCGTGATCCAGCAAACCGGTGGCGGCACGCGCACTATTCCCAGCACCACGTTTGCGCGCCTGCCCTTGGTACAGACGGGCAAAAATCACTCTGCCGTGGATTCCACATTTTTAAGCATTACCGTGCCTGGCAGTGCAACACCGGCGGATGCACTCAAGATGGCGCTGGACCGATTGTTCAATCACCAAAATACCGCGCCCTTTATCAGCAAGCAACTGATCCAGCGCCTGGTGACCAGCAACCCTAGTCCCGAATATGTGGGTCGTGTCGCAGCGGTGTTCGTGAATAACGGGGCCGGTGTACGTGGCAGTTTGGCCCATGTGTATGCCGCCATCCTGCTTGATGATGAAGCGCGCGGCCCTACTGGTTTGACTGACACGCAATTCGGCAAACTGCGCGAGCCCATCCTGCGCTTGGTGCAATGGGGCCGTACCTTCGGCGCCACGTCAACCGCTGGCACTTGGAAGATTGGGGACTTGAGTAATGCCGGAACCCAGCTTGGCCAGAGCCCGCTGCGCTCGCCCACTGTATTCAACTTTTTTCGTCCCGGCTATGTGCCACCAGCAACCGCGCTAAGCGCCGGTGCCGTGGCACCTGAATTCCAACTGGTAAACGAAAGCAGTGTTGGCGGTTACCTGAACTATTTGCAAAACGTAATTTCCGGTGGCATCAGCAGTGGCGATATCAAGGCCGCGTATGTGGCTGAGCTGGCTTTGGTAGCTGACCCCGCGACCCTGCTGGCGCGGCTCAATTTGCTGCTATGTGCCGGACAGCTCGGCAGCGCTAGCCAGTCGCTAATTCTTACAGCGCTGAATGCCATGCCGATCACCACCGATTTACAAAAGCACAACCGCGTCTATGCAGCTGTATTGATGGTGATGGCATCGGCTGACTATCTGGTGCAAAAGTAGGAAAGCAATTAAGGACGCCCCATGGTTTTGCTGCAACCCGACCTGCATTCGCGCCGTGCTTTTCTCAAGCGCTCGGCCCAACTCGCGCTCAGTGGCACGGCTCTGCCGCTGGCACTTAATCTGGCAGCCATGGGCGAGGCGGCTGCATTCAACGCCACGGCGGGCGACTACAAAGCTCTGGTTTGCGTGTTTCTGTATGGCGGCAATGACTATGCCAACACCGTCGTGCCTTATGACACCGCCAGCTACGATTTGTACAGCGCTATCCGCGGTGGTGGTGCCGGGCGAACTGCCGGTGGCATCGCACTGAGTCAGAGTGCCCTGACGCCCACAGTGTTGTTGCCCCAAGCGACCCCGGTGGACCCGTTGGGTGTGTCGCGACAATTCGCCCTCAATCCGGGGATGACCGCGCTGGCCGCCTTGTTCAACAGCGGCCAGGCGGCAGTGCAACTCAATGTGGGGCCTCTGGTCAAACCGCTTACGCGCGCGCAGTACAACAGCAGCGACCACGCTCTCTATCCGCGCCCGCCACAACTGTTTTCTCACAACGACCAGCAAAGCATCTGGCAATCGTCCTCGCCCGAAGGCTCCACTGTGGGTTGGGGCGGCAACATGGCAGACCTTGCTTTGAGCTTGAACACAGCAGCGACTTTCACCTGCATGTCGGTGACCGGCAATGCGGTGTTTCTGTCGGGCGATCAGGCGCTGCAATATCAGGTAAGCACGAGCGGGGCTATCAAGATCAATTCAGCAGTGGCTGGTGCTTCGGTGTATGGCTCCACGGCAGTGAGCACGGCTATCAATGGCCTGCTCCAGCAAAGCCGCGCCCATGTCCTGGAAAACGAATACAACAAAGTCAGTACGCGTGCTCTGGCAGCCGAAGGCTTGGTAACTTCTGCACTAGCAGTCGCGCCACCAACCTCCACGACCTCTCCCACCTTTGCCACCGATAGTCTCGCGCAGCAACTCAAGATGGTGGCGCGCTTGATCAATGGCCGCGGCACGTTGGGAGCCAGGCGCCAGGTGTTTCTGGTGTCTCAAGGTGGCTTTGATTTGCACGACAACCTGATACGCGATCACGGGCCCTTGCTTGCCAAAGTGAGCGAG
>CAIQYP010000426.1 GCA_903876045.1 uncultured beta proteobacterium | reverse complement strand
GGTGCCGTCATACACCCGCGTTGCGAAATTGTTGGTAGTCACCGCGATAGCCAATGGCGTGACGCTGAGGTTGCCGTTGACATAGCTGATACTGTAGTTGCCGGGGGCGAAAGTGCCGCCGGTGGCGGCGCTGGCAAGAATGCTGTATGGGCTGCCCGTGACACCGGCCGTCACTGCTGTGCCACTGCTGCTCTCGGTAACGCTGCCTATCGTTTCGTTATTGACCAGGCCGCTGCTGGTGAAGCCGCTCAACGTAGACGTCTGGCCATAGACCTTGCTGGCGTTGCTGGCAGTTACGGTCAAGGTTGCCTTGCCAATGGTCAGCGTGCCATCCACCAGATTAGTGAAGTCGTAGTTAGTGGCTGCGAGGTTTCCAATACCTGCAGTAATGGTTGCGGTGCCGACATTGGTTGCGGTGGTGGCGGTCGTGCTGGCATCACCCGCACCGTTAAAGCCCGCAGCCGTTGTTGCATCTTGTCCATTGACGAAGCCACTTACCGTGGTGGTGAAAGTTGGATTTGTTGCGCCGTAAGCGCGGCTGGCGTTATCGGCCGTTACCGTCAGATGCGCTTTATTGACGGTCCAACTGCCCGGGCTGCCTGCCGCGAGGATGTAGCCGTCATTGCCCAGGGCTATTCCCCCGATGTAATTCAAGCTATAGCTGCCAGCCGCGGTAGTCGCTCCCGGCGCGCCACTCCAAACTCCTGTGGGTGTTGCGTCGGTGACAACGCTTCCAGCACCGGCTGTGGTGTACAAGTCATAAGCGATGGTGGGCGTGCTGCCGTAGGTGCTGCTGCCATCGACGGGTCGCACATAAATGATCGACAACGGGCCGTAGGCGACAGTCCCTGCAGAAGCCCCGGAGTAAACGGGCGCATTTGCAAACCTGTTACCGGTATTCGGCATGTCCAGTGTTCCACCGCCCTCGGAATAGGCGGTAAAACTGGCGGTCCCGCCAACAACCACCCGACCTTGCAGGTCGCCCATCAACCCCCATGCAATCACTGTTTTCAAAGAGAAGTTGCCCGAGGTTTTTATCAAGCCGCCGCTGGAAGAAGTCACTGCGATCAAGCCCGGCGTAGCTGCTTCCGCATTGATCGAAATATCCCCGGATCCTGTGTCAATCACCGAACTGCCAAGCATGACGCCTGGAACGGCGAAATTTTTGGCATCATAGGCATAGTCGTTGCCCACGGTAAGGCCGTTCCAGGTAGTAGAGGTCAAGCTGGTATTACCCCCACCGATCCACAGGTGCCCGTTGTTGGTCTTGATGAAGGATGTATCCGACAGCTTGATGCTGCCGTCAAAACCACCACCGTTCAAAGTCCAAAGTACGACATTGAGCTTGCGCGTATTGCCACCCTGCGTTGCATCAATCCCTGCGCCCGCCGCGAATTCAATGCTTCCCTCGGACCGAAGCGTCAAGGTCCGGTCTGCGCCGAGGTCCCCATTGGTAATCAAACTCGCATTGAGGAGCAGTCGGTTGTCGCCCATGTTGCTGGGTATGACGTCGATGGTGATGTCGGTGCTAGTCAAATTGCTACGCAAAGTGTCAACACCAATACTGCCACCCACACCAGCGACCAATGGTCCACTTCCGCTGTCGATGGTGAAATCAATGGGGTCAATCAGCCAGAGACCAGACCTGCCGGTGGGCGCGTTGGTCGTGACCCAAGTGCCATTGGCAATAGATACGGATGCAGCACTGGTTTCCACAAACCCACCATTCCCCCCATTCGGTGCCGACGCATCCAGCGCGCCGCCTACTTCAATGCGGTTGTTCTCCATACCGCCCAGCAGGTAAATTTTGCCTTCACGGTTAGCTAATGTCTGTGCGCGAATCTCGCCGGTGTTGTTCACCACCGTGGCCATCACGGCATCCAAGCCCTTGGCGGTCAGCACCACCAAGCCGCCGTCGGCGTAGATGGCTTGCTTGTTCTCCACCAGCGCATTCAAGGTACCCTGGTCGATAGTCACACCCACCAGCGAGTCGCCATTGAAGTTCAAGCTGAGCTGGTCGCCTGCCGCCAGAATGGCAGTGCCCAGGCGGGCCGTAATCACGCCTTCGTTTTTCACCTGATTGCCCAGCAGCGCCACATAGCCGCCGTCAGCGGCAGTGATGCTGCCAAGGTTGATGACGCTCGCCTTGCTGCCGTTGGCCGTGAAGGTATTGCGCCCGGCCATGAAGTCGGCATCGCTCAGGTTCAGCGTGGAGGCCACCAGACCACCCACGTTGACGCTGGCGGTGCCGGTGAACAGCACGCCGTTGGAGTTGAGCAAGAACACTTGCCCATTGGCGTTCATGGCACCTGCAATCACCGATTGCTCATTGCCCACCACGCGGTTAAGGATGACCGACGAGGCATTGGGTTGGACAAAGTTGACTGTGGCACCACTACCCACCGAGAAGCTTTGCCAGTTGATGGCCGCACGCTGGCTGCTTTGGTTGACGGTGAGTGTGTTGGCGGTGCTGCTGATGGCAGCGGATCCGGCACTCACCTGACCCCCGGTTGGCAAGGTATTTAGGGCTACAGCCCCCGCAGGTAATGCGCAAGCAGCTATCAAAACAGAAACAACTGCATGGCCCAAAAGGGCCGGAGTGCTGGTGGCTTTGCAGCCCGATTTGCCGCGTCCGCGAGCACTCTCACAAACTGCGACAAGCGCTTGCAGGGTAGGGTTCCAGACGAGGCGATAGACGTGATTCATTTGCGTTCCTTTGGTGGACAGTTCCACAGTAGGTGCAAGTCTCTCGACTATCAGAAAACGCGTCTATCGCCTTTGCGAAAATCAATATCGGAAAAACGAAAATGCAAAATATATGCTTTTTCGGCAGGCTTTCCGATTACGAAGTGGGCCAGATGCGGGGGATGGGCTTGCCTTAGCGAGACACGCGATACCTGCGCCGACGATGATGTAGTCAAACGTGGTGTCGTTCATGGCAAATAGTTTACACTTTCGGAATTATTATTCGGATATGTAAAAAATGATTCCTCGCCACGTTGCGCCCCGCCTGCTACGACTTCTTCAAGGTTTTCCGGTTGTTACGGTCACGGGGCCGCGCCAGTCGGGCAAGACAACCTTAGTTCGACACCTGTTGACCGACAAGCCCTATGTTTCTCTGGAGGCACCAGCGCAGCGTGAGTTTGCCCGCAGTCAGCCCGCGGATTTTTTGCTCCAGTTTCCGCAGGGCGCGGTCATTGATGAAGCGCAAAACGCGCCAGAACTGCTCTCTGAGATGCAGGGCGTGGTTGATGCCTCTGGGACTATGGGGCAGTTTGTTCTGACCGGTTCGCACAATCTGTCGCTGTTGTCCAGCGTGACGCAAAGTCTTGCAGGACGCACGGCGTTGGTCGAGTTGCTGCCGCTTTCCATTGCCGAACTGCGTGACGCGAATTTGCTCGCGACTGATTACCCCAACCAATTGGTGAAAGGCTTCTACCCGGCCTTGTATGACCGGCCACTGGACCCTTCTGAGTGGTTGCAAAGTTACTTGGTGACGTATGCTGAGCGGGATGCACGCGGGCTTGCGGCGATTCAAGACCTGGGCGCATTTCAGCGCTTCCTCAAGCTCACCGCAGCGCGCACCGGGCAACTGCTCAACATGCAGTCTTTGGCCAGCGATGCGGGTGTGTCCGACAAGACGGCCAAGCACTGGCTGTCGATTTTGGAGACCTGCTACCTAGTCCATTTTGTGCGACCGCACTTTGCAAATTTTGGCAAGCGCCTGACCAAGAGTCCCAAGCTCTATGTGACAGATGTGGGCTTGGCTTGCGCGCTTCTGGGCATTGAGACTGCGAGTCAGGTGCAAAACCACCCGCTTCGCGGTGCATTGTTTGAGACCATGGTGGTGAACGAGTTTTTGAAGAATCGCTGCAACGCGGGTACGCGTGCGCCCTTGTACTTTTGGCGTGACAACATTGGCACCGAGGTCGATTTGATTCTGGAACGCGGCAATGAACTCGCCGCAGTGGAGATTAAATCCGGCATCGCCGTGGCCAGTGACGCGTTCGGTAATTTGAAAAAATGGCAAAAGTACGCACTCGAGCGTGGCAACTTTTCGGCCATTTACCCTGGATTGGTGTACGGTGGCAGCACACGATACACCCGCGAAGGGGTCGATGTGATGCCATGGAATGGTCTGTGACTCGGCCGAAACGGCGATTCAGTGGCGCTTTCGGCCGAGCGTTTGCGAAGGCAACTCACCGAATAGGCGATGGTAGTAGCGCGCAAAGTCGCCCTGATTCGGGAAGTAAGCCCCTGCCAGAGATGTAACTGATTCGCAAGGCTCCGCGTTTGCGAGTTTGGCGCGAATGACGTGCAGCTTTTGCTCGGTCAGCCACTGCATGGGGGTACACCCAAGCTGCTTTTTGAACGCCAGTTGCAGGCTGCGCGCGGACAGTCCGCTAAAGGCTTCCAAGTCGGTCAGTGTCAAACCCGCATTCAGATTCGCACGCATATAGTCACACAGCTGAGCAACAAGCGCTGCACTGGCGGTGGCGCGGGGAAGGTCAGTCCGGCTCAGAAATACTTCGGGCCGTAACATCATGACGATGTGGCGAAAGAGTATGTCCTGCACGCCCAATTGGGTCAACACCCGGGCGTCGCGCTGATGCATGTCTAGATGGTGCCAAGCTGCTGCAGGACCACGCCGAAAGGTTGGCCTGCTACCGTAAGAGGGGTAAGGCGCGGATCCTCCAGTTGCAGATCAATGGCGGCGTTGGCAGGCAGGCCGAGCATGGCGAGCGCTGTTTTTTCCAGCATCTGGGACTCAAACTGCAGTAGGAGGTGATGGATCCCATCACTCCCGCCCACAAATTTGCCGCTATTCTCCGGAAGATAAAGACTGCCCTGACCGCGGCCATAATGAAACGGCCGACCTTCCACTGAGTACTTGATACCACCGGAGAGTGGGATCATCAGCGTTGCGCCGTGGACCCCTGTCCGGTCAATAGTGGCTGGGGACATGGCAATCGCTGTCAGCTGCATCGACTCCAACTTGAACGAACTGAACTTGCAGCTGAAGGCGTCTGGACTGCCAATCGGATCGTAGGCATTCACCCCCGGCCTGACCTTGTTCATGGTCTCCACTAGAACCCTGTGATCGGTCATCCTGATGGCATCGCGCTCGCCAAAAAGCAGCGGGGTGACGGTATCGGTAAGGCTCTTGTTCACTCGACAGTTACCCAACCAAGAACGTCATCCCTATCGTCGAAGTAAAACCCCGAAACAGATGATGGCAAGCATTCATATTCATTTCGCTGATTGTCGCAGCTTAAGGACGCAAAGACTGAGTTTTGGGGGGCGGCTAAGACGGCTGCGCCATTTCGCACACCATCGTTAGTTTTAATCTCGACCAGACACTGCACAATCAACCTGCTGGCACCAATGGCCGCTATACGGCGGTCAATTTAAATTCCTGTAGACCCGCTTAGACGCCTGTTGAAGCCCTACAGGTTTCTTGACTGAACGTCGGCTCCCCATCCGGGAAGAGTCATTCGCGGGTTCAAGTCCTATACCCGCTCCCGCGGCACAACCGAGATTGCCAGCGCTCTATTGGAGTCATCCATTTT
>CAIQYP010000425.1 GCA_903876045.1 uncultured beta proteobacterium | reverse complement strand
TTCTTCCGACAACTGCTATACGCATGCTGCGCTCGGCTTGGTTATTGTCAATGTCAACCCATGGACAGGCAACAAAGACTATCAAGCCAGCCCAGTGCGCGGTCATGCTCTCAAGCACTTTGGCTGCGGGAGGGAAGGTTTCGTGATTGGCCACACCCGCTGCACAGTCGGTGGCCATCTGCTGCACCGCCAGCTCCAAATCCAGTTGGGCGCTCACCCTTTCGGTGCTGCCTATGAGGAGCTTCAGACGTACAGCGTTGAGGTGATACAGGTTCCCAATTCTGTCGACCCAATGCAGCGCCCACTCTGTGCTCTGCGGGTACGAGTTGGCCAGGTCCAAGAAGTCTCGCCTCTGATGAGCCCAGCAAAAAGCCAGTTTCACCTCAGGGTTTAGGCGGGCAAAGCGCTTGTAGCCGGAGTAGCGATCGCAACTGATGATGCCCTTCTTTATCCCGGCAAGCTCCGTAATGATTACTTCTGCGGCGCGCGACTCGTCGACCACGTAATGAACCACCGAGCACGACTGAAACACCCACATGTACCAGCGATGTCCAACCTTGCCCACCACATCGGTAAAGACAGCCCAGCGGGTTTCATCAGCATGCCAATAGGGCTCAGTACGAAGCTTAGCCAGCAGTGCATCGTCAAGTAGTTTGAACAACGGCGCTATTGCCTGTAGCCCACCGGCCAGAGTGCCAGGAGCCATGTTCAAGCCGTGATCTGCCAGATCCTGCAGCAGACGTTGGCTGGGCCTGCCATAGGCAAACTTATCGAGCAACACGCTGGCCCACACAGAGATACCAAACTTGCCCCGTTCGATAAGTCTTGCAGGGCTCGGTGCCGTGACGATTCCACTGACACAGCCGCATTCGCACGTTGGCACATAGCGATGGCGGTGAATAACACGCCGATAGGCCTTGACCTCGATCTCCAGTACCTGCGCGTCTTCGGTTGCTGCAAACTCTTTGAAGGCCAGGCCGCATTCGGGACACTGCGCCTTCTCCAAAACGATGTCCTCATGACGCTCGCTCAATTGGGATTCAATGGTGCGACCGTGCCCAATAGTGCCACGTTGTTGTCCGCGTTTACGGCACGTCGCTGTCTTGGAGCTGCTCTCACTGGGTCTACTTTGCTCGCTCTTGGTGGAGAAGAGTCGCTTTTGCAGGTCGCGGACCTTAGCCAGTGCCAAATCCAGCTCGGCCTGTAGAGCAGCATTTGACTTCAGGGCTTGTGCCTTGAGCTCGCGTACGATGCGGTCGTAGCGAACTTCTTGGCGATCGCATTTGGCGACGGCCAAACGATGAAATCTTTGCCACTGATTGGCCGTCATCTTCAATTGAATATGCTCTTGCTGGGTGATCGTGACGAACACTTGGGAAAAGGGCGCTGGCGGTACGTCAACCGCGGCCCTGATGGCAGCGGCGTCGGGAAGAGTGGGTGTCGCACGCACAAGTGCAACGGTAGGGGAAAAAGTTGATTGTGTCCAGCGATTTCTATACTGGCCTACGGGTTCACCGAATATTTACGAACTTGTGAGGCCGTGAAGTTGTTGTAGTGAAGTCCTATGCAAATGGCCCTGTCATTTCAACTACAAGGATGAAATATGATGATTTACTTGATGTCTGTGCTGAAGG
>CAIQYP010000424.1 GCA_903876045.1 uncultured beta proteobacterium | reverse complement strand
GGCTCCAGCACCATGCCACACAAAGTCAATCCGATCGACTTTGAAAATGCAGAAGGCAATCTGGGCCTGGCCAATGCAGTGCTTCGCCACATGGCAGAAAAATTACCCGTGTCGCGCTGGCAGCGTGATCTGACCGATTCCACCGTGCTGCGCAACATCGGCGTGGCGCTGGGCTATGCAGCTCTGGCCTACCAATCGCTGATGGCCGGCCTCAACAAACTCGAAATCAACAAAGCTGCGATTGCCGAAGATCTGGACAGTTCCTGGGAAGTGCTGGCCGAGCCAATCCAGACCGTGATGCGCCGCTTCGGTGTGCCCCAGCCCTACGAGCAACTCAAGAAGTTCACCCGTGGTGAGGCCATGACCAAGGAACTGATGCGTGGGTTTATTGAAGGGCTGGAAATTCCACAGGCTGAAAAAGACCGCTTGCTGGCGATGACGCCAGCGACGTATACGGGCAAAGCCGCCGAACTCGCGAGGCGCGTCTAGGTTCGTATTGCATGGCCATTAAATCCACCATATTCAAAGCCAATCTGCAGATTGCCGACATTGATAACAACTACTACGCCGACCACGCGCTGACGCTGGCCCGCCACCCGAGCGAGACCGATGAACGCATGATGGTGCGGCTGGTGGCACTGGCTTTTCAGGCGCACAAACTGCAAAGCGTGTGTGGTGGCGATGGCACCCTTTCCTTTGGCGCTGGTCTGTCCGATGTGAATGAACCCGACGCTTGGTTGCGTGACTTCACGGGCCTCACACGCCTTTGGATCGAAGTGGGCCAACCCGAAGACAAGCCGCTGCTGAAGGCTTGCGGCAAAGCCGACGAGGTGGTGCTGTACTGCTTTAACCACGCTGCCGAAGTCTGGTGGAAGGGCATGGAAAGCAAACTCAGTCGCCCAAAAAATCTGTCGGTGTTCCGCATCCCCACACTGGCCAGCCAAGCGCTGATTCCACTGGCACAACGCAGCATGCAGTTGCAGGCCACGATTCAGGAAGGCACGTTATCGCTGGGTGACTCTTCCAACAGCGTCGACATCGAACCCATTCGCTGGAAGTGATTCGGAGCTAATCCCGCTTGGGGCGGCCCGGCGCGGGATTGGTATTTTCCGCCGCGCGCTCCGCATATTTGTTGAAGCGCCAGGCGCTGCCCTCGGCGGTAATGCGCCGCCAGGTGGCGCGCTTTTGCGGTGCGTCCATCTCGGTCCACTTTTGCACTTCTTCGAAGCTGCGGCCGCAGCCCTTGCACACTGCATCGCCCTGACTGGTGGAGCAGATTGCGATGCAGGGCGTGTCGGGCGTTGAGCGGTACCAATCCATCCAGGCCGCATAGGCTTCCGGAGGCATGGATGCGGGGTCCGCTTCGACCTCGCGGTGGTACACCATCAGCGCATAAACCCCGGCCAGCGAACGCATGGACTCAGGCAGCGAGACGCCGTCGAGCGAGGGCTCTCGCGCACGCCAGTAGTTGATGGCCGACTCTAAGTCGGTGATATGTATGCCTGCCAAGGGTCTAGTTTCCAGTCGCATACCGAGGTATGCGCGAGTGAAGGGAGGCGCATCATAGCCCGCGCGCTGTTACCCGGGGCGGTCTGGGGTCAGCTAGTCTGACCCTAAATTTTTCGGGGCAAAAGAGGGTTCCCTAAGATCAGCCTGAAAGGTGAATCTATGGACTTGTTTTCTACGCCGTGGTGGTCGGCTCTGCTGGCTATTGTGTTGATCGATCTGGTGCTTGCCGGTGACAACGCCATCGTCATTGCGCTGGCTGCGCGCAACTTGCCACCGCAGCTCAAAGGCAAGGCTATTTTGTGGGGCACGGTGGGGGCAATCGCCGTGCGCGCGGTGATGACGGTGGGCGTGGTCTGGCTGCTCAAGATTCCTGGCCTGATGGCGGTAGGTGGCATGGCGCTGCTCTGGATTGCCTACCAACTACTGGCCGACACCGGTGTCGATGAACATGACGGCCCCTCTGCCACCACATTCATGGGTGCCATGAAAACCATCATCGTGGCCGATGCGCTGATGGGTGTGGACAACGTGCTCGGTGTGGCGGGCGCCGCCCATGGCGCGTTTGATCTGGTGATCATCGGCCTGCTCATCAGCGTGCCCATTGTGGTGTATGGCAGCACGGTGGTGCTGCGTCTGGTGGAACGCTTTCCGGTGATCATCCAGTTGGGCGCTGCGGTGCTGGCTTTTACCGCAGCCAAGATGGTGGTGAGCGAACCATTGCTGGCCAGTATATTTGGCGATGCCCATATGCCAATGGCAACAGAACAGACTGCCGCCCGCTGGGCTGCCTACGTTGCGGCCGTGCTGGGTGTGCTCGCCACCGGTTGGCGGGTAAAGCAAAAGACGTAGACCCAACTCGCGCAACACCGGTGCTGCTATGCTGAATGTATGAAACTTCTATTCAAATGGCTTCTCAGCGCGACAGCCCTGCTGGCGGTGGCGCATTTGTATTCCGGCGTGGTGGTGCAGAGCTTTTCTGCGGCACTGGTCGCTGCGCTGCTCATCGGGCTGTTAAACACGGTGCTGCGCCCCATCTTGATCGTGCTGACGCTGCCGGTCACGGTTATCACCTTGGGGCTGTTTTTGTTTGTCATCAACGCACTGATGTTCTACTGGGCCGCAGCCCTGCTGGACGGGTTTCAGGTGCGTGGTTTCAGTGCCGCACTGATCGGCTCATTGCTCTACACCTTGATTGGCATGGTGATTAACTCAGCGCTCGAGAGCTTGTTCTCGAAGCGTTGATTCCATCTGCCGCGCACGCGTGTCGACGATAGACGCTTCGATATGGTCGCTGGTGAGCTTGCTCTTGCGCGCCATGTCCTGCGCCACCTTGAAACGGGTAAGCGCGGCGGTGTAGTCCAGCTGCGCCACATTGACTTCCGCCTCTGCCCGCACGGCGGCCACTGGCCGGTTGATGGCCACGTTGGCTGCCGCCAACAATTGCCAGGCCTGCGCATCGCGCGGATGGTCAGCCACCCAGGTCTGCAAATTTTGCGCTGCTGACTCAGCCTTGCCCGACAGGGTATCGGTCTGCGCGCCGAGCAGCAATGCCGCACGACTGGTATCCGCCGGGGTATTGGTTGCCTTCTGTAAGCGCGCCGCCGTCGCGATATCATCCTGCACCAAGGCTGCCTCCAGCGCCAACAAATGGGTCAGGCGTGTAGCTGCAGGGTCGCCCGCCGTGCGCTCCTGCAGATGCGCCAGCGTCGCCTTTGCCAATGCGAAGTCACGTAACTTGAGGGCGGACAGCGTCGCTCCGTACAAGCTACCGGCCTGCGCTGCAGCAGGCAGTTTTGCCAGATTGCCGGGCTGCACTTCTTGCGCCCAAGTGCGCAGGGCATCCACCGCAGAGTTGGACAACACCCGCGCCCGGGCTGCCACCATGGCATGCTCCAGTGTGGTTATCGGGTTGCCGCCAGACTGATCGGACTGGCGCACGCGCGATTGCATGTCGGCAATGCGTTCGGTGTTCAGCGGGTGCGTGCGCAGATACGGAAATCCCCCCGCATCATTGAGCCTGCTGGATTGCTGCAGCTTTTCGAACATGCTGACAAAACCCTGCGGGGCAAAACCCGCCTGGGTCTGCACTCCGAAGCCGATGCGATCTGCCTCACGCTCCATATCGCGCGAGTAATTGAGTTGGCTCTGCACAGCAGCGGCCTGGCCGCCGACGATCGTGGCCTGGGCCGCGCTGGGGTCTTTGCTGGCCGCCAGAATTCCCAAAATCATGGCCCCCATGAGCCAAGGCGCCTGTGCCGCTTGACGCGACATGGAACGTGAAATGTGGCGTTGCGTGACGTGGCTGAGTTCGTGCGCCAGCACCGACGCCAGTTCGTCCCGGCTGGTCACAATGCCGACCAGCCCCAGATGCAGTCCGAAATATCCGCCTGGCAAAGCAAAGGCGTTTACGGTGCGATCACGCCCCAACAGGATCTCCCAGGCAAACAAGTCGTCCAGCTGAGGGAGCAACTCGCCACGCTGGCGGGATGCCACGAGCAGCGGCTGCCAGATGCCTTGTACGTAATCCATGATGATGGGGTCATCAACGTAATCCGGGTCGCGGTAAAGTTCCCGCGCAATGCGGTCACCAATGCGCCGTTCGGCAGAGGGCGTCAGATCATTGCCATCGCCAAGATTGGGCAGGGCCGCTACGGCGCTTTGCGGCGCTTGGGCTTGCGGCATAGCGGGAGCAGCTAGTAGCGTGAGGAGCCCAAGCAAAACGGCTTGGCTGATCGGCCCGAGGCGAAGACGCGTAAGTGTTTTGTGTAAGACCATCAGAAGGCGTTAGTAAGCAGGGCTAGAGGATGCCATCAAGCTTGCAGCATGTGCGTCAAGCTCGGGTAAAGTCCTGATTATGAGCACCCTTACCCATTTCGACGCCCACGGGCAAGCCCACATGGTGGACGTAGCTGCCAAGCAACCCACCCACCGTATCGCAGTGGCCCAAGGTCGCATTGACATGCTGCCTGCCACCTTGGCGCTGATTGAATCCGGCACGGCCAAAAAAGGGGACGTGCTAGGCATTGCCCGCATCGCCGGCATCCAGGGTGCCAAGCGCACGAGTGATTTGATACCGCTATGTCACCCGATCGCGCTGACCCATGTGGCCATGACGTTCGAGGTGGTACACGCCTCCGATGCGTTACCTGCCCATGTGCTGTGCAGTGCGACTGCTGAAACCGTGGGGCCGACGGGCGTCGAGATGGAAGCGCTGACCGCCGTTCAGGTGGCCCTGCTCACGATTTACGATATGTGCAAAGCGGTGGATCGCGGCATGACCATCAACGACTGCAAGTTGCTGGAGAAGCATGGAGGGAAGTCAGGGAGTTTTGTGGCGGGAGGGTAACCGCGGACTTGCCGTGCAAGTTTTCTTTCTGGCAGTGGCGCCATATTAATGATTGCTTTAATATATGAGACGTCATTAAAGATTCCTTTCACACCATGCGCAGTACCGGCAGTTACGCTACCTCCACCACCTTGGGCGAATCGGTCCGAGCCTTTGTGCCGAACCCGCTTCCGCCAGGCAAGCCAGCATTGGCATACGTTTGTTACATGGAGCCCAATCGCAGCGCAGAGATGGCGCTGGCACGCTTGTCCGGGGTAACAGGCCTGGTGCCGTCCGTCGATTGGCTGCTCTACAGCGCGATACGCAAAGAGGCATTGCTGACCTCGCAAATCGAAGGCACGCAAGCCACCTTGATCGACCTGTTCGACAAGGAAGCTGGCCTTGCGGTGAGCAACACCGACGATGTGGAAGAGGTCACCAACTACCTGCGTGCATTCCGGCTGGTGCAGCAGAACCTGCGCGACCCATCCGGGCTTCCCTTGAGTATCAGGCTGCTGTGCAACGCCCACAGTCTGCTGCTAGACGGCGCTCGTGGCACTGGCAAACAGCCTGGCGAATTGCGTCGGTCCCAGAACTGGATTGGCGGCACCAGGCCGGGCAATGCTGTGTTTGTACCGCCGCCACCCGAGCGGGTGGCCGATTTGCTGGCGGACATGGAGCGGTTCATTCACGCGGCTTCTGCCAACGACCTACCACCCCTGGTAAAAATTGCTCTTGTTCATGCGCAATTTGAAACGGTCCACCCTTTTCTTGATGGCAATGGACGTATAGGCCGTCTGCTGATCTCAGCATTGCTGGAGCATTGGGGCCTGCTGTCCGAACCGTTGATGTACCTCAGCGGCTATTTGAAGCAGCACCAGAGTGAGTATTACCGCCGCCTGTCTGCCATCCGTACCGATGGCGACTGGGAGGGATGGGTGTCCTTCTTTCTGGAGGGCGTGGCCCAGGCCGCAACGGATGCCGAGCGCAGTATCGTCGCCATTGCCAGCCTGTTGGCCACACACCGCCGCACGCTACTGGCCTCACCCAAGGCCGGCACGGCCAGCTACCGGCTTTTTGAGATGCTACCCATGATGCCGCGCTTTACCATTGAACGGGTGCGCCGCAGTCTGAACACCAGTTTCCCGACGGCCAATGCTGCGGTAAAGGTGTTGGAAGACTTGGGCATCGTGACCGAGATGACCGGACAGAAGAAGAACCGCAGTTATAGCTACCAGCACTACATAGAGTTGATGACCTGATGATCAGGGAGCCTCGTCGCTGGCACCCGAGACTTGTGTCTGCTTCCAGAGCGCATATTCCTGCGGGAAGGCGGCCTGATAGCGTTGCCCGAAATAGACGGCCTCTTCAAGGTTGCCCAACACCTGCGCACTTTCGATCAGCTTTTCGGCCACCTTTTGTTCTGGTGAAAAATGCAACATATCCAACGCCAACGCATGGACGTGTGCAGCGTTTTCCTGGGTCAACAGCGTGACCCCCAACTCAGCGAACTTCACCTGATCCGCAAACAGCCAGGAGCCGTGCGCCTTGTCCAAGGTGTCGTCTCGGTAGGCTGCCGCACGATCTGACACGGGCAGGTAAATCTGGCTGATGCGCCAATAATCCCAGCCGACATAGGCGCAGGCCGTTATCAAAAGTGAGACGACAGCCACAGGCGAAACCGCGAGCGACCGACCTGTGCTTGTACTGGCCACCGTTATTTCTGATTTTGAATGGCGGGTTTGCCAAAGCAGCCACAGCGCCAGCAGTGCAGCTAACTGAAATGGCGCGTACCACAGGGGATATTCGAGCATGCTGTGCAACCCAATTACGCCCAACACACTCCAAGCCATTTGCCGCGTTGCATCCTGCTCGCTCCAAGGCTTGGCGCGAAGTACCAGCCACAACAGTGCACCGCAGACTACCAGCGCAAACGGTATACCCAACTCCACTGCCAGATGCAGCGGCAGGTTATGGGCATTGCCCAGAATCTCGCAAAAACGCGGACCTTCATACAAGGTGATGAAATGGGCGTAATCCAACTCGCCCCAGCCCCAACCCAGCCAGGGCTTATGCGCGATCAGATGCAGCACGTTGGACCACAGCGTCAAGCGACTGGCACAGGGGTCGCCCGCCTCACCCACGCGCCCCAGGATGCCACTGTGCAGCGGGTCGAGACCGGCCAGGTGCGGCAACACAATGGCAGCCGCGGCATAGCCCAGTACAGCCAGCAGTAAGGTTATCCGGCCTTGCTTCCAGATCAAACTCAGTGCCAACAGCAAGAGCAATTGCAAAAGCCCGGTACGTGAACCGGAGGCCGCATCGGCGGCGACCAGCAACAGCGCCAGCATTGCGAACAGTGCGCTTAAAGCTGGACTGCGGCCCTCAGAGGGAGATGGCGCCCGCCCTGCGGCTCGCGCTTGCCACCAGAGCAAGGCCGCCAAGCCTATCGCCAGCAAAGTGGCTAATTGGTTGCGCTGGCGCAGATTTGCATAGGCCTGACCAGCTTCGACATAATTGATGAACGGGCTGAAATGTTCCGCCAAACCCAGATATTGCAGCAAGCCCATTGCCGCGCTGGCGGTGGCTGCGGCCATCCACGCTGCCGCGATGGCGCGGATGCGCGTTGGCCTGTCCACTTGCGCCAACTCCCAAGTCAGCCAGCACAGCGCGGCTGCTATCCAAACTATCAGCGACTGCACTACGGGATGCGTGGGGCCGTAAGTCAGCGGGTTGAGCCACGGTATGGCCAACAGTAATATGGCGGTAGCGCTGACTGCAGGTCTATTTGATTCTTGCACAACGACAAGCATGCCCGAAAATTGTCCCTATACAAACGCCGCGAGGGTGATTTTGAAACACTGTTGCATCTTTGGTAGTTTGCACGTGGCGACTCTGAGCCGATGGGCCCCATAATCCAACCGAGGTTACAAATCAACCTATGCACAGGGCAAGAAAACAATGCAAGTAGTGGCAGTCGTCGGGCTAGGTTATGTGGGTCTGCCGTTGGCAGCGGCCTTTGGTCGGCTACAGACCACCGTTGGCTTCGACCTGTCCCGAAGCAAGGTGGACGCCTACAGGCTGCACAGCGACCCGAGTGGCAATGTCAGCCGCGCCGATCTGCTGGCAGCCACGCATTTGCGATTCACCACCGAAAAGCGGGACCTTGCCACAGTCGACGTTTTCATCATTGCGGTACCCACGCCAATCGACCATGCCCGCAATCCCGACTTCTCCCCGCTAATCAAGGCCAGCGAAACCGTAGCACAGCAAATGAAAGCCGGTGCCACAGTGATCTACGAATCCACCGTCTATCCTGGCGCCACTGAGGAAGTTTGCATCCCGGTGCTGGAGCGCGTGTCGGGCCTAAAATGGAAGCGTGATTTTCATGTAGGGTATTCACCTGAGCGCATCAACCCTGGTGACCAGGAACACACATTGCGCAACACCATCAAGGTTGTGTCTGGAGACAATCCCGAGACACTGGATCGGGTTGCATCCCTGTATGAGACCGTGGTTGAAGCAGGCGTACACCGCGTTTCCAGCATCAAAGTTGCAGAGGCTGCCAAGGTAATTGAGAATACGCAGCGCGACCTCAACATTGCCCTGATGAACGAGTTGGCCGTCATTTTCAACATGCTGGACCTGGACACCGTTGAGGTGCTGGAAGCAGCAGGAACCAAGTGGAACTTTTTGCCCTTCCGCCCCGGACTGGTGGGTGGGCATTGCATTGGGGTGGACCCCTACTACCTGACCTACAAGGCAGAAACGCTGGGTTACCACCCGCAGGTGATTCTGGCTGGGCGGCGCATCAATGACAGTATGGGCAAATACATTGCCGAGCAAACCATCAAGCAAATGATCCAAGCGGGCAGTTCCATCAAAGGGGCAAAGGTGAATGTTTTGGGCGTGACGTTTAAGGAGAATGTGCCAGATGTGCGCAACTCCAAGGTGTTTGATTTGATTGCGGAATTACAGGCTTATGGGGTGGAGGTGTTTGTGCATGATCCGGTGGCGGATGCTGAGGAAGTGCTGCAGGAGTATGGGGTCCAGCTCCTGGAGTGGGGTGCACTGCCACAGGCGGATGCGATTGTGGTGGCGGTCGCACATAAGGCCTACAAAGACATTCCGACCGAGTCGCTGGCCGCACGAGCGCATGTGCAGGCCTGCTTTATTGACGCCAAGGCGCTCTTTGACGCTGCTGCGCTGACCAGAGCGGGACTGTATGTATGGCGGCTTTGACGCAGCCCCGGCATTGATGAGCCAGCGCATCGTGAATCCCCTGCAAATAGGGATCGGCCTTTGGCGCCAGCGCTACTTATTGGGCCAACTCATCAAACGCGATGTGCTGTTGCGCTACCGTGGCGCCATGTTTGGCGTACTCTGGATCTTCCTGAGCCCGCTGCTAATGCTGGGCATTTTTGCCTTCGTCTTTGGCGAAATATTCCGGGCCCGCTGGGCGCTGCAAAATGGCGGGCCGCCGTTCTGGCTCATGCTCTATTGCGGTCTGATCGTTTTCAACCTTTTTGCGGACACGGTCACGCGGGCGCCGACAACCGTGCGTAGCCACCCCAGTTACGTCAAAAAAATTATCTTCCCACTGGAGATTTTGCCGTTGGTGCCGCTGGGTGCCAGTATGGTGCATGGCGGCTTCAACTTCCTGATCTTCGCCGCCGCCTTACTGGCCCTGGGTCACGCCTCGGCGGGCTTGCTGCTGTTCCCACTGCTGGTGCTGCCTACGCTGTTGCTGGGCATGGGCGTGGCCTGGTTTCTGGCGGCCTGGGGGGTTTTTATCAAGGACATGGCCCAGATCGTCCCGCTGTTTGTACAGATGCTGCTGTTTCTTTCGCCGGTGTTTTATCCGGCCAGCGCGGTGCCCACGGCGTTGCGTCCGCTGTACCGCCTCAACCCGCTGGCAGTGGTGATCGAAGCCAGCCGCGCTGCCACGCTGGGCCAGCCCGTGTCCTGGCTGGGTTGGAGCGCGGCGCTGCTGCTGGGCCTGCTTGCCGCCTGGGCCGGTTATGCCTATTTCCAGAATGCGCGTGATGAGTTTGCAGATGTCATGTAAGCGCCGCTTCACTTGCCGTGCGCCCGCCCGTGCCGTTAAACGCAGCAAAGGCAGGTGCCGAAAATGACGCATGAAACCTGCATTTCTGTTCAGAACGCCAGCAAGACTTTCCGCCTGTTTGCGCATCCGGGTGACCGCATCAAGCAGTTCTTCAGCCTAGGTTTCAAGCAATACCACCGTGAATTCACGGCGCTGAAGAACATTTCCCTGCAAGTCAGGAGGGGCGAGACGATCGGCATCATTGGCCGCAACGGTTCCGGTAAGAGCACCTTGCTGCAGTTGATTTGCGGCATCCTCAAGCCCAGCGCCGGGTCAATTCAAGTCACGGGCCGAGTATCGGCATTGCTGGAGCTTGGTGCGGGCTTCAACCCGGAATTCACTGGCCGTGAAAACGTGTTTTTCCAGGGCGCTTTGCTGGGCTTCAACCGCGCGCAAATGGAGACACGCTTCGAACAAATTGCAGCGTTTGCCGACATTGGCGCGTTCATTGATCAGCCGGTGCGCACCTATTCCAGTGGCATGTATGTGCGCCTGGCTTTTGCCGTGGCGGCGCACGTGGATGCGGAGCTTTTGGTGATTGATGAGGCACTGTCGGTTGGCGATGCGTTCTTTGTGCAAAAGTGCATGCGCTACGTCGATGATTTCGTCCGCAAAGGCGGCACGATTCTTTTCGTCAGCCATGATATTGCTGCCGTGGCCCAACTCTGCCAGACCGTGTACTGGTTGGCCGACGGCCAGATCAAGCTCCAGGGCGATCCGAAAACGGTAATTGAGGGCTATATTGAAAGCCTGTACCAGCCATCGTCAACAAGAGTCCCGGGCGCACCCGGCAGCAGCATGGGCCAAGCCGCGCGTGCGCAGGACGCAACCGACTTACGCGATGTGCGCCAGGACTGGCTCAATTCCAGCCTGTACCGCAATGCCATCGCCGTCAGCCAGTTTGCGCGAGAGTCGCGCGGCTTTGGCGAAAACGGGGCCACCATTACCGGGGTATCACTAACGAATGCCAGCGGAGATGCCGTCGGCACCGTGCTGGGCGGTGAGTTACTGACCCTGCAAATTCATGGGCGCGCCAACAAGAACATCGACATTCCGCTGGTGGGATTTTTTGTCAAGAACAGCACTGGCCAGACCCTGTTTGGTGACAACACTTACCTGAGCTACCGTGACGCGCCGCCACGCATCGCAACAGACCATCCATTCGAGGCGCAATTCACATTCCGTTTCCCCGTGCTGCCTTTGGGCGACTATGCTGTGACCGTGGCGGTGGCCGAAGGCACGCAAGCCAATCCCGTGCAGCACCACTGGATCCATGATGCCTTGCTGCTGCGCTCATTGAGCAGCAGTGTGGCGACCGGCTTGGTCGGCATTCCTATGCAAAGCATTACCCTGCATGCCACCTGAATCCACGCGCCCCACACACCCATGCGGCCACTTCGGCGACGACCCGCAATGGTCGGCCGCAGGCAGCAGGCGCCCGTCCAGCACACTCTGGGAGGCATAACACATGGCTAGCGACAAGATATACGCCGGCAGCATTGACCTAGCCGTGGCCAACAATTCGCACACCAAGATTGTGGAGCGCATCCTGGAAGACGGGGATGTGCGTGGCAAGCGGGTTCTTGACATCGGCTGCTCACAGGGCTACCTGGGGCAGACCTTGCGGGCGTTCGGCCTGGAGGTCTGGGGCATTGAGCCCTCCGCGCAAGCCGCCGAGGTGGCCGCAACCCGCATCGACCGCGTCTTCAACTGTTCGCTCGAAGCATTCTTTGCTCTGCACGGACCGCAGGATGGCCGATTTGATTATTTGATTTTTGGCGATGTGCTCGAGCACCTGGCCGAGCCCGAAGGTACGCTAAAGCAATGCCACGCTTTGCTGGTGCCGGACGGTGCCGTCATCGCCTCGATTCCCAATATCGCCCACCTAGCGGCACGGCTGATGCTACTGCAGGGCCAATGGGACTATGCTGATTTCGGACTGATGGACCAGACTCACCTGCGCTTCTTCACCCGCAGCAGCATCGTGGCCCTGTTCAGCCGCAGTGCCTACCGAGTGGAAAGCCTGGACCGAGTGCAATTACCGGTAGCAAGCACGGGCATTGAGATAGCACCGGCCTTGGTGACCTGGGCCAGGACCTTTGTCCGGGATGCCGATGCGGACACGTTCCAGTACGTGATGTTGGCACGCAAGCAGGCTGGCGCACTGGGCCCGGCCGAGATCGCCGCCAATGCGCGCTTCAGCAGCAAGGCCTGTGTGCGCATGCTGGTGCTGGTGCCGTATTTTGAATTCGGCCTAGCCACCATCCGCTTAGTGCAGCCACTGGGCGCCTGGATGCGGCGCCATGGTGGACATGTGCGCTTCATGAAGTTCGCCGATCTGCAGTTGGCGGATCTACAGTGCATTGACATGGTGGTGGTTCAGCGCGTCATCAGTCCGCTGGCGCTCAAATTGATACGACGCATTCAAGGCCGCGGGATCCGGGTGGTCTTTGACATTGATGACTTGCTGACCGAGATACCGGAGCACCTGGCCTCAGCCAGCGCGTTGCGGCGGCTGCGCCCCTTGCTGGAAGACATACTGCGCCGCGTGGACGGCGTGACGGTTCCCACGCAACGCCTGGGCGAACGACTCGCCGCCTACAACCGTTGCCAGCTCGCGCCCAACTGCCCGGCCCCCCTGCTCGCGCCCGCAAGCAGCCATCCGGGCGCGGGCCTCGTCACCCTGATCATGGCCTCTTCCGATTCAGTGCGCTTTGATTTCATCGTACCCGCGCTCAAGCAACTGATGGCGCTGTTTACGGGCCGCCTGCGGCTGGTGACGATCGGGCCGCCGGGTGACTTTCTGCTGGCGCAGGGTATTGCCGTCGAAGCCCTCCCGACCATGGACTACCTGGGCTTCCGGAGTTTCATCGCCGCACAAAACGATGCCATAGGCATCATCCCGCTGGATGACAGCGTTTTCGGTTCCTGCAAGAGTGCAATCAAATTCATGGACTATGCACTGGCTGGCATCCCGTCCGTCTGCTCGGCGGTGGCGCCATACAGTGACGTGGTGCGTCACGGTGAAAACGGGCTGCTGGCAGACAACAACGATGCCTCTTGGTACGCCGCCATGGCGCGCCTGCTCACCACGCCGGAACTGCGCACTGCCCTGGCGACGCGCGCCCGCCGCGAGGTGCAGGCCGACTGGTCCCTGGCACATGCGGCGGATGCGTGGCAGGCGGTGGTCCAGACGCAGGTCGGCGATGCACGAGCGGCGCCGGCACAGGGCTTTACCTTGCCGCGGCAGCGGCGGGCCTTCAAGCTGATGCACTATTGGCGACGCCTGCAGGCACTGGCCTGGGCGGTTGACATGGAAGGTGGTTGGTTGGCGTTCCTGCGCCGGGTGTGTCATTTGTGGCGCACCGAGGGCACCTCCGGCCTGGGCCGACGCCTCGGTGCTTTTCGTTCAAGGGAACATTGATGAATTCCATGCATTGGCTCAGGGGCCTCGTGTACCGCTTGCGCGCCGCCTTCCACCGGCGCAGAAATGCCCGGCGCTATCTGGCATCTCGCCATTTGCGCGGCGATGGCATCGAAATCGGTGCCATGCATTTCCCGTTGCCACCGCACCGCGGCATGCGAGTGAAGTATGTGGACAACACCAGCCTAGAGGACAGCATTGCCAAGTTTCCGGAGCTGCGCGGCCAAAACCTGGTGCGACCGGACTTTATTGAGGACGGTTTTGAGCTAGCTTCCTTCAGCCCTGCATCACAGGATTTTGTGATTGCCAACCGCGTGCTGGAACACGCGCCCAACCCCTTGCGCACGCTGTCAAATTGGGTGCGCGTATTGCGCCCGGGTGGCGCCCTTCTGGTCTCAGTGCCACTGGCTGAAGCCTGCTTTGACCGCGGCCGCACGGAGACCACGCTGGGCCACCTGCTGCAAGATTTTCAGGCCACAACGGAGCAACTCGCCGCGCGCAATCTGGTGCATTACGTGGAATGGTTGTCCATCTCCGAACCGGCCATACTGTCTGTCGGCAATCCGGCCTACCAAAAGGCTTCTGCCGTGGAGATCGAGCGGCGTGCCGCGGAACTGTGCCACCTGCAGGCCGAGATCCATTTCCACACCTTTTCCAGGAACTCGTTCGAAAGCATCCTGCGCCACTTTGCAAGCCATACGCCGGTGGGCCTGCGAGTGGCGCAAGTGCTTGAAACCGGCGGCGAAGTGGCTGCGGTGCTGATTCGCATCCACTAGACTGCGGCGCCCATGCTCTCCACCCTGCGCGCCATCGGCAACCGTGTCTTCAAACGTTCGTCAATTCAATTGTTGTGGCGGGTGGCACGGACGCAGGGCCTAGCCGGTATTTGGTTACGGGCTGGAATACTGGTCCGGCAGGGCTTTGCCTATGGCCACTGGGTGCGCACCCATGACCAATTGAGCGCGGCAGACCGGCGCGCCATAGCCCTGCACTTGCGGGCACTGGCCTATCAACCGCTGCTATCGGTTCTGCTACCCACCTTTGACACGCCGGAAAAGTGGCTGCGCAAAGCGATTGATTCGGTGCGTCAACAGTGCTATACAAATTGGGAGCTTTGCATTGCCGACGATGCCTCCACCACTCCCCATGTGGCGCGGGTTCTCAAGGAATATGCGCAATTGGACCCACGCATCCGCATCCTGCTGCGCCCGGACAACGGGCATATTTCCGCCTCCACCAATAGCGCGATGGCCATGGCCAGAGGTGAGTTCGTGGCCTTGCTGGACCACGACGATGAACTGGCACCGCACGCGCTGTATCTGGTTGTGGCCAACCTGAATGCCAACCCTCGCTATGACCTGCTCTACAGCGATGAGGACAAGATGGATGCCCAGGGCCGGCGGTTTGACCCGTATTTCAAGCCGGCCTGGAATGCGGCGCTTCTGGAGTCGCAAAACCTTGTCAGCCATCTCGGCGTTTATCGAACCGAATTGCTCCGTGGCCTAGGGGGATTTCGCTCGGGTGTGGAAGGTTGCCAGGACTGGGACGTGGCGCTGCGATGTTCCGAACGCATCGCGCCGCAAAACATTTGCCACATCCCGTTTGTGCTCTACCACTGGCGCGCCGTTGACGGATCCACTGCGGTTCACCACGGGCACAAGGACTATGTGAAGAGGGCCGCGCAGCGGGTAGTCCAGGAGCATATGGAACGCCTGCAAGAAAGCGCCTGTGTGGTCCCCAGCGTGGGCAGCTTTGTTCACCCTGTTCTCGCGTTACCGATGCCCACGCCAAGCGTTTCTGTCCTTGTCTGGGGCAGCAGCGCCCCGGCGGTTCCTGTGCCTGACTGCACGCTCTGGCCCGCACTTGAAGTGCTCCCTTGCACGCCGCTCCATAGCGAATCGTTGGCGCAATCTATCAACCGGGTGGTGCGACAAGCACAGGGCGAACTGCTGTGTCTGCTGCGCTCGGACCTGCAGGTCGACGATGCGCAGTGGCTGCAGGAACTGGTCCGGCAGGCCTGCCGTGCGGGCGTTGGTTCAGTCGGCCCGATGCATCTGGACGCTCACGGGAACATCCGGCATGCGGCCATTGTGCTGTGCGCGCGCGCGGATGCCGCCATGCCCTTCCACAGCCCTTATCAGGGCCTGGACAGTGCTATCACCGGTGTGGCGGGGCGCGCTGCGCTGACCCAGCATGTCAGTGCCCTGGCGCCGGGTTGCCTTGTGCTGCGCGCGGCGACCTGGAGGCAGGTCCATGGCCTGGATGCCGGGCAGTTTCCGCAGACCCATTTTGAACTGGACCTCTGCCTGCGCCTGGCACAGTCGGGCTACAACAATGTCTGGACTCCCCAAGCAAAAGTGCGCAGCCAAGTAGATCCGAAGTCTTACAGAACTGCCGCTGACGCTGATGAAGCCAGCCGTTTTCGCAGCCGCTGGCAGCAGGTGCTGCAGAGCGACCCATCACACAGTCCCAACATGACGCTGGACAGCATCTGGCCGGGCCCCGCATTCCCCCCGCGCAAAGAGATCCCCTGGCTGCCTTACCTTACCCAGGAACCGGCGCGGGATTTGCCCTGAGGGGCAGGCCACGATCGCGCAATCAGGAATTTTGCACATGCAATCATCAACCGGCTCCCGCTATATTGCGCTGGACCACGTGCGGGCCCTGGCCGCCTTTCTGGTCTTCGCCTGGCACTTTTTGCACTGGTCGAACGGCTACCCTGTGCCCTTTGCCATGGCACCACTGGTTTTCCCGCTGGCGCTGCTGGACGAGGGCCATACCGGCGTCGCACTTTTCATGAGCCTGAGTGGCTATTTGTTTGCCAAGCTCCTGTACGGGGCGCAGTTCTCATTCGCCGGCTTTCTTTGCAACCGCGCGCTGCGTCTGCTCCCCTTGCTGGTTGTGGTGATCCTAATTTGCGGCGCAAGGGACATACTTGGCGGCGTTAGCGCATCGGCGTTTTTTGCATCGATTGGCAAGGGATTGCTGTACCCGACCCTTCCCAATGGTGGCTGGTCCATCACGGTTGAATTCCATTTCTATTTGCTGTTGCCGGCGCTACTTGGGCTGCTGCGCAGAGCCAAAGCGTGGCCATTGTTTGTGTTGGCACTGGCGATTGCCGGACGCGCCCTCGTGCACTACCAAACCGGAGAAGTACAGACGCTGGCGTTTTGGACCATTGTTGGCAGGATCGACCAATTCGTTTTGGGCATGCTTTGCTTTCAGTGGCGCTCGCGAATTGCACGCCAGCATTTTCCGGTGGTTCTTCTGCTGCTGGCCTTCTGCGCGTTCTATTGGTGTTTCGACAATCTGGGCGGCTTTTACCACAGCCCTTCCTATCCGTCGCCCAGTGCCCTCTGGATCTGGCTGCCCACACTGGAGGGGATGGTTTTTGCCGTTGCCATCGCCTGGTATGACAGCTCCTTTGCGCTGCCAAACAGCGGATTTTCTGGCTTCCTGGGCCGCATCGGCGAGTACTCCTACTCTATCTACCTGCTGCACATCTTCTTTGTTGCCAGTTGGGCGCACTGGGTGCATACCTCCCGAGTTCGACAGTTCACGCCACTTTCGGAAGTCCGCCTTCAATGAAATCAACAACTTAGAAGCGATTTCCGCGTTTTTTTGTGGGGGCACGTTTTTTCCATATAAGTAACTATTTTGCTTGTGTAAATGTTTATGATAGAGTGGGGGCATGTATGTCAAGGTAACCACATCCGGTCCCCGCCGCTACGTTCAACTCATCGAGTCCTTTCGCGACGATGACGGGCGCGTCAAAAAGCGCACCGTCGCCACCCTCGGGCGTGCCGACCAACTCAGCGGTGAACTTGATTCAGTTATTGATGGTCTTCTCAAAGTTGCTGGCCGTGAGCCCGTCAAACTGGTACCGGCAATCTCAGCTTCATCCCTTACCTTTGAATCCGCCCGCGCCTTGGGTAACGTCTGGACGCTGACCGAAATCTGGAAGGAATTGGGTTTCTCCGATTTGCGCCGCGTCTTTCGGCGCACCCGTCACACCATCGATGTGGAAGCGCTTATTCGCATCATGGTGCTCAACCGCCTTTGCGATCCGGACTCCAAACTCGGCGTGCTGCGATGGCTGCAAACGGTGGCACTTCCCGATATTGAAGTCAAAACAGTTACCCATCAGCAACTGCTGCGCAGCATGGATGCGCTGATGGATAACCAGGATGCAGTTGACGGCGTGGTGGCTGGTTTGCTGCGTCCGCTGGTGGATCGTGATCTTTCACTGGCCTTCTACGACATGACTACCATCCGCGCCGAGGGACTCTCCACCTTAGAGGGCGATGTGCGCAAGTTCGGCATGGCCAAAGAAGGCTTGATTGCAAAGCAGTTCATGCTGGGGGTGGTGCAAACGGCTGATGGCCTGCCGATCTATCACGAAGTCTTTGATGGCAACACGGCCGAGGCGAAGACTTTGCTGCCGATTCTCAAGAAGGTGATGGAGCGCTTCCCCAATCTGCGCCGCTTGATTCTGGTCGCCGACAGAGGCTTGCTCAGCTTGGACAATTTGGATGAGTTACGCAAGCTGACACTGCCCAGTGGCCAAGCACTGGAGTTCATTCTGGCGGTGCCAGGCAGGCGCTATAGCGAGTTCGTGGATCTATTGAATCCACTTCAGCAACTGTGCATCCAAGCCAGTGCCGAAATCACAGCGGAGGTGGCCTGGAATGATCTGCGTCTGGTGCTGGCCCATGACCCCGCCACAGCACTTGAGCAGCGGCAAAAGCGCCAGGCAAAAATTGATGAGTTGCAGGCGCAGGCCAACGCCTGGGTGGGCAAACTCGATGAGCAAGACCTTGGTGCAAAAAAGCGTGGACGCAAGCTCTCAGACAGTGGCGCCAAGGCGCGCTTCTATCACGAGGTGCGGGAGAGCCATTTGGGCAACATCATCAAGGTGAATCTCAAGGACGAGTTGTTCAGCTATGCCATTGATGAAGGGGCCCTCAAGCTCTCAGAGATGATGGACGGCAAACTGCTGGTGGTCACCAACGTCAAAGACATAGAACCGACAAAAATAATCGAGCGCTACAAATCGCTGGCAGATATTGAACGCGGGTTTAAGGTACTGAAATCCGAATTGGAAATTGGGCCGGTATATCACCGCCTGCCAGAACGCATTCGAGCCCATGCGTCAATCTGCTTTATGGCGCTGATATTGCACCGGGTTATGCGTATGCGCCTACGCGCAGGCAACACGGGCGTAACGCCAGAGAGGGCTTTACAAACCCTCAAACGCATTCAGCATCACCGGGTATCCATCAACGGCGCAGAACCCCTCTCGGGCGTGTCTTCCATCACGGAAGAAGACAGCAAGGTGTTCAAGGCACTGAAGGTCAAACTACCCAGTCAAACGCAGCAGATGAGCCTCTTGTAGGGGCACGTTTCAACCTCGGGGCTAATGAAATCAACCACTTACGCCTGTAACTGTCGAAGACCGGAGCCCAGCATGGGTGTTCACCTACGGGTGCAGTTCCCGCCAAAAGCTGTTTACAGTGGGTGAAGTGATGCATCCGAATACGGCAATTGCT
>CAIQYP010000423.1 GCA_903876045.1 uncultured beta proteobacterium | reverse complement strand
TACAGCCAGTGGCCCACCATTCCACAGCTCTACATCAAGGGTGAATTTATCGGCGGCTCCGACATCATGATGGAAATGTACGAATCGGGCGAACTGGCACAAGTGCTTCAAGGTAAGCCAGACTAAACGTTAAACCGAAAACTCCCAATGGCGCCGGGCACCCTGCACGGCGTCAGGGTACGCGGGTTTGCCGCGCGAGCCGTTGTAGCGGCCCAAGGCCATAAACTGGTTGTCCTGCTCAAGATTCAAGTAGTGACGCAAGATAACGCTGCCAAAACGCAGGTTCAGCTTCATCTGAAAGAGTGTGTTGGCATCCCCATCGCCAATGCTGCGCGCCCAGAACGGCATTACCTGCATATAACCACGTGCCCCCACGCTGCTAACGGCAAACTGGCGAAAGTTGCTTTCCACCTGGATCAAGCCCAGCACCATGGCCACATCCAACTTGGCGCGCTTGCAGTTATACCAAAGCGTCTGAAGAAACTCATCTCGGTGCTGCAGGGTTTTAAGATCCGACTTGCGCGCCACCAGACGGGTGTTCATCTCCACTTTCCAACGCAGGTAATGCAGCCGGGCCTCGGTATCAGCAAACACCGGCTCCGGGGGGTCACCGCTACTTACGGCGGCGCTCATCGCATTGCGCACTGCGTCGGCCAATGGCTCTTCAATTTGGGCACCCGCGTAGCCCAGTTCTGGCAACCCGAGCAAGGCCGACGCACCAAGCATGGTAAGGACACTGCGCCGGTCGGTCAAAATTCGCGCAGCCTCCTGCAGAGTCATGCTTTCAGGCGCCCCTGGATCAGGCCCAAGATTTCAGCCACGGGCACACTGGTAGCGGCTTTGTCGCGACGGTGCTGGTACTCAACCATGCCTTCTTTCAGACCACGGTCACCCAAGGTCACGCGATGCGGTACACCAATGAGTTCCCAATCGGCAAACATGGCACCGGGTCGCTCATTGCGATCATCCAGAATCACGTCCACTCCGGCTTCCATCAAATCGGCATAAAGCTTGTCAGCAGCAGCCTTGACGTCGGGGAACCGATCCGGGCTGATTGGGCACAACACCACGGTAAAGGGTGCCAGCGAGTCCGGCCAGATGATGCCGCGCTCGTCGTGGTTTTGTTCAATGGCGGCGGCAGGCAGGCGCGTGATGCCGATGCCATAGCAGCCCATTTCCATAAACTGCGGCTTGCCATTCACATCCAGAAAGGTGGCGTTCATAGCGCGGCTGTATTTGGTGCCCAGGTAGAACACATGGCCGATTTCGATACCGCGTTCAATCGCCAAGGTGCCTTTTCCGTCTGGCGACAAATCGCCTTCGATCACGTTGCGCAAATCAGCAATCACATCAGGCTCAGGCAGATCACGACCCCAGTTCACACCGCTCAGGTGATAGTCAGCCACGTTGGCGCCGCAAATCCAGTCAGACATCAACGCCACTTCACGGTCGACCACCACGCTCAATGGCTTCTTCAGGCCAACCGGCCCCAAATACCCCGGCTCGCAGCCAAAGTGCTCATCAATCTCAGGCAACGAGGCGAAGCGAAAACCAGCCAAACCCGGCACCTTGCCGACTTTGACCTCGTTCATGCTTCGGTCTCCGCGAATCAACAACAGCCAGACGCGAGACTTAACGATCTCGCCCTTGTCATTGCGCTCGTCGGTAGCCACCACCAGCGACTTAAGCGAATTCTCAATCGGCAGCTTCAGGTAATTTGCTACGTCCACGCAGGTGCTCATGCCGGGTGTTGACACTCTCTCCAGCGTCTGGGTCGCGGCGGCACGCATGCCGGTCGGCGCCAGCGCCTCAGCCTTTTCCATATTGGCGGCATAGTCGCTGTTCGGGCAATAGACGATGGCATCTTCGCCGGTAGCGGCAATCACCTGGAATTCTTCCGACAAGTCACCGCCAATGGCACCGCTGTCGGCGGCCACGGCACGGTACACCAGGCCGAAGCGGTCGAAAATCTTGCGGTAGGCCTTGGCCATGATCTGGTAGCTAGCCTTGGCAGCATCCTGGTCACGGTCAAAGCTATAGGCGTCCTTCATGGTGAACTCGCGCCCGCGCATCAAGCCAAAGCGAGGACGGCGCTCATCACGAAATTTGGTCTGGATTTGATACAGGTTCTTGGGCAACTGCTTGTAGCTCTTGATTTCCTGGCGAGCGATGTCGGTCACCACTTCTTCGCTGGTGGGCTGCACCACGTAGTCGCGCTGATGCCGGTCTTTGATACGCAGCAACTCAGGCCCCATAGCCTCAAAACGTCCTGTCTCTTGCCACAGTTCGGCCGGCTGCACCACCGGCATAGACACTTCAACGGCACCGGCGCGGTTCATCTCTTCGCGCACGATAGCCTCGACTTTGCGGATGACCCGCAGCCCCATGGGCATATAGCTATAAATGCCCGCACCGAGCTTTTTGATTAACCCTGCACGCATCATTAGCTTGTGACTAACGACTTCGGCATCAGCTGGCGCTTCTTTAAGGGTGGAAATAAGGAATTGGGAAGCTTTCATGGCGCTACTTAGTGAACTTCAATGGCTGCAAGAAGACTCCGTTGCTTGATGCACCTCACTTGCTGTGCATAATGAACGAAGTTTAAGAATTGGGGTTTGATTATGCTTGACCGGGACGGCTTTCGCCCCAATGTCGGCATCATCCTGCTCAACCAGAAGAATCAGGTATTTTGGGGCAAACGGATACGCACACACTCCTGGCAATTTCCGCAGGGTGGCATTGACCGGGGCGAAACCCCGGAGCAAGCCATGTTCCGAGAGTTGCATGAAGAAGTGGGGCTTCATCCGGAGCATGTCGCTATTGTTGCCCGTACCCGAGACTGGTTGCGCTACGAGGTGCCAGACAGGTACATACGACGCGACGCGCGTGGCCATTACAAGGGCCAAAAGCAAATTTGGTATTTGCTACAGCTTACCGGCCACGACTGGGATTTGAACCTGCGTGCCACTGACCATCCGGAGTTCGACGCTTGGCGTTGGAACGACTACTGGGTTCCACTGGAAGCCGTGGTCGAATTCAAACGTGGGGTGTATGAGATGGCGCTCACCGAACTAGCGCGCTTTTTGCCGCGCAATGAGATACGCAACCGCTATTTACGCCACGGAAATCGATCGCGCGACATGGAGCCCACCGCATGGGCGCCTACCCCTGCACCAACCGCAAACCAATCCCCTGCCCCCGCTGTCGAAGAGAAATCTGGTGGCAATTACTCTGAGCCTTTATGAAAATCAATCTCGCGGCCTTGCTGAGTTTGTCAGCAGCGCTGGCACTTGCACCCCTCTTATGCGTGGCGCAGTCCGGCAATGGTCTGGACAATCCCGACTGGACGGAAGAGCAGATTCCGCCACCACCTTCCTTTTCCAAGGATAAATTGATCCCTCTGGACATGCCCCCACATGTATCGGTCAGAGTCGGGGTGGACCCTGAGACCATAGCTGTTGGAGGGGACGGCGTAGTGCGCTATGTCATCGTCATGACCAATGCCACGGGGAGCACCAATGCAGTCTATGAAGGAATACGCTGTATCAGCGATGAAGTAAAAACCTATGCACGATTGGGCGCTTCTGGACAATGGTCAACTTTGGTCAATCCAGCGTGGAAAGCCCTAAATGACAACATGCCTTCCCGTCACGCGCAGGCTTTTGCCCGACAAGGCGGATGCCAGAATCGCTTGGCGACCAGTCAGAAGGAAATCATCACCGCACTAAAGAGCGGACGAAAACCTGGTCAGGATACAAAGGTCAACTAGACCCAATTGACGGACCTCACTGGCGACTAATAACCAGGTTATCCCGGTGCAACATTTCGGCCTCGGCTGCATACCCTAGCAAACGCTCAATTTCGCTAGACGGTTTGCGGCAAATGAGGCGCGCTTCGGCACTGGCGTAATTCGCCAGACCACGGGCGATTTCAGTGCCACTGGCGTCCAGTACCGCAATCACGTCGCCGCGTGAAAAGTCTCCATCCACCTGCACCATACCGATAGGCAGCAGGCTCTTTCCGCCGTCACGTATTTTGAGTACGGCGCCAGCGTCCACTACCACCGCTCCACGCATTTGCAAATGATCGGAAATCCACTGCTTACGCGCCTGGGTTTTCTGCGTTTGTGCTACCAGCAAGGTGCCAATCGACTCGCCCGCGGTCAAACGCATCAGCGCATCGGGCTCCCGGCCCCAGGCGATTACGGTCGATGCACCCGAACCAGCGGCGCGCTTGGCAGCCAGAATCTTTGTCAGCATGCCGCCACGGCCTATGCTGGAGCCAGCGCCACCCGCCATACGCTCCAGTTCTGGGTCGCCGGCCTTGGCCTCGGTTACAAACTGCGCACTGGCATCCTTACGAGGGTCAGCCGTAAACAGTCCCTTTTGATCGGTCAGGATAATCAATGCATCGGCATCCACCAGATTGGCGACAAGTGCTCCCAAAGTGTCGTTATCGCCGAACTTGATTTCGTCGTTAACCACAGTATCGTTTTCATTGATTACCGGTACTACACCCAGTTTGAGCAACGTCAGCAATGTAGAACGCGCGTTAAGGTAGCGCTCCCGGTCAGCCAGATCAGCGTGCGTAAGCAGCACTTGGGCGCTGCCCAACTCGTTCTGACGCAATTTGGTTTCGTACATCTGGGCCAAGCCCATTTGCCCGACCGCGGCGGCCGCTTGAAGTTCCTGAATTGCCTTGGGCCGCACCGCCCAACCCAGACGTTTCATACCCTCGGCGATGGCGCCACTGGACACCATGATGACCTCACGCCCATCGCGCATCAGGTGCGCGATCTGGCGGCACCACTCGCCTATGGCTTGCTCGTCCAGACCGCGACCTTCATTGGTCACCAGGCTGGAGCCGACTTTAATCACCACGCGCTTGGCTTTGCGCAGCACAGTGGAATGGGGCTTTTTGGTCAAACCGATGACACCTGTCTCAAGGGTTAGCTAGGTCACCGGGTTCGCCGGTAAAGCGGGGGTCGACTTCCACATGCGGCTGCTCAGCCACTTGCTGTGCCTTCACATGCTTGTAAATTTCTTTGATAAGCGGTTCACAACCCTCACGCGTGAGTGCTGAAATCTGAAACACCGGGCCTTTGAATTTGTAGCGCTTGATAAAGTCTTTGATCACAGCCTCGCGCTCTTCCAATGGCAACATGTCCACCTTGTTGAGCACCAGCCAACGCGGCTTGTTGTACAAGTTGGCGTCGTACTTCTTGAGCTCGTTAACGATAGCCTTGGCCTGTTTGACTGTGTCCACGCCTTCATCAAACGGTGCAATATCGACAATGTGCAGTAGCAAGCGGGTACGCTGCAAATGACGCAGGAATTGGTGTCCCAGACCCGCACCTTCGGCGGCACCTTCAATCAATCCAGGCAAGTCGGCTACCACGAAACTCTGCTCAGGGGCGACACGCACTACACCCAGATTGGGATGGAGGGTTGTAAATGGATAGTCGGCAATACGGGGACGGGCGTTGGAAACGGCTGTGATGAATGTCGACTTGCCTGCATTGGGCATGCCTAAGAGTCCGACATCGGCCAAAACTTTCAATTCGAGCTTGAGCTCACGCTTTTCGCCGGGCCAGCCGGGTGTTTTTTGGCGAGGAGCGCGGTTGATGGCGCTCTTGAAGCGCAAGTTACCAAAGCCGCCGTCGCCACCCTTGGCAATGGTGATTACCTCGCCAGGAACCAACAACTCGAACAGCACTTCGCCGGTTTCGGCGTCGGTGATGATGGTGCCCACAGGCATCTTCAGGGTAATGTCATCACCTGCAGCGCCGAACATGTCGGATCCCATACCATGCTCACCGCGCTTGGCTTCGTGCCGGCGCGCAAAGCGAAAATCGACCAAAGTGTTGAGGTTGGAATCGGCCACAGCAAAAACGTGACCACCGCGGCCACCATCACCACCATTTGGGCCACCAAATTCTTTGTACTTTTCATGCCGGAACGAGACGCACCCGGCCCCGCCGTCTCCGGCAGAGATGTCTATATAGGCTTCGTCGACGAACTTCATGGTGTGGCCACTCGCTGTGGTTATAAACGAAAAACCCCGCGCTTGCGGCGCAGGGTTCTTGGGGGGAGCTTCGCTAGCAGATTACGCTGCAGTAATGCTCACTGTGTGCTTGTTCAAAGCGCCCTTGACTGCGAAGGACACAGTGCCCTCGACCAGTGCAAACAGGGTGTGATCCTTGCCGATACCAACATTGGTTCCGGGGTGGAACTTGGTGCCGCGCTGGCGAACAATGATCGCGCCTGCACTGATCAATTCACCACCGTAGGACTTCACGCCGAGCATTTTAGGCTTGGAATCTCGTCCGTTTCGCGTAGAGCCGCCGCCTTTTTTCTGTGCCATGACTCTTGCCCCTTATGCTGCAATCGCGCCGATTTGCAGTTCGGTGAACTGCTGGCGGTGCCCTTGACGTTTCTGATAGTGCTTGCGACGACGCATCTTGAAGATACGCACTTTGTCGTGCTTGCCATGTGCAATTACCGT
>CAIQYP010000422.1 GCA_903876045.1 uncultured beta proteobacterium | reverse complement strand
CTTCTGCAACTCGCCGGTGGCAATCGCCACATCACCGTCAAAGTTGTCATCTTTTCCGTCCGAAGCCAAAGCCGATGCGGCCTCAAACACCACATCGAGCACAGCGACTTTTTTCAATTGCAGCGCTTCTGTCAGCACAAAAGACACATGGTCGTTCCAGGTCATCGCCAGGCGAGTCGGCATCTTGCCCATGGCAATGTGCTCAGTCACCTCGTCGGTATCCAGCGCATGGCGGGTGTAACGCACCACCGCCTTGGACTCGTCCGCAGCTTTCAGTTCGCATTCGCGGTCCACGGTAAATCCGGCTGGCGCTTCCTTGGCAGCCAGCCATTGCGCCATGGACGCAGCCGGTGACATCTCGGTGTTGATCAATTGCACGGCAAAGCCCTCGATGGCATTGATCAGGCAAGTCATGACCTCGTCAGCCCGGCCCTGGCTGCCAGCGTCGAGAACTAGCAGCATCGCCTGCGGATCGATCCAGACTACGGTCGCACCCTGCTTGGTAAAGGCCATGGGCATCAGGCTCATACGGGCATCATCCAAAATCTCGCGCGCTTCTTTCTTGCCAGGCTTGCGACCGGTGGTAGCTTCAATATGAGCCAATTGCTCTTGAGCCCGTCGCTTCACTACCGAAGCCGGCAAGACTTTGGTTTCCACCATCAGTTTGAGAATCCACTGACCGCCTACCACTTCAGCTAGCGCTCCATTAGCTTTACCACGGGGCTCGACCCAACCGACGGACTTCTCCTGCGAACCGGCACATTCCACATAACGCGCTGGCTCCAGCGCCTCTTCCAATTGCGCAAGCGTCACCGTCCAGGGCGACAGCATGCGGTACATCATCACATTCTTGAACACAGCTTTCCTTCTTGTTTATTGCGCAGAACAGGCCGCGCAAGCTGTATTGTCAGCCCAAGCGAAGTGCTGCTTTTCAGACAACTTTACAAAGGCTTTTCTCATCACCATATGACCGTTACACAGGCAGCGCAGACTGCTTGCAGGTTGTAAGCGATGTCCGCGAATGACCACTCTGAAAAAATGGAAAAACTGTGAAAAAACTAATTCAATCCATGGTCGTGGCCGGTGTGATGGCTGTAGCAGGCAGCGCCGCGTTTGCGCAAATGGGCGATGGCATGATGGGCCACGAAGGCATGCCGCACCGCGATCCTGCCAAGATGGCGCAAATGCATGCCAAGCATCTAGCCGACCTGAAAGCCAAGCTCAAAATTACAACTTCTCAGGAAGCCGCCTGGAACACCTTCGCAGATAGCATGAAGCCACCGGCAGACATGATGAACAAACGTCCGGATCGCGCAGAAATGGACAAACTCACAACACCCGAACGCATTGACAAGATGCGGGCTTTGCACAAGGAGCGCATGACAGCGATGGAAGCCAACATGGACAAACGCGCTGAAGCAACAAAAACCTTTTACGCCGCCTTAAGTGCAGAGCAAAAGAAAACTTTTGATGCCGAGCACGCCAAGATGGGCATGCGCGCTGAAGGGGAGCACCGGATGCACAGTGGACCTGATGCCAAGCCGGCTCCGAAACAATAAAACCAGTCCGTTATGCGCTAACCAGTAGCGTGTTCAAGCCAACATAGTCTTGAGTTCGCCACTGGCAATCAGGGTTTCTAAATCAGTAAACCCTCCGACCAGCGTACCCTTGACAAAGACCATGGGAAATGTGGGCCAACCGGTCCACATCTTTAGCGCGTTGCGCCTGCGCCAGCCATGAAAATAGCTGCCGTACTGTAGATACCGGTATTTGACGCCCGCTGTGTCCAAAGCCCTGCAGGCCTTTTTCGGAAAAGGATTCGCAGCCATCCCGACCACGACCACTGCATTCGCTGCAACAGCATCCTGCACCTCTTGGACAATGCCCGCCTCGTGTTGAGCCACATGCTCACGAATAGCGGCATGCAGCTTTGCTTCTTCAAGTACAGATCGTGACATAGTGGCACTCCTTCAATAATGAGACTCCGCCATTATGTAAGCAGCTTTTACGTTTGACCAACATCAGGCTTGTAAGATGGGAGCGGCTCTACACTCGACCTCCTACCTCCATGCCCAACACCCTTGTTCCAAACGAAGCGCCGAAGATTCGAACCGTAAGCTTGATGCAGCCTCTGACTTGGCTGTTCATGGCATGGCGCGATATTGCCAAAGCAGGATGGGTTAGCGTGATGCACGGTGTCGCAATGAGCGTGGCCGGCGTTGCAATCGTGGCCGTGACACACGACCACTTTTGGCTGTTGGCTGGTGCACTGTCGGGCTTTTTGGTAATTGCGCCAGTACTGGCCACTAGCCTGTATGCGTTGAGTCGAGCCATTCAGCACAATGAGCAGCCAACTTTTTCCGTCGTACTAAAAACTTGGTTTAACTGGCAGAACAACCATTTCAATAAATGGGATAACGACTATTGGTGCATGGTGCAGTTTGGCGTATTGCTGGCGGCAGCGGCGACTGGTTGGGTATTTACTTCTGCGGCCCTGATCACCTTGCTGGCTCCGGTACCCATCAATGGCCCCATGGACTTTGTACAGCACGTCATGTTGGCACGCGAGGGTTGGTTGTTTGAAATCTGGCTGGCTGTCGGAGGTGTGTTGGCAGCACCTATGTTTGCGTCCAGTGTGGTTGCTATGCCTTTGTTATTAGACCGCCGCATCACGTTGATGCAAGCGGTATTAATGAGTTGGCAGACCGTGCTTGCCAATCCTATTCCCATGGCTTTCTGGGCTAGCATCATCATGATTTTCACGATGTTGGGTATTGGCTCCTTGATGCTGGGATTGATTTTTGTGTTGCCTTTGTTAGGACACGCAAGTTGGCACGCTTACCATGACTTAGTGGATGCCTCCCACTTACCTGCACGAGATTCCCTGTCGGTACCCGACAGTCAGCGGGGCACATCTTAATGTTTGGTCTTTCTGAAGAGCAACTTGCAGCCTTTGGTCTTAGCTTTGGCGTGGGCGGCTTCATGCTCTACATGCTGTTCATCATCGGCCATCTTGCATGGGAGTCCAAGGCCGGTAAGTTCGGCACCTTTGTCATCTTTTTAGGACTGGCCTTTGGCATGGTGGGCTTTGTTGCCAAATACTTCATCCAATGGTTTATGGAGCACTAAGCGAATGCTACTTCCATTAACCAAACGGCTTGATTCCAATCAACAGTCCATGCAGCCACATGGCGAACACCCCAGAGACTACTACGCCAAGTAGCACTGTCAACATGGTCGCCGAGACCGTTCCACTCGGATACTGAACACCTTGAGCTCGATCACGGCGGCGTGCACTGATGAAGTCAAGCACGGCCCAGGCTAGGAAGCCACCAAACAAAACCACATGCGCCACATTTCCATTCGAGATCAAGTGTGCAAAAGCCCAAGTCTTGACTCCCAGCACCATCGGATGGTGAACGCGTGACTTGATGCCATTGCGAGGTACGTAAGCCGCCATCAACAATACAAAGGCCAATACATTGAACAAGGCCGCAGCATGACGCATGGCGGGCGGTGGTGTCCACAACACAACAGGCACTTCACGTGCTACTCCAAAGCCCCAAACGATTAGCACAAAACCCAGCAACGACAAGAGCGTATAACCGCCTTTAAAGGCATTTTCACCCACGCGGGCAATGGTTTGTGTACGCCAACTATCAGCAAAAATACGCACTGAATGCACGCCCAAAAATAGCAGCAAACCAAAAATCAAATACGCCATATATTTTCTACTTTCACATTTTTTAAAAAAAATTCAAGTGCCAACGACCCTGTTCTTTCCTGCACGCTTGGCCAAATACATGGCTTGATCAGCACGACGGATGGCTTCCATCCCAGGTTCATCATTGTTCAACTGAGCTACACCAGCGCTAAAGGTAATTAGTACTTTTTCTGTCCCGGCCATGAAGAACCGCTTGGTCAACTCCCGTTGTAAACGGGTCATTGCTTCAATTCCCTTTTCCAGGACGGTGTCGGGCAAGAGTATGACGAATTCTTCTCCCCCGTATCGTGAAAGGGTATCTTGAGGACGCATACATTCACGTGCAACCTGAGCTAGATGTTTCAGAGCACCATCACCCATAGCGTGCCCCATTGCGTCATTCAGTGCCTTGAAGTTGTCAATGTCCAGCAAGCCAACACTCAGGGGGGTCTCCTTGCGTCTAACAGTCGAGATTTCCCTTTCAAGTGCTTCTTCCAGGCCACGGCGATTGAGTGCTCCGGTAAGTGGATCATGGCGGGCCTGGGTACTTATGCGGTCCAACTCCTGGTGCAATTTAGCAATTTCAGCCTGAGTGGAATTGGCTTGCTCACGCATGGACTGCAACTCATCTCGTGCTGACAAAGTATCTTTAACAACATTGCGAGTGGCACCCACCACATCTTTTAGAACAGGTGCAATCTCTTCGATCGACTTTGCACTTTCAATCAAACGTGCACTTTCTTCCATCTTCTCCTGAAAAGTGCCAGTGGACTGAAGCATCTGTGACAGACGATCGATAAATGCGGCCAGCAACTGGCGCATCTCTGCTTGCGCTAGTGAGGTCTTTTCCTTTGCATCCTTTTGTTTGCTGATGACATCTTTGAGAAGACTTGCTACATTATCGAGCCGCCGCAAAGACAGAGGTGGAGCTGAGGCAACTTTGAGCGCATCCATCTGACCTTTTAGCCACTGCTCATCAAGACTCAAATCGCCAATATTTTCGAAAACCAAATGCAACAATTTGAGCAATGCATTCTTGATTTCGGCTTGATCTTCTGCTGCAAATGACAACCGATGGCTGTAGTTAACCAACAGCTGTTTGACTGCAACGATATCGATAGCCGGTTGCTTCAAGGCCTTGATCAACTCCCGGCTTTGTTCGACAAACCGCTGATCGTCTGAGCCAAGCGCCGGTTGGGCGTATTCGATCAGGCGACCCATTTGCGCCAAAAATTCTGGTGTCAACGCTGGCACTGTATCTGACATCAATGCTACGGGCACACTGGGATTTCCGGACTCCGTTCCAATTGGTAAAAAACTGGCGTAGGCCACAAGAGCCGCACGCACACCATCCCAATTCATTCGGTCTATCGAAGATTCCAGTAAGCCTTTCTGGCGTTGCTGACCGGGAGTCTTTGCTTGTAACGCCGAAGCAATACCACGCAACTCCTGCGCTGGAAAGTGCTCTACGGAAGGTATGCCGGCAATCTCGTTGTAGATAGCCTTGTAATTCACCGGAGTAGGGGGAAGCTTACGTAACGTCAGTTGCTTAAGCGTTTCACGGGCCGTTTCAAAAGATTTCTTTTCACTCATAGATATCCATAAATGCTACATTTTTAGTAGCAAACAATGTAACGAAAACAAGGGCTTTTTTATGCTTACTCAGTCAAGAAGTATCCACTTTTCCCTCATTTTGCGCCACTTCAAAGCACAAACTAGTACAGCCAGAACAGGAGATTGAAATCCCAATGCTGTCAATGAGTAAAGCTGTGGATAAAGCTATAACAACAGGCTACTTATGCACAAGCTATCCAAAGAATGTAAAGTTATCCAGTTTTCAGGTACATAAAAAAACACGCTAGCCAACATGAGTTGGAGATTGCTAAGTCTATGATTTAATTAAGAAAAATAGCCTTACCCACAAAAAACAACTTGGCTCTATCTACTACTACTACTCTTTTTCTTAAAAAGAAGATAAGAAGACAGGATAAGTACCATCTAAAAAAACAAAAATGTTGTCACGCCGGAAAGTCCATTTGCCTAGCCTGATCAAGTAAGATTTGGCCTGTTCTGTTTCGGCATCAAGCCAAATCTCTTTCCCCATGTCCGTTCAACCCACAGGTCAATCAGCAACGCAAAGCAATGTGAGTTTTGAAATCAAAAGTGCCCAGTTGCCTCTGGTTGCCTTGATGCTGAAATCCAATCATTTGGCTGCCGTGGCGAATGACTTATGCAGGCTCTATGGTGATTCGGGAGAAAGGGCCGGATTTTTTGACCAGGATCCCGTTGTTCTTGATTTTTCATCACTTAAGCGTGATGCAGAGTGGTCAGATATCGAGGCTTTGTTAAAAGGAATGCGTTCCTGCAATCTACTTCCTTTGGCATTTCGTGGTGAACCAACTGACTGGACAGATGCTTTGCTACATGTTGGTTTGATACAGGTTCCATTGGAAATTAGCAAAGTAAAAAAATCCATTGAGAAGGCAACCGAGACAGTGTCTGAGTTGGTTCGCGAAGTGCCAGGGCCTGCAACGATGGTGATTGATAAGCCGATTCGTTCAGGTCAGAAAATTTATGCACGCGGTGCTGATCTTGTGGTGTTGGCAATGGTTAACCAAGGTGCAGAAGTAGTGGCCGATGGAAATATTCACGTTTACGCACCCTTGCGCGGAAAAGCAATGGCAGGTGCCCGCGGCAATGTTTCGGCACGAATTTTTTCCCTATGTCTGGAACCGGAATTAATTTCCATTGCCGGGATATACAGAACCAGTGAGACCCCCTTGCCCGCAAACATTGCAGGCAAGCCGGCTCAAGTGCGACTCTCCACTGAAGATGGGCAAGAAAAATTGCTTATTGAGCCGCTGAAAAACTGAAATTTTCTCAAAGAAAGAACACGCTAGCATGGCAAAAATCATCGTAGTAACGTCTGGTAAAGGTGGGGTGGGAAAAACCACAACCAGTGCCAGCTTTGCAACAGGTCTCGCGCTGCGTGGCCATAAAACCGCGGTCATTGATTTTGATGTGGGTCTGCGTAATTTGGACCTCATCATGGGTTGTGAACGCCGTGTGGTGTATGACCTGATCAATGTGATTCATGGTGAGGCCAATCTGAATCAGGCTCTGATCAAGGACAAGCAGTGCGAAAACCTTTTTGTGCTGGCAGCCTCGCAAACACGAGACAAAGACGCTTTGAAGCAAGAAGGCGTAGAAAAAGTACTGAATGATTTAGGCGCAATGGGTTTCGAATTCATCATTTGTGATTCACCGGCAGGAATTGAAACAGGTGCCTTAATGGCCATGCACTTCGCCGATGAAGCATTGGTGGTTACCAATCCGGAAGTATCCTCAGTGCGTGATTCCGACAGAATTCTGGGCATGTTGGCTAGCAAGACCAAGCGCGCTATGGAAGGCAGTGCACCGGTAAAGGAGCATCTGTTAATAACGCGCTACAACCCAGCGCGTGTCGACCAAGGTCAAATGCTTTCGCTTGACGATATCAAGGACATTTTGCGAATTCCTTTGATTGGAGTCATTCCTGAAAGTGAATCAGTTTTACAAGCCTCCAATCAAGGTGTACCCGCAGTGCATTTGCAAGGCAGTGATGTGTCCGAGGCTTATAAGGACGTAATTGCCCGCTTTCTGGGCGAAGAAAAGCCTATGCGATTTGTTGAGGCTCCAAAACAAGGCCTGTTCAAGCGTCTGTTCGGAGGGAAGTAAGTCATGTCTTTTCTCTCATTTTTTCTTGGCGAAAAAAAGAAAACTGCGACAGTTGCCAAAGAGCGTTTGCAGATGATTTTGATGCACGAGCGTAGCGGTCGCAATGCTGCTGAACCAGATTACCTGCCGGACTTGCAAAGAGACTTGGTAGCGGTAATAAGCAAATACATCAAAATAAACCCAGCGGATATCAAGGTTAATCTGGAGCGCCAGGACAACCTTGAAGTACTGGAAGTGAAGATCGAGTTACCAGACGCGCGTTAGAAAGTTTGTGCTAATTTCAGTACGGTTAAACCACAATAAAAAAACCGCTGGCTTGCGCGAGCGGCGAACAGTCTTTGGGCCTAGATGACGCGCAACAAATCTAGTTTAAACCCAGACCGGAATTTTATAGAGTGAAAAGCTGTTGCGTCGAGGAGAGCATGCCACGTTCACCATGACATTCCTCGAAAAACGAAGCTTTTTTTCGCTGCATTTTCACAATGCTGCAGGCACGGGTACCGTATTTTTCAGAATCGATAAACGTGGCCGATAGCGTGCGTTCCAAATCCTGATCAACACCGGTATTGGGCAACATCGAATCGGTTGCCAAAGACTTGTCATGCAATAGCGGCAGCAAATCGGATACATCGGTTCGCCCAGCATGGCACAGTGCTTGCAATCCCGCTTTCAGACGCAACAACTTGGGCCAGGGCGTGTCAAAGTCGGCATTGGATACAGCGCCTATGCCGGGCGCAAAGGAAATCGCACGCTTATTGCGACTTTCAATTCCCATAAGTTGCAATCCGTCAAAAACGATGAGGTTAAAAGGGTTGTAATTGTCGGCGTGCATTGTCAGCTTCTTCAAATAGTCTGGTGCATCGCTTCTTCCTCGGAGGAAATCCGCTACCAACGCACCACGCGATGGTTTTGTTCCTGTTTCATTAACCGGAAGGCGGTAATTTGTGAGGGCCGCAAAGCGACCGCTTCGGCTCATACCCAACCAGGTGCCTCCAGCCTGCAAGTCTTTGCCGGCAAGCACCTGTCCATCCTCCCACCAGTGCAAGGTACGCGTGGGCCGAGCATAAAACTCATCGCGGTTAGCCAACATTAGCAGTGGTGTTTCGCTATCGGGTTGCCAGTTCCAAGCAATAAGGCACATACGGACAGTTTTTCTTAGCCGAGTGAAAGAGCAGTCTTATCCACCACACGCCGCAGTACAAAACTGCTATGAACGCCGGTCACACCTGTGATACGGGTGAGTTTGTCCAGCAACAGCGTTTGGTAGTGGTCCATGTCGCGCACCGCCACTTTGAGTTGGTAGTCCGCATCCTGGCCGGTGATCAGAAGGCATTCCAGCACCTCGGGCAACACACTGACCGAAGCTTCAAAGTTAGCAAAGCGTTCCGGCGTGTGCAGGTCCATGGAAATATGAACCAACGCCATTAGAGTCAGGCCCAATTTGCGCGAATCCAGTAGGGCACGGTAGCCCACGATCAGGCCGGACTCTTCCAATGCCCGTACTCGGCGCAAGCAGGGAGAGGGCGACAGGCCAATGCGGTCGGCCAGATCCTGGTTGTTGATCCGACCATCAATTTGCAAGATTTCCAGAATTTGCCGGTCATATCGGTCTAACGTCATTTTGATGATCTATATTCAATAAATAATGGCAGATTATGCCAAAATAAATGAATTTCAAGGTAAAAAAGCAATCTGCTGCCGACCTCGCTCCAATACACTAAATGCATCTGTAATCCACAGCACAAAGCAAGACCGGTCACAAACCATGCTTGCTCAACCTCGATCCACAAGGTCGACAACTGCAAAATTCAACCCCTGGCGCAGCATATGCCCCGGGGGTTTGTTTTTTGAGGCCATACATATCAAGTTGCATAGGCTATAACCACGCCATTCATAGACTACCTTTTCATCATGATTCACGAACCTCGCCTCACACTTGCCCTGCGGAATCTGTTGAATGCACAACGGGTAGCGGCGTTAGGCACTTTGGATGAGAGCGGGCAGCCCTTTGTTTCGATGGTGCCGTTCGCCGTCGATGGCAGTAACGGCACCTTGGTGATTCATGTCAGTGGGCTAGCTGCACATGCGCGCAATCTGGAGCGTGTCCCCCAAGTTTCACTGATGGTGATGGAGGCCGAGGTGGCAGGTGAGCCGG
>CAIQYP010000421.1 GCA_903876045.1 uncultured beta proteobacterium | reverse complement strand
ATCTCCGAATAGCTATAGTGATAGTAGCCACCGCCATTGGCACAAGAGCCCATGCTTATCACCCAACGCGGTTCCGACATCTGGTCATAGACCTTACGAAAGGCCGGCGCCATTTTATTGGTCAAGGTACCAGCCACGATCATCAAATCCGATTGACGTGGACTTGCACGAAACACCTCAGCACCAAAACGACTCAAGTCGTATCGGGCACATGCTGCGTGCATCATTTCCACCGCGCAACAGGCCAGACCAAAAGTCATAGGCCACACGGATCCGGTTTTGGCCCAATTCATCACCGAGTCGTAACTCGTTGTGACAAAGCCTTCTTTGAGAACACCTTCAATCATCTGATTACTCCCAGTCGAGGGCGCCTTTTTTCCACATATAGACAAAGCCGATTGTGAGCACAGCCACAAATTCCAGACCAATCAAAAAACCCATCAAACCCGTCTCCTTGAGCGTAACAGCCCAAGGAAAGAGAAAGGCAGTTTCCAAGTCAAACAGAATAAACAAAATGGCTACAAGGTAATAGCGCACATCGAACTTCATGCGAGCATCTTCAAATGCCTCGAAGCCACACTCATAAGGGGAATTTTTGGCCGCATCCGGGCGATTAGGGCCCAACACGTAACCTATGACCTGGGGTGCAACACCAATGCCGATGCCGACCAAGATGAACAAAAGTACGGGAAGATATTGATCGAGGTTCATCTTTTGATCTGATCGCCGTTAATCGCAAACACCAAGAAAAAACCTGATGCCTGCCTAATAATCTGGTGCCGTCGGCGAGACTCGAACTCGCACAGCTTTCGCCACTACCCCCTCAAGATAGCGTGTCTACCAATTTCACCACGACGGCGGCTTACTTTTCCGAACTTGCATGAGGAACCTTTCGGCTTTTTGCTTGTCCAGCGCCCCAGAGTTTACCCCGAATTCACCCCCAAATTGGTAGGGTGAAGCTATTTACTTCGCTGGGATTTGCGCAGCGCCGGATGCCGGAACCGCAGGCATAACAGGCGCCACATTCACAACAGGGGCCGCAGGTATTGCGGACTCAAGCACACTACCGGAACTGCTTGGACGCAAATTGCCAAAATAGGCCAAAGCCAAAGTGCACACGAAGAATACAGTGGCCAATACGGCGGTGGTGCGTGACAAAAAGTTTGCACTGCCACTGGCACCAAACAGGCTACCTGAGCCCCCACTGCCAAACGCCGCACCCATGTCAGCACCTTTACCGTGCTGCACCAGAATCAGGCCAATCATAGCCAAGGCCGACAGCATCTGAACCGTCAAAATAATCGTTACTACTGCGCTCATACTTCTCTCCTAATTCGTTAAAAACTTCAGCGTGCCTTAGCGAGCTGCAGCAATGATGGATAAAAAATCTGCTGCTTTCAACGCAGCACCACCCACCAGACCACCGCCGATATCCGACTGCATCAGCAGTTGTTCTGCGTTGGCTGCATTCATGCTGCCACCATACAAGATGTGGACGCGGTCGGCCATTTCACTGGCGGCGCGTAGTTGAGCGCGAAGCACCGCATGCACCTGCTGCGCCATTTCCGGCGTAGCGGTCTTGCCGGTACCGATGGCCCAAACTGGCTCATAAGCCACCACGATCTCACTGATGCAATGTCCGTTGGCATGTATTACTGCAGCGAGTTGCCGTTTGACCACCTCCTCGGTGCGCCCTGCATCCCGCTCAGCCAAGGTCTCCCCCACACACACAATAGGTGTAATACCTGCAGCCAATGCGCGTGAAGCCTTGGTGGCCACCACGGTGTCGGTCTCGCCATGGTACTGGCGGCGCTCTGAATGTCCGACGATGGCATAACGAGCGCCAAAGTCTTTCAACATGGACGCTGAAATTTCACCGGTATAGGCGCCGGACTCAAATGCCGACACGTCCTGTGAGCCCAACGCAATGCCGGTGCCTTCAACAATGCCCTGCACCTGCGCCATGTACACCGCAGGAACACAGACTGCAACCAAACACTTCCAGTCCGAAGAGTGGGCCAGCAGTGCCTGCAGCAGAGCTGCGTTGGACGTGACCGTACCGTTCATCTTCCAATTACCGGCGATCAGTTTTTTCTTCATGCTGTTCTCCAATTCAATACAATTTTTCCAACATGCTGGTTTGATTCCATCAGCGCATGCGCAGCTGCCGCACCACTTCCGGTGGTCTGTTCAGCATCCACAGCAGCAAAGACACTGTGGATCACCGATTTGATGCGTCCGACTTCCAGCAGCGGCCAAACCTTGGCCAGGCATGCTTGGGCTATCGCTTGCTTGAAGGCAACGGGCCGCACGCGCAATGTTGAACCCGTAATGGTCAGGCGATTGCGCATGACCACTCCAGCATTTATTTCACTCTTTACGCCGCCCTGCACCGCAATGATGACCAGGCGACCATCTTCAGCAAGGCACCGGAGTTCCCGCGCTACGTAATCGCCCGCCACCATATCTAACACCACATTCACGCCACGACCCTCGGTTAGGCGCATCACCTCGGTCTCAAAGTCCTGTGTGCGGTAATTGATGGCATGGTCTGCCCCCAAAGCAAGAATGGCTTCGCATTTAACATCACTGCCAGCGGTTGCAATTACGTTCGCACCCATGGCCTTGGCCAACTGAATAGCAGTCACGCCAATACCGCTGGTACCGCCCTGCACCAATAGCGTCTCACCGGCAGCCAGACGACCCCGGTCAAACACATTGCTCCAGACAGTAAAAAAAGTCTCCGGCAGGCAGGCTGCTTCGACGTCGCTCAAACCCTTGGGTACCGGCAGACACTGCGCCACCGGAGCAATGCAGTACTCCGCATAACCACCACCCGCCACAAGCGCGCAGACCCTATCTCCGATTTTCAGACCCACCCCATCCATCGCCGCTAGGTCTCCACTGACAATAGTTCCTGCCACTTCCAGACCTGGAATCTCCGATGCTCCCGCGGGAGCAGGGTAATGCCCGGCACGCTGCAACACATCCGGACGGTTTACGCCACTGGCACTGACATGCAGACACAACTCACCCACACCTGCAATTGGCATGGGGCGTTCCGCCAGACGCAATACGTCGGGACCACCAAAGGATGCTATTTCAATGACTTTCATAGGCTTGTCGATCAAACGCCATCTGCGCTTTATACGCAGATGGCGCCTGTGGCTATGTGTTGATCGCCTTAACCTTGTTGATCGTGCGAAGGACGATCTAACAAAGCCTTCATGGACAGCTTGATGCGGCCCTTTTCGTCGGTTTCCATAACCTTGACCTTGACGATCTGGCCTTCAGACAAGTAGTCAGACACTTTTTCCACGCGCTCGTGAGCGATTTGGCTAATGTGCAGCAAACCGTCTTTGCCCGGGAGCAGGTTGACCAAGGCACCAAAGTCCAGAATTTTGGTTATCGGACCTTCGTAAACCTTGCCAATTTCCACTTCGGCAGTGATCTGTTCGATGCGGCGCTTGGCTTCCTCGGCCTTGGCTGGATCAGCCGAAGCGATGGTGATAGTGCCATCCTCCTCGATGTTGATCTGGGTACCAGTTTCTTCGGTCAGCGCACGGATAACGGATCCGCCCTTTCCGATCACGTCACGAATCTTCTCGGGGTTGATCTTCATGGTGAACAGGCGGGGAGCGAAGTTCGACACTTCGGTATTGGCTTCAGACATGGCTTCCTGCATCTTGCCCAGAATGTGCATACGTGCTTCCTTGGCCTGCGCCAAAGCGACTTGCATGATTTCCTTTGTAATGCCTTGGATCTTGATGTCCATCTGCAGCGCGGTAATACCGTTGGTGGTGCCTGCAACCTTGAAGTCCATGTCACCCAGATGATCTTCGTCACCCAGAATGTCGGTCAGCACTGCAAAGCGGTTGTCTTCTTTGATGAGGCCCATGGCGATACCAGCCACATGCGCCTTCATGGGTACGCCGGCGTCCATCAGCGACAGGCAACCGCCGCAGACTGAAGCCATGGAAGATGATCCGTTGGATTCGGTTATTTCCGACACCACACGCATGGTGTAGGGGAAGTCTTCCTTATTCGGCAGGCAGGCAATCAGTGCACGCTTGGCCAGACGACCGTGGCCGATTTCGCGGCGCTTCGGCGTACCAACACGGCCGGTTTCGCCGGTAGCAAAGGGAGGCATGTTGTAGTGCAACATAAAGCGGTCTTCGTACTCACCGCTCAATGCGTCAATACGTTGCGCATCGCGCTCGGTACCAAGCGTGGTGACCACCAACGCCTGGGTTTCGCCACGTGTGAACAAGGCTGAACCATGCGTACGGGGCAGCACGCCATTGCGAATCTCGATGGGACGCACGGTGCGGGTGTCGCGACCGTCAATGCGGGGTTCGCCGGCCAGGATCTGGCTGCGCACGATCTTGGCTTCGATTTCAAACAGCAGTCCTTCAATGGCCACGCTGTCGAATGCTGCGCCATCAGCCTTGAGGGCTGCCATAACTTCAGAGTAGGCGGAACGGCAAGCTTGGGTGCGGGCTTGTTTGTTGCGGATTTGGTAAGCAGCAACCAGTTTGTCCTTGGCCAATGCGTCGATCTTGGCGATCAAGGCTTCGTCCTTGGCAGGAGCTTTCCAGTCCCATACCGGCTTGCCAGCGTCACGAACGAGTTCGTGGATCGCATTGATGGCGATATTGCCTTGCTGGTGACCGTAGACCACCGCACCCAACATGATTTCTTCGGAAAGTTGTTGCGCTTCGGACTCAACCATCAGCACAGCTGCTTCAGTACCAGCCACAACCAAGTCAAGAACCGAATCCTTGCGCGCAGTTTGGCCGGGGTTCAACACGTATTCGCCATTGACGTAACCGACGCGGGCCGCGCCGATAGGACCGCTGAATGGCACACCGGAAACCGACAGCGCAGCGCTCACTGCAATCATGGCTGCTATGTCTGCATCAACTTCAGGGTTCAAGGACACGGTGTGCACCACAACGTGCACCTCGTTGAAGAAGCCTTCAGGGAACAGGGGGCGTATCGGGCGGTCAATCAGGCGACTGGTCAGCGTCTCGAACTCGCTGGGGCGGCCTTCACGCTTAAAGAAGCTGCCGGGGATCTTGCCAGCGGCATAGCTCTTTTCGAGGTAGTCAACGGTCAGCGGAAAGAAATCCTGACCAGCCTTACCTTCGGTGCGCGCAACAACTGTGGCCAGAACCACTGTGCCGTCCATATCCAACAGCACTGCGCCGGTGGATTGACGGGCGATTTCGCCGGTTTCCATGGTGACCGTATGCTGGCCCCATTGAAATGTCTTGCTAACTTTTTTGAACATCGTCATTTTGCTTTTCTCCATTGATTTCGGAAATGAAATGGGAGGTACAGGCCACCTCACCCAAGCCCGGATTCAACGTCGCAGTCCACGATGCCATTCCAGCGGCACTTGCGTCAAATAACGCTGGAATGACACAGCTTCGCTCTGCTTTTGCCGTCTCCGAAGTAAAAAACGCCTGAGCTAGTGACCTAACTCAGGCGTTTCATCTAATTTTGCTTTCGATTACTTACGCAGACCCAGCTTTGCGATCAAGGCGGTGTAACGATCAGCGTCCTTGCCCTTCAGGTAGTCCAACAGTTTGCGGCGGCGGCTCACCATGCGCAACAGACCACGGCGACCATGGTGATCTTTAGCGTGAGTCTTGAAGTGGGGTGTGAGTTCGTTGATGCGCGCAGTCAGCAATGCGACTTGCACTTCTGGGGATCCGGTATCACCGACGCTGCGGGCGTTGTCTTTGACAACGGTGGCTTTAATGCTGGATGCAATCATTTTTTCTTCCTGTATTGGGTGTAACTCACTTTACTGAGTGGCGCCCCGGTTAATAAACTTGCGTCAGGTGCTGGAACTGCTCCTGACGTGCGCCTTGCAATGTGCAAAGCCTGTAAATTATAGCCGAGACACAAAAACCAGCCAAATGTTCAGTTGCGAGGTCCGCTTAATTCAGCGCCGCCTCCCTCAAAAGGCACGGCGAAATGAAGTTGATATCGACATTTTCAAGACCGGCTCGCAAAGAATAAACATTCAAAAACGTTTCTTGAAATCTTCCTGACTGGGCGCAGTTTGGGAACATGCGACGCTCACGGTGAGCGCCGCTCTGACCACCAGGAGTTCACCATGTTATTTGCTAGCACCCACCCCGCAATGCGCCGCAATGCCCAATTACAAACTGGCCGCACGCTTGAGCGCTTCCTGAGCGATGCAAGAGCCCAGGCCAGCCAACCTGCAACCCATTACAAGCAGGACGACACTGCTTTCCACCTGACGCTGGACATACCGGGCATTGCCAAGGAACAGCTGTCCGTATCAATTGAGGGGCCAGTGGTGCGCGTTCTGAGCCGTGAAGGTGCGGCACGCCAATACCGTGCCGCATACGAACTGCCGCTGGATATTGACGCCTCTCTGAGTGAAGCAAATCTGGAAAACGGAGTGCTGTTGCTCAAGCTGGCGAAAAAAGTGCCCATGAGCAAGGCGACTGAAATCAGCATAAATTAGGGAGCGCTAAAGTGCATCCAGCGGCCAGCGTGGTTTGATATCAAAGGCATAGTTTCTGCTGGCTTGCTGAGAGCCGCTCTGCAGTCGCATGGCTGCGGCCAGAGCGATCATGGCGCCGTTGTCTGTACATAGATGCAACTCTGGATAGTGCACCCGGATAATGCGCTTGCCACAGGCATCATTCAGTTGCGCACGCAGATGGCGATTGGCGCCAACGCCACCGGCAACCACCAGCCGTTTCAATCCTGTCTCATTGAGCGCCGTAATCGACTTCTTGACCAACACGTCAACGATGGCGGCCTGTGTTGAGGCAGCCAAGTCGCACTGTTGAATGCGCGGCAAATCACCGAATGCGCCCGCCCCTTGAGATGCAATCATTTTTTGAGACTGAACAAGCACGGCCGTCTTGAGACCCGCAAAAGAAAAATCCAGATTGCCACTGTGAAGCAAGGGTCTTGGCAAAGCATAGGCTTTGGGGTTACCTTCTTCGGCCATGCGCGCCAGCAAGGGACCGCCCGGATAGGCCAAGCCCATGAGTTTTGCGGACTTGTCGAATGCCTCACCCGCCGCATCATCGATAGACTCACCCAAAAGCAGATAGCGCCCGACCCCATCAACACGCATTAACTGCGTATGACCGCCGGAAACAAGCAGTGCGACAAAGGGAAACTTGGGAGGATCAGCACCCAAGAACGGCGACAACAAATGCCCTTCAAGATGGTGGATACCCAGTACTGGCTTGCCAAGCGCCGCACCTAAAGCACAGGCCACGCCAGCACCCACCAACAAAGCCCCAGCCAAACCTGGACCGCGCGTATACACCACCACATCAATATCCGAAAGCGGGCAGTTGGCCTCGGTCAAAACTTCGCGGGTCAACGGTATTACGCGACGGATATGGTCTCTGCTCGCCAGTTCAGGCACCACGCCACCAAAGGCCTGGTGCATTTCAATCTGGCTATACAACGCATGAGCCAACAGGGACGGCACTTGCTCTGAACCACCTCCCTCCTCGCATTGCACCAAAGCAACGCCTGTTTCGTCGCACGAAGATTCAATTCCTAACACCAACAACTTTTTCACCATAGGCCGCAGAGTTTAGAGTACGGCATGGAAATCGAATCCCAATACACACAGCATGGTTACAGGGCAATGTTTCGGGTCGCAGATGTAGTCGGCCTAAGCAATGTACATAAGGCTTTTCGGGAACGCGGCTATGCGCCCCATCAGCCAACACTTACCATGGTGGGAAACGTTGGCGACTGGCCTCAAAGGAGCGTGGACTTGACCGTTCAAATAACCCAACGGCCCACGGAAGAATGGAAGGCCGTCTACCTAGCAGAGGATTTTGATCCAGTGGACGGTGCGAACCGCGTACGTGCCCTAGCCAGCCTGGGCTTTCAAGCGGCCTGGCGTTGATACTACTGGCGCAAGCCCTAGCTTAGGCTGCGGCCGAATGTATGGGAGCATTGACAGCCGACTCCTGGCGAAACTCTGGCATTTCAATGTGACGGCGGCGTTTATGCACGATAACGGTCGGTGCTGCAGCCGCCGCCGCACTGTGAGAACGGGACTCCGCGTAGGACTCACCTCGGCCACTGGAACGCGCAATCTTGATGGCATCTTCTACGGCCTCGGTACTAAGGGCCTTCACTGTGGAACCATTCACCCGAACATAAGTACCCGAAGCAGTTGTCGCCAGCAATCCAAATTCCATACCCATACGGACTATTCCCAACACCTTAAACTCCTTGGGAGCGGCGACAAAGGCCTTGATTGTTTGGCTGCCAAGCACCACCTGCAAAGGTGGGTGAGATTTGGATTTGGATTTTGTGTTCATGGTCCACTTTCTGTCGCATTAAATTGCGACCGCCTCCGGGTTAAACATGAACTGATCTTGCCCAAGGCACAAAGAAACTACTTGATCAAAATATGATGACATTGAGCCCCTCGGGGGACTACAAATTCGAGCACTTGCTTTGTGTTCACCCGTGGGCAATTCACCCATGGCGATAGGTCATTTCATCAAAGAAATCGGGCGCGGAAAGGACGGTGCGCGAGCACTCTCCCGGGAGCAGGCCGCCGACATGTTTGGCCAAATTTTGGATGGCTTCGCAAGCGATTTGGAAATCGGTGCCTTTTGTTTGGCAATGCGAATCAAAGGGGAAACCACTGAGGAAATGTGTGGATTTTTAGATGCCACACAGCAACGCCTGAGCAAGATTCAGGTTTGCCCTACACAGCCTCAGCTCATACCCGTGGTCATTCCAAGCTACAACGGTGCACGCAAACTCCCGGTACTAACTCCTTTGCTTGCGCTATTGCTGGCGCAAGAGGGACTGCCTGTGATAATTCATGGCACAGCAACAGAAGACAAGCGCGTATTCACGTCGGAAGTGCTGGCTGCACTCGGCATTGCGCAACAAACCTCTGTCGAACCTCTAAGCCAAGGCAAGGTATTTTTCTATCCTACTGCCTTGTTACACGCCGGCTTGCAGAAGCTGCTGGACGTGCGCCGAGTTGTGAATTTGCGCAATCCAGCACACAGCCTGGTCAAGCTAATGCTTCCTTGCGAAGGTCCTCAAATTCTCGTCACCAGCTACACACATCCTGAGTACGCTGAGTCGATGGAACAGGTATTGCGAAACATGGATTCCTGTGCACTATTAATCAGAGGCACAGAGGGCGAAGCGGTGGCCGACGCGAGAAGAATGCCAAAGATGACAGGCATCTTGCGCGGTCAAGCTACTGCAGTTATGGAGCATCAAGTCGGGCCTCTAACTAGTCTGCCCGATTTACCACAAAGCTGCGACGCACAGACTACTGCAGACTACATTCGGTCAGTTCTAGATGGAAGTTCACCAATCCCGCAACCAATTGCCCTGCAAGTCAGGCAAATCGTCCAACTGGCAGGTTCCATTTAGAGCCTGCAATCAGCACTAAATGTGAGTGCAGACCAAGGATGCAGCGCGGCACGTTGCTAGCGGAAATTTCCGGTATGCCCTAGTGAATACCGTCCAGGCTGCGGCCAGACCGCCAGGCCGTGCGGCTCCAGGCCTACCGCGACTGTGTCGACCTTTCCGGAACTGGTGTCAAGCCGGTAGACAACGTCGTCAAAACGTCCTGACAACCACAGCCACTTGCCATCATTGCTGACATTGCCCATATCAGGGCTGCCACCACCCGGGATCGGCCAGTTGGTCACAACTTTGTTGGTGGCGAAATCAATGACGGTCACACTGCCTGGGCCATGGGGCTTACCGTGTATGGAGTGCGAGCCGCGATTGGCAATGTACAGCGACTTGGCATCGCGGCTTGGATACAGGCCATGCGCAGCAACCCCCGTCGCTATGAAGCCGACTTCCTTGAAGGTGTCACCATCCAGCAAATGCACACCATCTGCCTCCATGTCAGCTACGTAAAACAGCTTGCCGTTGGGAGCAATGCGGATGTCTTGGGGCATACCTTTGGTCACAGTACAGATCTCCGTTTCCAATGGATTGGGAGACTTGACGCCACCCTTGAAACGCGTCTTGGGCATCTCCAATTTCAAGTAGCCGACGACCGACTTGCCAACCAGATCAATCTTGACAACGCTGCCTTCAAATTCGCAAGTGAAGATCGCATAACGGCCATCGACTGAAAAGTCGCCATGGTTAATACCGCCGCATTTGGGCGCTTCGATCGCGTACTGCAATTTGAGCGTCTTGGGATCGCGGAAGTCCAGCCTGTGCTTGGCCTCAGCCACGATGATGGTGGATTGCCCGTCGGGTGTGAAATAGACGTTGTAGGGATCATCCACGGAAATGGCTTTGCCCGGTTTGCCGGTGCGCGGATCCACGGGTGTCAGACTGCCGTCGCTGCCCCGTTCGGCATTGTTGGCAACCCAGAGTGTTCTCATATCCCAGGACGGCACAATGTGTTGCGGTGCCCGTCCAACCTTGAAGCGGTCCACAATCTTCAGCGTCGCGGGGTCAATTACGGTGACATTGTTGCCCCGCAAGTTGGGCACATAGACCCGCTCCAAATCTTGCTTTACCGCCGGGAGCATGCGATCTGTGCTTGTCTCACTGTAAAGGTTTCCCGCATCCACCACCGTTGGCATTCCAGCCACAGTATTCACGACGGCCGTAGGCGCAGCTGGCGTTGCGGCAGCAGCACTTGCGAGCGTGTACCAGGCGGAAAAGGCCAGTGTGGAGAGCACCAACAGGTTGATTTTCTTGTATTTCATATTCACAAAACTTCTACAGATAAATTAGCGGGAAGCATGCTGTTTCACAGCTTCTTGTATGGCTTGAACGGACCGATCGACAATGCTGCGAATGCCGAGTTGCCCCAACTCTGCAGTTGACTTTCTGGGGTCCCCGTAGACGCCGTCAGCGGGGCCTGTCTTAGCGCCCTCAGCCAGCAAATCCATACGTACCAGCGACTTGTCGATGGCCAGCATCATGGAGGTATCCGCCAGGCCCGCATGGGTACCAATTTCCGCATCGGAATAACCTTTGCTGCGTAGCGCCTGAATGTAGGGGCCCTGAGATGCGTCGTAATAGGCGGTCAGGGCCAGTGCGCGAAAGCGTGCGTCGGCAGCCCATTCCTTGTTAATTTTCTCCGCAGCGCGCAATTCGCTCTTCTGGTACCCGCCGTGGTCACCCAGGAACACCACATCGTGAAAGCCATGCTGTTTGAAGCTGCGGGCGGTCGACTCCAATATCGACTCAAAGGTTGCATCCGCAATGGAGATCGTCCCGCTAAAACGCATATGCGCTACTGGCGGGAAAATGGCGCCCTCTGGAACATAGGCCAATACGGGTGCCACGATGGCATTGCCAAGCTTCTGCGCAATTTGCCCGGCCAACATCTTCACGCGCACGTTGTGCTTGCCAAGCGCCATATGCGGGCCGTTCTGCTCAGTGCCACCGATCGGCACGAGTACCGTGGTACTGCCGCTGGCAACGGCCGCCCGTAACTCAAACGATGTCAACTCTTCCAGGAAAACCGAATTGCCATTGCTTGCGGCTGCGAATACAAAGGGGGCATTCAAGAATAGAAACAAAACGGTGCCAAAGGCCCAACGCTTCGATGAAATTGTGATGTGACGGACCATTGAACTCTGTCTGCAAAAGATGCAGCATTTTACGGTGCACGACACCGCTGATACCGCTGACTGCGGCAATCGACGAGCGACTAGATGATTTTGCAGCTAATCAGCGCATCCTCATCGTCCCCGTAAACCGCGCACATGCGATGGTAGCCGTCGGCGATCACCACTTTGCCCTGCGCAACGTCACGCACAAGCAAAAGGGGTGAAAGGGGAGTGCCATCGGCGATCTTGGCAATGTTTTTCAAAACATGCGAATTGCTTACACCCAGCAGCGACAGTTGAGAGGCCCTGAAGATATCCTTGGCCTTGAACTCGGTAATACCCGCGCCGCGCAACTTGTCCACCATCGCAGCAGCAATCTCGTCAGGGTAAATGATGCGCAGATAGGACTGTGCCGCAGGATAGTCATGTTCTTCGACATCACTGAGCCAGCGCACGTTCGTTGTTCTTGTTTTTGACATTTGCGATCTTTCTAATTGGTATCCTTACCCCAAGAGAGTAGCGTCACTTAACGCCCTCGTAAAGCGGTTGGCCAAAGCGCAGGGTTCTGCCAAAATTGGACACAGTAGATCAAAGGAACTCAGGGGCGTGATTGTTCGAACCAATAGAAGTAGCCAGCCACATACTTGCTCTCCCGCGCGATGGCTTGCACTGCATGCACCCATCTGACTCCCGCCTCAGACTCTGTCAGACCGCGCAATCAAATATGCCTGGGTTGCGGCCCATGGCATCAGGCATTGCTCAATTGGCTCGGGTACTGCGCGCAATAAGGTCTTGCACCAAATGGCTGTCCCTGCTGGTTCTGGCATTTGCCCTCAGCTATGCCGCCACTGACTTTGACCGCATGCAATCTTTGGCCCAGCAACAATATGGCCCCAAAGCCCTGGAAACGGTTGTTGCGTGGCGCAAACTGATTGAAGAATCAACGCCACTACCTGACAACGACAAACTCAATAAGGTCAACACCTTCTTCAACCGCCGCATCTTGTTCAAGACCGACATGGAGGTCTACAACCAGGAAGACTACTGGGCCACTCCACTGGAGTTCATGGGCCATGGGGCCGGTGACTGCGAGGACTTTGTCATCGCCAAATACATGACCTTGCGCATACTGGGCGTACCCAATGAGCGTTTGCGCCTCATCTATGTGCGCTACCAATCGGGCGGCGCTACACCCATTGCCCACATGGTGCTGGGTTATTACGCTCAACCTAGTGAGGAGCCCGTCATCCTGGACAACATGGTAAGCAGCATCCGTACGGGCTCCATGCGTCCCGACCTCTCTCCGGTTTACAGCTTTAACAGCGACGGCTTATGGGTTGGCGGCGCCGCCACCTCTAGCGCAGACCCGACTACCCGACTATCCCGCTGGCGCGATGTGCTTGACCGCATGCATCGCGACGGCCTTTGAATTTCACCCTTTCCCATCCCTGGCAACACCACCATGTCACTCATCAAACAACTCTGGGCGGCCATCATTCTGCTCATGGCCATGGCCTTTGCAGCCAGCACGGTCACCAGCGTGTTGTCGGCGCGGCAATACCTGCAGCAGCAGTTGCAGGTAAAAAATATAGATAACGCCACTGCGCTGGCACTGTCTCTATCGCAACTACCTAAAGACCCGGTGATGGTCGAGCTACAAGTGGCGGCGCAATTCGACGCTGGCCACTACCGGTTTATCCGCATCGTGTCACACACAGGTGAAACCTTGGTAGAGCGCGTGTTCGAAGGCAAGATCGAAGGCGCCCCGGACTGGTTTATCAAACTCATCCCAATCACCGTGCAACCTGGCCAGGCATTGGTGCAGGACAACTGGAAACAATATGGAACCCTGACGCTGGCCAGCCAGGAACAGTACGTCTATAAAAGTCTGTGGGATGGCACATTGGAGCTATTGCTTTGGTTTGTGTTGGGCGGAATCGGCACCGGCATCGCTGGCACATTTTTGCTCCGCTTTATCACCAGACCGCTGAGTGATGTGGTCGACCAGGCCCATGCCATCGCCGAGCGTCGCTTCATTCTGATTCCCGAGCCCGGCACCCCCGAACTGAAAGCACTTGCTCGTGGCATGAACGACATGGTGACCCGCATCAAGACCATGTTCAACGAAGAATCCGCGCGGCTTGAAACACTGCGCAAGAAGGTCAACCGTGACCCCTTGACCGGCCTGTCCAGCCGCGAATATTTCCTGGCCCACTTACGCGAAGCCCTCAGCGGCGAACAGTCAGGCGGCAGCGGCAGCCTGGTGATGGTGCGCTTGCCCGACCTGAACGAAGTCAACGCCCTCCTGGGTCGTCAGGGCACGGATGCACTTCTCAAGGACATCGGCAGTGCACTGTACGAAAGCGGCAATGGTCGCGTCGGCCAGCGGGCCGGGCGAGTCAATGCAGCCGAATTCGCAATCGTGTGCCCCAGCTTTACAACTGCTACCGAGGCGGCCACCGACATCCATTCACGGCTGATCCGCGATGTGTTGCCCAAATGGAAAGACAAGGTGCCCGACCTTTTCCACATCGGCGCCGTGCGTTATGTTCGCGACCAGAGCCTGGGCAGTCTGCTGGCCGGAGTAGATGAAGCGCTGGCCAAAGCGGCAACCAAAGGTGCAAACACATTTGAAGCCATTGACGATGCCAACACCAAGGTCGCCGTGCCAGCCGAAACATGGCGCACTTTGCTGACCGAAGCAGTTGGTGGTGGCCACCTGACATTGAGCTTCTTCCCGGTGGTAACGGGCGATGGCAAGAGTGCATTGCACCGTGAAGGCGTCGTACGCCTGAAAACAGATGACTCTGGCACCCTGCTCACGGCGGGAGACTTCATGCCCATGGCCGCGCAGTTGAACCTGACTGCGCCACTGGACCTGGGTGTAGTCAAACTCGCCATCGAACATCTGCAAAACAGTTCCGGGGACATCGCGGTCAATCTCTCTGCAGAAACCATTGCTGACTTTCACTTTCGCAATGAATTGGCCAATCTGCTCAAGACCTATCCAGAGGTCTGCAAACGCCTGCTATTCGAAGTGCCTGAATACGGTGTGTTTCGGCAGTTTGACGCCTTCCAGGATCTGGCTCGCACACTCAAGCAACTGGGCTGCCGCATTGGCGTGGAGTACTTTGGTCAGCGCTTTGCAGACAGTGACAAACTGGCTGACCTCGGACTGGACTACATCAAGGTGCACCCCACCTACATCCGCGGCATTTCGGACAACCCTGGAAATCAGGAGTTCCTGATGGGGCTCTGCAAAGTGGCCCACGCCATTGGCATCACGGTTGTTGCCCTGGGTGTGGAAAGGAAAGAAGACCTGCCCCTGCTGGCCAAGCTGGGCTTTGACGGTGCAACAGGTCCGGGAGTCAATTAGAAAGCAATGGTTCCGGGTGCAAACTCAGGGCACTTCCACTGCAAAACTACTGCCACGAACGGTCGCCGTGGCGGTCGGCGTCTTGACTTGTGCGGCCGTCGGATTGTTCTTTGCCAACAGCCCGGAGATCATGGCAAACGTGCCCTTGTTCACGTTGATCAACAGGCTGCCTGCGTAGGTGTTCGCGTCAAATGAAAACTTCTCAAGCGCCACCTGGCTATTGGCACCCAAGGACATGCGCGTCTCATCCTTAAGCATCACGCCCACGCCGGAGCTCTGCGACGTTTTGATGACATCACCGGCTTGCAAGCGGGTACCAATCTCCACTGGAAGTCGCGCCCCGTCGCGTACGATTTCCACTGCACCCACCTTCTTCTTGACGACCCCGGCAACTGTTTCTGCCTGAACTACCGTCACCGCCAGCAGGCAGGACACAGCCAATGCAGCACGCACCAATTTGCCCACCATCGCCAGGCGCTCGTGTTTCACAAAATTTTCGTTGTACATATTCAAGTCCCGTGTGAACACTATTGAATCTTCACTTCAACGCGACGGTTACGCGGCTCTGCCTTCGCACCTTCCGTCCCGACGATTGGCTCCAGATCACCCCGCCAGGCTTGCTCAATGGCAGCGGCAGGCACATCGCCATCTTTAGTCAACATATCAAACACTGCTTTGGCCCTGCGCTTTGATAAATCGAGGTTGAACGCTGCACTGCCAGTCTTGTCGGCATGGCCAATGATCGTGACTTCCGGCGCGCCGGTCTTACGGTAATCCTCCAGTAACGCCCGGAACACGACGCTGGACTGCGGCAGAAGTTCATCCTTGCCCACCAGGAAATTGATACGGTAGTAACGTGCAGCTGCCGGTAGTAAATCCAGTGTGGCCTTATATCGTGTGCTCACCTCGTCAGCGCCTGACCGTGCGGGCATGACCTTGTCACAGCCGTCCTGGCTAGCCGCGTAAGCCTGATCGAGCTTCACCTCACCGGCTTTGAGTCCCTTGACGTCCATGCGACCCGGCTTTCCGGCCTCTTCCGGCAAAAGGGTAAAGCGTCCACAGTCCGTGGGACCCGCAGCAGGAGCCACCACCGGCGCAGGCGCTGGCGCGGCTCGCGTGCGCACCGGAATCACCACTTGCGCCTTGATTTTCTCCAGCGTGTCTACGACCGAGTCTTCCATGGGGCACAGGTCAGCCGGACTCAATCCAACTGAATCGGCGCCCGCCTCCTCTTCATTGGGCATGTCGGCCCTGTTTGCACCCAGGGCTGAAACCAATTGCCCCATGGCTGCCAGAGTGCGCGCCTGTGCCGCTGCCTGGTCATGACGGGAATTAATGTACGAGCGCGAGGCCTCGAAAAATTCGTTTTGTGTATCCAGCAAATCCATCAAAGTGCGCTGGCCAATATCAAATTGCTGGCGATAGGCTTCGCGCGTCTTTTCTGTCGCAAGGCGATGCTTATCGATGTAACCCAACTGCTCATTGAGGCTGCGCGCGTCGCTAAATGCCAGCGACAACGTCTGACGCACATCGCGACAGGCCTTCTCTTGCTGATCGCGTGCCTGGTCCGCCAGATTCACCGCCTGCTTTTCCTTGGCCTTATCGGCACCACCCCGGTACAAGTTGTAGCTCAGGGCAATGACCACACCTTGCGAGCTACTGTCGCCGATTGCGCCACCCGAGTTGCTGCCCTGTGTTCCATAAACTTGCAGATCAACCCGCGGCATGTAACTGGACTTTGCCGTATCCACGGCCAAGCGGTTAGAGCGCGCGTTTTGTACCGCCGCCAGCAGCACGGGGCTGTGAGGCAGGCCATCGCGCATCAAAGCCTCAGTAGACGCTGGCAATGTGCCCAACTTAAAAGGCTCCGGCAGACCAGGCTGACTGCTTGAAGGCTTCTCACCCACCACACGCAAATAACGTGCACTGACGTCGTGAAGATTAGTCAACTCAGTCAACAGGTTTGATTCAGCCAGAGCCAACCGGCCATTGGCCTGCTCCACATCAACCCGGCGCCCTACGCCAGAGTTGGCCCGCTCTTCCACCAAGTTAGTCGCCTGCTTGTGCTCAATGTAATTTTGCGTTGCGATGTCCACCAGTTCCCTGTAGCGGGCAACGTCCGCATAGGCGCGTGTAGCCTCTAGTGCTGCGGTCTCGGCGGCATCCAACAATTCGTAATAACGGGTGAGTTTGGCGGCACCCAGGCGCTTGACTTCGTTGGTGGTGAATCCGCCATCAAACAAAATCTGATCCAGACTCAATTGGGCAGAAGACAAATCATGGTTACCCAGATTTATGCCGCTAGTGACGCGGCTTTCGTTACCTAGTGAGCCAGACAGGTTGATCTGCGGCAAAAATCCGGCTTTGGCCACATCGCGTTGGCTGTCCGCAGCCTTAAAGCCATTCCACTTTGCCTGAACATCCGGGTTAGTGGCCACCGCCTTGCGCACCGCCTGGACCAGCGGATCTGGTAGTCCCTTGGGGATCTCGCTCTGCGCGTTCACTGAAAAACTCAACGCAACGGATGCGGCAAGAAAGGAAAACTTGAAAATGCTTGACATGATCTCGGATAAATTATTTTTAACAGCCACAACCCTACCGACGGCAATCCATCAGTATGCATCCGCTGAAAACACTTTATTACAACTTCTTCGGTAAAAGTACCAGTTTTAGCCGTTGATTTCGCCTGTGTGGCCAGGCTTGCTTCAATTTTTGGCGCCTGGACTGAACGCTTTCAATCGCCCCCAACGTCCCCGCAGCACGGGTACAAATGCACACCTGCATTGGGGTGTAGTAAATAGCAGGCTTAGGAGTCGGCTTTTAGGTGACCGGTATCTACCAATTTCTTCAGCAGGTCGTGATCACTGATTGAGTGCCCGCTGAAGCCAGGATCCAGTTCGTGTGCCAGAGTAACTTTGGCGGACTCAACATTCGAGCCATCGCGATTATCCAAAACAATCTTCACGTCCGCACCATCACCGCTTGAATCCAGATGGCCATCCTGGCTCACCAGCAAAGCCAGCTTATCGCCCACCTTGCCAAACTGAAGGTGGTCCGAATCCAGACTGCCATGCAACAAGTCACGCAGGTCTAGCGTATCGCCCTTACTCGTGACGTCAAAGTCCTTGATATGGTCAATGCTGAGCTTTGTGCCATCGTGGTCACTAAGACCCCACTTGAATACATCGGCGCCCTCTTTGCCCTCCAGCAAATGGTTGCCGGTGCCGACCTTAATGAAGTCGTTATCACTAGAGCCGACTTCATGGCCATCTTCACTGTGGTTGCCAATCAGTGTCTTCTGCGTTACCAATTGCAAACTACCGTGCACGCTGTCTTTGTCTCCGTCTGTGGCAGTGAAACCAAAGCTAAGGTTGACCTTCGCATCCAGCGTCTGGTACTGCGTAAACTGGTATGTTCCATCGATATGCGCGTCCAATGCAAACGCCAGCTTCGAAGAACCTTGCTGGTCTTGCACGAACGCTTGTAGCAGAGCACCCTCATGGCTCAGCACATAACTGAGTGTCTTAGCGTCGCCCAGGTTAATGTCCGCAGGTTTATCCCAAGTCACTTGTGCACCAGTTGCATCTGCCCCAATGGATGCCAGCGTGCCACTAAAGGAATTGAGTTGGGACGCACTCTCACTGTCCTGCACACGTTTCTCATCGGCCACTTCGTGCTGTTGCTGGGTGTTCAGCGCGGCAGCCAACTCGTCACCGGCCGACTTCACGCTCTTTTCATCCAGATCATGCTGCTTGGCTTGCTCAATCTTTGCGCGATCAAGTTCAGCCTGTGCTTCATGGGCCTTATCGCCATTACTTCCGTAATGTTCTTTAGCATCCTTCAGCGACTTTTCCGCTTCCGCGATGCGTTTAGAACCGTCCTCATCGTGCGCGTCACGGTTGCTCTCCTGGTCATGCACCTTGGACTTGGCGTCTGAGACACGGCTATCGTCATCCTCCTTGTCTTTGCGCTGCGTATCGCGCACGTCCTGCATGTCTTTGTCATGCTCGCTTTCGCCGTACTGCAGGTAGCCGGGCGAAGTAACTTTTGCAACAGGAACATCGTCCTTGATGTCAATTGCGATGGTTGCCGACGCGCTGCCGCCAGCTGAATCTCGGACCGTCACATCAAAGGACTCGCCACCAGCAACCGTATTGGCTCCAGCGACGGCCCCGCTATTCAAAGCTGATGTCAACGTATAGGTGTAGTTTGCAACACCGGTTTGCGCGTTATAACTATCTATATGCAGCGTGCCGTGGCCAAGCCAAAAATCATAACCAGTCAAGCTCGCAATTGAAACTTCTGACCCACCGATCTTGATTGATTGGATGTCATGTAGGCCATCTGCATCACCTACCGTAAAGGTACCAGATGCAGACGTGCTACCGCCGCCCTGCTGTGTTCCTTCCGCCAGCATGGCCTCGTTAACTACATCATGGGCGTTTTCTGCATTGCCGGAACTAGTGGTTATTGCGGGCACATCATTGGTGCCCGTGATAGTCACCGTCAGCACTTGCTCCGTTCCATCGGCCGTTTTTACAGTGACACTGTCGGTGTACTTCATTCCATCCTTGAACTCGTCGTGCGCACTGTTGGTGTCGTATTTCCAGCTGCCGTTTGCATCAATGCTGAAGCTGCCGTATCCGTTGCTCCCCACCACCGCGCTTTGCGCCACAAACGTCGCCGCGCTGTCCACGTCTGCGACATGCAGTTGACCTGCTGCGCTCAGCACCGCATTCGTCTCGGTCAGCGCCGCCGTCGTGTCTCCTGTGATCACGGCCGCGTCGTTCGTGCCCGTGATAGTCACCGTCAGTACTTGCTCCGTTCCATCGGCCGTTTTTACAGTGACACTGTCGGTGTACTTAATTCCATCCTTGAACTCGTCGTGCGCACTGTTGGTGTCGTATTTCCAGCTGCCGTTTGCATCGATGCTGAAGCTGCCGTATCCGTTGCTCCCCACCACCCCGCTTTGCGCCACAAACGTCGCGGCGCTGTCCACTTCTGCGGCATGCAGCTGACCTCCTGTGCCCAGCACCGCATTCGTCTCGGTCAGCGCCGCCACCGTCTCTCCTGTGATCACGGCCGCGTCGTTCGTGCCCGTGATCGTGATCGTGATGTCATGGCTGGTGCCGTCTGTGCTCTTGACCGTGAAGGTCTCAACCTTGGGTTCATCCGCCGCCAGGTACTGAACCTTGCTGTTATCAACCGTGTAGGTCCACTTGCCTTGCGCATCGATGACGATGCTGCCCAGCGCTCCCGCGCTGGCCACCGGCGCCACACTGGTGTCAATTCCTGACTGTCCATGATCCACATCCGTCACCACCAGCGTGCCTGTCGTTGTCAGTGTCGTGATGGCGCTGTCTTCCACTACGCCTCCTGCATCCTGGCCAACACCAGTGCTAAAGGTCGGCACGTCATTCGTGCCCGTGATCGTGATCGTGATGTCATGGCTGGTGCCGTCTGTGCTCTTGACCGTGAAGGTCTCAACCTTGGGTTCGCCAGCAGACAGGTACTGCACCTTGCTGTTGTCCACGCTGTAGGTCCAATTTCCTTGCGCATCGATGACGATGCTGCCCAGTGCTCCTGCGCCGGGCACGGGTGCCACCGTGGTGTCAATTCCTGACTGTCCATGATCCGTATCGCTCACCACCAGCGTGCCTGTCGTGCTCAGCGTGGGCGTTGTCGCATCTTCCGTGACACCTCCTGCATCATGACCAATGCCCGTGCTAAACGTCGGAACATCGTTGGTGCCCGTGATCGTGATCGTGAGCGTCTGGGTTGCCGAGTCAGCCACTCCGTCACTGGCCTTGAAGTTCAGCACCACTTCTTGCCGCTCGCCAGCAGCCAAGTGGTCGTAGGCCGCATTGGTCGGATCAAAGCTATAACTGCCATCTGTGTTGAGCGTCAGACCCGCAGGCACCGTGCCCACTGCGCCGTAGCTCAATGTGAGGTTGTTTGCGTCCGTCGCAATCAAATGACCTGTGACCACGCTACCGCCTTCCGTCGCCGAGTTGGTGGCCGACACCGCCACTGGTGCGTCGTTTGCACCCGCCACGATATTGCTCGCAGCAGCAACCACACCAACACCTTCAGCAATTGGCAGCACACCCAACCCGCTGAAATTGAAGTTGTACGACTGCGCATCCACGCCTTCTGAAATGCGCAACAGTTGCACAAAGCTGTTGCCACCACCGCCACCGCCGTCCAGACCCGCCGACGTCGCATCAAGCGTGGTGCTCAGATCGGTGCCGCGCTCCAGGGCTTGAATGATGGTTTCGCTTGTTGCGGTAGAACTGAGCGCGCTGTCTGCCGCGGTGGGCAGTGCGTCGCTCTGGCTGACGTTGTCATCCAGATGCACCGTTTTGTCGGGGGCGACGGCCATCAGGTTGCCGTCATCCATCAGGAGTTCCACGGTGGCGTCACCAACCGTCCGCAGGGTCTCGCCCTTTTCCAGCACATCGCCCGCCTTGACGATGCGCTGGACTCCCACCGCGTTGACTGCAAAGACAGTTCCAGTGCCCGCAATAGTTGCGACGGTGGCGATGGTGGCCATAAAAAACTCCGATGTATATTGTTAAAACGGGGAGCGATGCCCGTCCCAAGCCGTCACCGATCCCCACACACCAAGCTTAGCCCGGGGGACGTTTAACGCCCATTGGACTTAGGTACAGGTTTTGGCAATACGCCTCTTTTTGAGGGCTTAAAAGTGCCAAGAATTACCGGTTTTAGAGAAAACCTTCGTCGCCGTCTTCCGGCAGCAAATGCAGGCTATTGCTCAACTTGGCGCGCGTCTGGCGACGCGTCATGAGTTTGTTCTGTGCCGCCTCGGGCAAATCGGTGAATTGAATCACGCCCTTAGTGATAAGCACATCAATCAAATCCTCCAGTACGCGGGCAATCGCCGCGTCGGACTGAGTGAGTGCATCTACGCTGGAACTTGTTTCGTCGCTCGGGTCCAATTCTTCACTCATACCGTAGCCCTTGGTTTAGAAGGCACCTGCTGGCGCACCGAGGCGACAAACAGCACCAGTTGCAAACGATCACGAAGTCCTAGCTTTTCAAACACAGAGCCCAGGTGGGCCTTGACCGTACGTTCGGAAATATTGAGCAGGTCCGCGACCTCTTTATTGGAGCGTCCT
>CAIQYP010000420.1 GCA_903876045.1 uncultured beta proteobacterium | reverse complement strand
GGTGGTTTAGTGTCCCAGGCCTTACCGATAACCCAGCACGCCTGTTGGCGCCAGATCCGCTTGGACAATCGTGAAGTGTAGTAATACTGCCACCAACTGAGATTCACGGATTCCCATATAAAACAACGGTTTGGCGCACTGGCGTGAAATTTGAGTGTCACTATTACTACTATTTTTCGAGTAGTAATAGTGACACTAATCGCCTAGGTGTACTAATGTTGCCACTTGCGTCGGAGAGTGAAGGCGCCCGTACAGATGCAATGCGGCAAGGTCATGACCAAGTCGAGGCCGGACACCCGCGCAGTGTCGTATTCCCGTCCAGCAGAGCGCAGGCGCATTGAAGTCATCAGCCCCAAGATAGCGCGGCGCCTGAGCCTTGGCGGCTGCGAGTCGTATAAGACGTGGTTGGGTAATTGCAGGTGGACCAGCAAAGCACTCAGGTGCGTGAAGTCCAAAACCAGTTTGCACACCATTTGGGTGCCACAAGAGTTTGCTTGGATTCACTAGTTCGAAGAAGGATGAAGCGAACCCGCAGCGTGGCGCTACTGCGGGAAATGTGCGAGTTTTGAGTTAGTGGCAACATTACTACTTGTTGGTGGCAGTATTACTACACTTCACGGCTGGCAAGAGTCGTTGAGCCTTATGGCCCTGCTGGTTGAACAGACCATTCCCGCAGGGTGAGTGTGCCTTGAGGAAAATAAGAATCTTCGAACATGTCTCACTGGACGGGGTGATCTCGCCCGGCGACCGCGGCGAATACAGCGCCGAGTTTGCCCATGGCGGATGGACGGCTCAGTATCGAAGCCCTGAGGGTGCGGCAATGGTGCTGGAGGCCCAAGGCCCAAGCTTTGACTTGCTGCTCGGCCGCAACACGTACGACCTCTGGGCTGGCTATTGGCCCCAGGCGGGCAACTTCCCCATGGCAGACCGGCTGAATGCGGCTACCAAATACGTAGCGACCCATCGACCGGATAGCCTGACCTGGGGACCCGTGGGCCCACTGGGCGATGAAGTGATGGCCGGCATACGCAATCTCAAGGCGCAGGACGGGCCCGACCTCATCGTTTGGGGCAGCTCCACGCTGGCCGCCAGCCTGATGCGCGTGGGCTTGGTGGACGAGCTGGTGCTGATCGTCTACCCGGTCCTGCTGGGTCGGGGGCTGCGCTACTTTGCAGAAGACGCGGAGCCGTGCGAGTTCGCTCTGACTAGCTCCCAGGCCACAACCACAGGTCTACAACTCAACACCTACCGTTGTGTGGGGCATATGCGCACCGCATGAGAGTGCTGCAATGCATCCAGCCGTGGACAAAACTTGCGGGCTTCCAGGCGTTTTGCGCGTGACATTGACTTCAGTTGCCGGCTATCTTGCCGTGCAGATTGTCGGTCGGTGCGCGGTGACAGGTTTGGCACTGCTCACGCACTGCGCTGCGCTGCGCAACAGTTCATGTGAAAACGTCTTGCGGCTTTTTTGCAGCAATTTGGGACCAGCGTGGTCGCTGTGACAGGCCATGCAGTTTTGATCCGTCAGGTTCTGGTGAAAAGACATTTTCAATGTCTTATGCACTATTGGCTTGCCCTTGGTGCTGCGCAGGCCAATAGGCGCACCCATCCGTTGGGGCAAACCACGTTATCGCCTAACGCTGAAGGATGGCCTTCATGTCCTCGAAGCCAATAGGTGCAGAGGTGTGCTCATGCACGATTCGAAGATTGTGACCTCCTAGTTTAAGCATCCAGGTCAGCCGGTTTTGCATGCTACGAAGCTGCACACCGGCCTCATCGATTGCAGCATAAGTAAAAATTGCGCTGACAAAGGCACACTCCCGAACCATCGTACCTTGAACATCTTCGAAGGTAACTTTGACGCGTTCACTACCAAGTGAATTGAGCCACCCTTCTGCAGCAAGCCGCCAGGCGTCTGAGCCTTCGTAGCACCACACACCCCAGGCATCAAATACACGAACATTCTGATCGTAGATCGGCATCAACTTGTCGACGTTCTTTGCGAAGACCGCTGATTTGTAGTTCTCAATTACTTGCACAATGGATTTGTCGAGTTCGAACATAGAAATCCCCATAGAAGTTAATATTGGAAGGAAACGCACAACTGGCAGGTGTCGTATCCTGGCGCCGAACGAGCGGCTTGCAGCTATCGAAAACTATAGCCGATGGAGCCATACACTTGAAAGTCAGCTTTCGCTGCAATTCGGGTTTACATCTTGTCCTACAACCGACTTCCATTTTTAAAAGTCAGCTTCGGAGGAAAGATGCTGGCTCCATCAGGCTGACAACCAATTTTCCAGAAAGCGGTCATTCAAGTCATCTGATTTAGCGCCTTAGTGATTGACTTCAGCGACTATCGAATTCGGCTCGCTGAAAAGAAGCGGTGGAGACATTTAAGAAGTCCTGCACCTGCACTTCTGTGGCAAGCAGGATGCGCTCACCAGTGAATGATTCAAATAGGTCCAGATGAGTAATGCGGCTGCACGAACCCGAACGAAAATAGTAACCCTCTGCCCACTGAATTAGTTCTCTGGAACCCTGCTCAGACTGTACGCGCCCCATACGAACGTTGCTCTCGGACCCCCGTCCTTCGAGCCTTTGTTTGCACACGTTCCATGGAAAATCTAGCCATATCAAATTTTGTGCCGAAGACAAAAATTGACTCGCCAAATCACCAAAAACCCCCTCGACAATCCAGTCCGTCTCAACCTTTTTGGAGTCCACAAGGTTTTGTACTTCCGACGGCGAGCGCTTCTTATTGAAGCCACCCGGAAGCCAGAAAATCTCGTCAAGAGGAATCGTTTGCGTAGATGTTCTCTCACCTAGGCGCTTAGCCAGCCAAGATTTTCCACTGCCACTGTTCCCGATGACTACTGTGCGCATGCGTCTTTAACGAAATTTGTTTGAAGCAGTATAGGTACCATTGCAAATGGGGAAGTGCCGCTGAGGGTCCGGTTTCGCTGCGTGCCTGATTTAGCGAAGGACCAGGTGAATGGCCGGAAAGAGAACCTGACCGGACCCTGGTTGGAAACCGTTGACTGACTCTTGACCGCCCTCACTTGCCAAAAAGACTATCAAATCCGGTGACTGCCTATGGCTCCCAAGCAACGACAACTTTGATAATCTTCTTGCCCGCAAGCAGCCATACCTAATGGATTCAAGGCTCCCTGATTCCGTCAGTGACTAATTGACATAACGTCTTTGTGAATGCTTGCACCACGGCTAGAAGTTTGTCATACGAAATACGATGTTCGTTATGTTAAATAATGGGAGTGACCTTCAACTGGACAATCAATTTCATTCGCGGAATTAGTCTTGTCGGCACTGTCTGTCGACTCTAGCTTTGTGACCCAATGAGTCTGGTGGTCGCGGTTATCTCGAAGCCATGACGGGGTTCCGCGCCCAAACCGGCGGAATTTGTCCAATCGGCTAGTGCTGCGCATTCCAAGGGTTGATGGCAGTCAGAGGTTCTACGCCTGAACCCTCGGAATTTCCCGCTTCAGCCCGCCAATTTCTTGATGCGTTCGGCAAGGCGTCCGAACGCTTCTTCCACGTACTCTATTGTCATGGGTTCTGCTCCCCCCGCACGCAGAGAGTTTTTGAAAATAGCCAGATCAGAAATCCATTGTTGATGCAGCTTTTCCATTTCTTTGATTTGTGGCTGAAACACTTGCAGATTGCCGCTTCCAAGAAACGCCTGAAAGCCACGCTCAAGTGTTGCCGCTGTGGTCAGCAATTGAGCTCCCATTTGCTTTTGCTGCTCGGGTAGCTGGGACATGCCGTCGTAGGGTCGCGATGGCTTATTGCGTTCGGCCTCGGACGCCTCTTCCATGACGAGGGCGTAGCGGTAAAACCCTGAAAATTCGTCCGACAATGCCATGAGCTGATCGTCGGATGTTCCGACCCAAATCTTGTGCAGATCGGGCACATATCCCATCATACGATTGATGATGGCGGGGGCATCGTTTACGCCCTCGGCAGCAAGCTGTTGCATGTGCTGATCTATCTTCGCGGCCAGTCGCCGGAATTCATTCATGCTCATCTTTTGCCGGACTCGGTTACGCTTCCCAGGGATTAATGACCGTAACGCTAGCGGCTTCATAGGGAGCCGTATCGCGTGACGCCACGATAAACCCCCGCGAGGCCGCGATTGCGGCAATGTAGCCGTCTGGTGTTGGAAATCCTCGTCCGGCGACTTTGGCCGTCACGGCTAACTCGGCGTAGTGCCGCGCTGCATCGATGTCGAATGGAAGCACCCGATCCCTGAACAGTCCCATTAGACCGTCAAGGGTTTGTGCCAACATATCCTTGCGCTTGCCAGCTGGGAGCGCCCTGATACCAAACAGCAACTCGGCCAACGTCACGCTGGACAGATAAAGCGTTTCGGCTGCTTGATCATTCAGCCAAGCCCGCACAGCCGAGTCCGGCTCTGGTTTCATCGCCTCGGAAACGACGTTAGTATCGAGAACGATCATTCAAACCTCATCGGCTCAGCCGGCATCTTGTCTCTTGCTTGCTGGAAGACCTCGAAATCCTCGTTCGTCAGGCCGACCTTGCGGCCCAGTGCTGAGAGTGCTTCACCCAGGCGAACGCGTGATTCCGGCTTAACCGCTATCGCCAGAATCTCACGCACCTCGGCCTCGGTGCTGCGCCCATGTAGAGCGGCCTGCACCCGCAAAGCGCGATGCACATCGTCGGGCAGATTGCGTACTGTCAGCATTGCCATAGCGTCACCTCGTAAAAATGCATTCTATGCATTCATTATGCTGCTATGAATGCATTTTTGCAAGAGACATCAGCATGTCGTAAAAGGACTAATTTCTTTCATCGATGACCTCCAGTTGTTGAGGTCTCGATCAGATTGGATGCGCCACTTTTGCGGAATGACCAAATTGTGTGGGTTGCCCCAGCGTGAAGTGTAGTAATACTGCCACCAGCTGAGATTCGCAGATTCCCATATAAAACAACGGTTTGGCGCACTGGCGTGAAATTTGAGTGTCACTATTACTACTATTTTTTGAGTAGTAATAGTGACACTAACTGCTTAGCTGTACTAATATTGCCACTTGCGTCGGAGAGTGAAGACGCACCCAGTACAGAAGCAATGAGGCAAGGTCATGACCAAGTCGATGCCGTACACCCGCGCAGTGCCGTTTTCTCGTCCAGCAGGGCGCAGACGCATTGAAGTCTTCAGTCCCAAGATAGGACGGCGCCTGAGCATTGGTGGCTATGACGCGTACAGGACTTGGTTGGTTATCGAGGCCAATCCACACATCATTACCTTTTGTGAACGGCCAACCTACGTTGAGGGACCGCGTGGTCCGGTGATCGATTTCTGGGTGCAACTGCGTGGTGAGCCCGCCGGTGAATTTTGGATCGTTGAAGGTCTACCGCGTCCCTCATCGAAGCCCGACACTTTGCCGCTTGAGCGCCATTCCCATCTGCACGACCTTGCCGTGCGGTACATCAACCGTGCCGACCTGATCGGCTGGGCCATACCCATTTCCAATTGGGCTCGCATCATTCCCTATTTGGTCAGCCACAGACGCTACAGGGATGCATTGTTAGAGCAGCAGATCATGGCGTTTCTGACCAAAGACGAATCCGTGAAGTCGGTGCTGGAGAAATTCGCCCTTCGCGACGAGACCACGGTGCAGGCAGCACTGTTTCAATTACTGGCTGATGGGCGTGTGACAAGCTCGGATCTGGCTACCGAGCCAATGGGTGGATCCACCCGATTTCACAGAATGCCGGTTGGTCTGGTGAGTAAGCCATCATGACGCGTCGCTCCACTGAGTTGCTGCGTATTGGCGAGTGGCCCCGACTCGATGCGCAGGCCCTGGACAAACATGTTCGGGAGGTCTATCGATTGCGCTGTGCGGCCATAGAAGCCTACGCCCAGGGAGAACCGGTGGCACAAATCGAAGCAGAACATGGAATTGACCGCTCAACTTTGTTTCGCATGGTCAAACGTGCGCAGCGCGCACATGCCGATGGAAGTGTGTGGGGCTATAGGGCTTTGAAGCCGCATGCCCACGTCAACGGATACGAGCGCAATAGACCACCACGCGCGCTGTTGGATACCAAGGCCGGGAATGCTGGAGCCTTCACCCAACTGCTACAGCGCTACCCTGCACTCGAAACACATTTGCGCCGCGAACTGAGCGCCCGGAATGTGAAGTTAAAGGGGGTAGGGGAGGAGGCGCGCTTGGATAACTTGAAGCCGGCACTGCATCGCTTTCAGCAGGCTTGTCGTGAGCAAGGTATACGCCCTTCAGAGTATCCGTTCAACCAGAAGGACAAGGGTGTGCGTACCCTAGCTCGGACCCTGCGTGCCTGGCTTCACGACCGATTCGATGACGCCGCTCACGCCGCAGGGGCTCGCTTCAAACCGTCGTCAGCTCTACGGCAGTTGCCTGAGCGCGGTGCCGATGAAGCCTTTGACACCGTTGAGTTCGATGCGCACAAAATGGACCTGCGTCTCAAGGTCGTGGACGTGGATCCGCTGGGAATCGAGCGTACCTATGAGACCGAGCGCGTCTGGTTGTTGGCCATCATTGATGTGGCAACCCGCTGCATACTCGGATACACACTGTGCCTACACAGAGAGTGCAGCCGGTACGAAGTGATCGCAACCGTTAGGCACGCGTTGACCCCTGCTGAAATACCGAATATCACGCTGGAGGGTCTGAGGTTGTCAGGATCCGGTGGTCTTGTTTCGCAGGCCTTGCCAGCAACCCGGCACGCCTGTTGGCGCCACATACGATTGGACAATGCGCGGGCCCACCTCGCCACAACGAGCCTTGACGTCCTATGTGAGGCATTGGGCTGCGTCGCAGACTTCGGGCCAGCATATGAACCCGATGATCGGCCATTCATTGAGCGCTTCTTTGGAACACTGACCAACACGCTGTCCAGGCGACTGCCGGGTGGGCTTCCCAGTAAACAGGCGAAGACTTCGAAACGTACAAGAGAAGCGGCCAAAGATCTGCGACTGGTTGTCACAGCCCAAGAGCTCCAAGAATTGCTGGACGCCACCGTTTGGAATTACCATGGCACTCCACACTCCAGCTTGGGAGGCCTGACGCCATTGGAGAGAATGAGCCAGCAAGTGGACGGAGTAGGGCAGACACCGGTTCGCCTGCGCCGGGTGCCAGAACCCCTGCGCAATCGATTGGAAATGCTGCATGACCCGGCGTTTTGTCTGGTGCATGGCAACGTGGGCCGCGGGGAGAGACCATACATCTCCTTTATGCATGTGCGCTACACCAGCGAACAACTGGCACGCAGCTCCAATTTGATCGGCAAGCAGTTGCGGGTGTATTTTGATGCGAAGGACCTGCGCAAGTTGCGGGCATTCACAGAAGATGGCCAACCACTTCAGGATTTATTGGCAAGCGGCCCCTGGCGCCATGAAGTGCATTCTCTGCGGCTACGACAGGAGGTATTCAAGGCCAAGCGCGACAAGCAACTGGCATTCGTGGCCGGCGAAAGCCCGATTGATGCGTTCGTCAAATTGCGCAGGGCCAAGGCGCCCAAATCACGCAGGGCTGCTAGCGACCTCGCGCGCATACAGCGTGAACGCCGTGATGCGCCAAATGGTGTGCCCGCTCCGGTGGAGGCATCGTCTCAGTTGGCATCTGGACCGGTCAAAGGCAAGAACCTGCGCATTGCGCGCGGCTTCAGTCGGTAATAAAAGGTTGCGGGCCGCTCGGGCGGCACCGGCAGGATCACAGGCGCGATCCAGCGTCGTGAGGTCGGGCCGGGGCCTTCACACCGGCCGCAAGCGCTGCCAAGGCGCGAAAGGCATTCATGACCGACTCCATGCAACCGAAAGTGGCGGCAACGCGCGTCAAGCAATCGTCGCACAAAAAGGCCACACCCGTTTGGACCGCGCCGCAGCCGGCTACGTTGACACTGCAAAACCATCCTTTGGTTCGCCGACACTACAGAGTCGCCACCGCCGCGATTGAACAGTTTGTTGATTTGGTCGAGCGCTGTATCCGTGTCCTGGTTCCGGGTGCCTTGATCCATTCCCGACCCCGTATGGGCAAGACCCACGCGATTGACTATGTCGCGCTCCACCTGGCGCGCCATCGCCCCGACATCCTGGTGCTGCGCATGTCCTGCGAGCACCATCGCAGCGATTTTGAAGGTCCATTCTTTAGTACATTGCTGAGCGCGGCGGGCGTTCGCCACCCACAGCCAAAGTCGATTACAGACAAGCGCTTTGCACTCATGTGCAGACTGAGCGAGCAATTGCAAATGCGTGCAGGACATATCGTGGTTCTTCTGTGTGATGAGGCCCAGCGTTTGTCAAAGCATGCACTTGAATGGCTGCGCGACGTTCATGATCAGCTGGCCCACCACGGTGTGCGGCTGTTGACGTTTCTCGTGGGACAACCCCAGCTGATGGAACAAAAAGCGCACTACCAGCTCAGCGGTGACGAACAGATCGTGGCGCGCTTCATGATCGAGCAGCAACACTTCCGGGGTATTGGTGACGCGGTGGATGCCGCCACTTGCCTGGCCAGCTATGACCTGAGCCGCTATCCCGAGGCCACTGGCAGAACGTTCACGGAATTTTTCTATCCACGTGCGTGCGAACGTGGTTTATTGCTGGAGCAATCGGCGGCCATGTTGTGGAACACGTTTGTCAACGCTCATGCGTCAGCGCAATTGGCCGGTCCAGTGGAAATTCCCATGGATTACTTCACGCGCGCGGTAGAAAGCGTATTGCTTCAGGGCGAGCAGTGGGATGCGCATGACTTGGTATTGGGTATTGCGCACTGGGAACGTGCGGTTAAGGATTCCGGCTACGTTGCGGCCCAGCAAACCGTCTCTGTCATGCCTGGCCAGTGAATACGATGGCGTTGCCCATCATCGTGCCAGAGTGGGATTTTGAGCTGCAGCACCGGGATCAAGGTGTGTGCGCTTTGCCGACAAAACGACTCCCAACTCGGACTGCCAAAATACTGCGACTGGTCGACACACCAAGTAGCGGGGTGCGCGATCCAACCGAGCGGGAGCTGCTGATTACGCGATGGCGCCGGATTGTCAAAGTGAACTCATCAACGGCGCCTTGCCCCGGGGCGTTTGCCGCAACGCATAGACTTTTTGGAGCTGACAAGGAATCGGGCGATAGCGGGGGCAGCTTGTTGGTGACATGCGAATGGCTATTGCGCAGACGCTTGCGTCAGGATTGGGCGCTGATGTGCCGCGCGGACCGAACACAGGCGCTTGCATTGGCGAGCCGATTCAATATGGACAACCCCATCACTGGCGATTCAGACTTGGCGGCTGAAGCCGCGGCGTGGATGCTATTTGCGATGTATTGGTGTGGTACCAGTCATCCGGCTGCACTGTTCAACAAGTCCTTGCATCCGCCGACCGGTCTGGTGCGATGGATAAGTCAATTTCATGTAGATCAGCAAAGCAACCAGGTGCGTGATGTACAGGAGCAGTTTGCCCACTATCTGGGGGTAACAAAAGTCCGCTGTAATTTACTGGTTCGCAGAATGATGAAGCGAACTGGCAGCGTGGCGCTGCTTCGGGAACTGTGCCAGTTTTAAGTTAGTGGCAATATTACTACTTGTTGGTGGCAGTATTACTACACTTCACGACAGTTGGGGTGCGGCCTGTAGCACGGAATACTTCACCGGCCACATCAACTTCCAGTGTGGTGGCCATGTACTCGTACTTGGGGAAGAACTGTGCAATGTACTGACGACAAATCAAACGATAAACGTCTTGCTCGCATTTGGACAGGCCAGCCACCGGGCAGGAGGTAGACAGGGGAAGAATCGCATAGTGTTCTTGCAACTTGGCGTCGTTCCAAGACGGGGATTTCAGTGAAGTCGTCCAGCCGGGCGGGACCGTCCATGCACCTGAAAAGTTGTTTTCAATCGCCTGGATCACTGTCGCTGCCTTTGAGTGCTCAGACTCAGGCGCGTACTGGCACTCCGTTCTTGGGTAACTGGTGAGCTTATGCTTTTCGTACAGAGCTTGAGCTGCGGCCAACACCTGATCCGGCGAATACCCCATGCGGGCCGCCAGTTTTTGCAGTTCGGTCAAGGAAAGGAGTAGCGGCGGATTGTCAGATTTCTTGATCTTGTTTGCCGTGATGATCTCGGCCGGCTTGTCTTGGCACTTCGCCCGGATCGATTCAATGAATGTTTTGTCAATCAGGTACTTGCCGGACGTATCGAACTGTGGGTTGCCCTCCCCCGCTGGCTTGACCAATTTAGCCCAAAAAGGGGAATGGGACTTGATGTTGATCTGTGCTCTCAGGTTGAAGTGTTCAATGGAGACAAAATTCCTGATGTCCTTCTCGCGCTGAACCAGCATCCCGACCACCGGTGTCACCACACGGCCAATGTTTAAGACGCCCTTGTGTCCCTTTTTCCACCAAAGAGCCGAATATGCCCTGGTGGCGTTGATCCCAATGGCCCAATCGGATTCACGCCTTGCAAGCGCTGCCACACCAAGATTGGCATAGGTGGTGTTGCTACGCATCTTCTTCAGTGCGTCAATGATTCCGTCTTTGGTCTGCGCATGAAGCCAAAGCCTGCTTACCTTGCCAGTGAACTTGAACGTGCGAATGATGTCGTCACAAATCAGTTGCCCTTCCCGATCGCTATCGCCTGCGTGAATCACCTCGTCAGCCTTGGCAATCAGCTCTTTGATCTTTGCAAGCCTTGTGCGAATCGACTTCGTTAGATCACTCTCAACGACCTTGCCGTTCTTGCGCTGGTAGTTCGGCTCCAGCTTGAAATGCTCGGGCAGAACCGGAAGTGGATCCACCCGCCACGGGAAGGCGAACTCGGATCCGTATTCCTCTGCATCTGCCAACGCGAAGAGGTGCCCTTGTGCACCAATCACCGTGTAGTTTCCAATCACTTGAAAGAGTCTGTCGCTGGAGACCGGCGCTCTTGTCATGGCACTGATGGCCAGAGCTATGTCCCGCCCCATGGAAGGCTTCTCAGCGATTACAAGAATTTTTGGCATTGGGCCTATCAGGAATCATAGCCCTGTGACGAGTACACGTTCCAGCGGCCCGGCCGCCAGAAACTCAATTTCAATCAGGGCGGTTAAATTCCTTGCTCTGATTGTACTGCTATTGCATACAGCACTGATTGCGCATACAGTCTAGGGCCTGACCCCTCAAAAGACCACACCATGCCCTCAAGCTATGAACAAGAGCCCATTGTTGAACTGACGCATTGGTCCGTCTATGAAGTCCCTCTGTATGGTGTCGACGCCCCATGGACGCGTCACTTCGTGGGCTACGCTGAGAAAATGGGTCTGGCTCAGGTCAGCTCTGCCATCTTGATGTTTGACCGGGAACATGGGGTTGGGGCCTCGGCAAGCCACCGGGTTTTCCAGCTGGTCGGGCAATCCGGACGGCACCAAGAAGCATCAAAGCTATGGGCACACTGGAAGTCACTCAATGGCGTTCAACTTGACCGCGACATCACGCCAGGTTTTTTTAAATCCACAGCAGAAATATCACGCATCTACAGCAGACTCAATGCGGCTGAAACCATGCATTTTGCCTAAAGATTAGATGTAGGCTAAATGTGCCCATCCCCCGAAATTCGGACACTTTGTAAAGACGTCGCAATGGGAAGTGCCGCGGACGACAGGATTCGCTCTAGACATCAACCATTTGGCGTGCCAAAGGCATCTCTCATTTGCCGTGCACGCTTGACT
>CAIQYP010000419.1 GCA_903876045.1 uncultured beta proteobacterium | reverse complement strand
GCAGCGGGCGGGGGACACGGACGGCATTGAGTGGCACGCCGTCCTGAGTCCCACGTGCCTGAATCTGAATACTTGCCCGCCAAACTGGGCTGAGTTCCAAAGTGTCTCAGTCGGAAGTTACTAAAGACGTCTGACTCAAGGCACCAAGACGAGATTGCCGGTGTGGCGCTTTTCCAGGAACGCCTGCTGCGCCAACGCCATATCTTTTAGCGCAAAACTGGCGGCCACCAGCGGGCGAATCTCGTTGCGCTCCACATAGCCGATCAGGTTGGGAAACACCGGTTCGTCCCAGGCGGTGGTACCAATCAAGGTCAGGTCTTTGAGGTAGAAGTCGCGCATATCCAGCGCCACATCGGCCCCGGCGATGGCACCCGAGGACACATAACGACCACCGCGGCGCAGGGCTTTCAACAGGGCTCCAAAGCCTGGGCCCGCTACGTTGTCCACCACCACATCGGCGGGTGCTTGGTCCGCAAGTGCCGCGGGGCCATCTTCACGGCACAGCACGCTATCGGCTCCCAGGGTCGCCACCGCATCACGCTTGTCTCGGCTGGTTAGTGCGGTGACATGGGCGCCTCGTCGTTTGGCGAGTTGCACTGCGGCTGAGCCGACGCCGCCTGAGGCGCCTGTAACCCAGACACGCTCACCTGCCGCGACTCCAGCCCGGTGCAACATGTTTTCTGCAGTGCCCCAGGCACAGGGCAGCGAGGCCAGTTCCACATCGCTCCAGTCGCTGCTGACGGCAAACACTTCGCTAGCTGGAACTTTCACATACTCGGCAAAGGCGCCGTCAAAGTCGGTGCCCAGCCAGCGCGTTTCCATGGACGCAAAGCCCTGCACGCGCATGCAACTGCGCACCAGCACACGCTGGCCCAGTTGAAGCCCTTGCATACGCCGGTTGGCAGCGGACACGTCGGGTGCCAGCGCGACAACACGACCGCAACAGTCCGCGCCCTGAATCAGGGGAAATGGCGTGGCGCCGTTCCAGCCCAAGGGTGCGTTAGATACTCCGGGGCGGCCGGTTGTCTTGTCAGCGTCCGCCAACCCGACAGGCTCAACTGGTTGCGTGGCAACTGCGCCATACCAGCCCAGGCGCGTATTGATATCGGTATTGTTGATGCCCGCAGCCAGCACCTGCAGCAGCACCTCACCGGCTAGCAACACGGGCATGGGTACGTCACGATAGACCAACTGGTCGTAACCACCTTGCCCGATCGTCACCATGGCTTTCATTTGGGCGGGTAACGTGGCAAGCGGGGGCTTGGTGTGCATAGCGTCTCCCTTTCATCGCGGTAAAGTGGTCTCAAGGCTGACTATTATTTGCGCGAGAATGGTGCGCAATCATCCCCTTCGCTCCAGCCAGACTTCATCATGACACAGCCCACCCAAGCCACACTGCAAGCCTTTTTTGAACAACATGGGGTGCGCGATGTGGAGTGCATTTTTCCGGATGTGTCGGGCTATCCGCGCGGCAAGCTGATGCCGGCCGCCAGCTTTGCTGCTGGCAGTGAGTTGCGCATTGCGCAGGCCATTCCGATGCAATGTGTCACGGGCGATTATTCGTATGACCCGATTTTTCCGGACGCCGACCCCGATGTGCGTTTGGTGCCGGACTACAGCACGCTGAAACTCTCACCCTGGTCCAGCGTGCCGCGTGCGTTTGCCATTCACGACTGTGTGGAACTTGACGGCCAACCCTGCGTTTTTTCCGCCCGTTCGCTGCTGGAAACGGTGGTGGCGCGCTACACAGCGCAGGGGCTGACCCCGGTGGTGGCGCCAGAGATCGAGTTCTATCTGACCGCACCCTGTGTGGACCCGGCCATCCCGCTAACGGCCCCCGCCGCGCGCAACGGGCGGGCAGAAGCCGGGCAGTCCGCCTTCAGCATGAATATGCTCAATGAGCACGCTGCCTTCTGGGACGCGTTCCGCACGGCGTTGGATGGATTGGGCGTACAGGCCGACACCTGGATTCACGAGGTGGGCCCCACCCAGTTTGAGATCAATCTGATGCATGGCGACCCGGTGGCGGTGGCCGACCAGGCCTTTTTATTCAAGTACGCCGCCAAAGAAATTGCCATTCAGCATGGGCTCAACGCCGTGTTCATGGCCAAGCCGATTGCTGGTGCGTCTGGCAGTTCGATGCACCTGCACCAGAGCGTTGTGGACAGCGCCGGGCGCAATATTTTCAGCAACGAAGATGGCAACGAGAGCGCAGCCTTCGGTCACTTTATTGCCGGGATTCAAACCTACGGGCCGGACCTGATGCTGATTTTTGCGCCTTTTGTGAATTCTTACCGGCGCTTTGTGGCGGGCAGCCAAGCGCCCATCAACCTCGAATGGGGCCATGACAACCGCACGGCTGGCCTGCGTATCCCCAAGAGCGGCGCCGCCGCACGGCGCGTGGAAAACCGCATTGCTGGCGCCGACGCCAACCCGTATCTGGCGATCGCCGCATCACTGGCCACCGGACTGGCCGGCATGGATGAAAAGCTGCAACCCTCCATACCGCTGGAACCCGGTGCCAATGCGTACGAACAGGCGCACGGATTGGAGCGCAGTTTCCTGCCGGCGCACGAACGCATGGTGAAAAGCAAGGCCGCGCGGGGCCTGCTAGGCGACGCTTTTGTGACGGGCTATTGCGCAGTCAAGGAACTGGAGTTCCAAAGTTACCTGCGCGAGATCAGTGCCTGGGAGCGGCGCTTTTTGCTGCCGCAGGTCTGATTACAAAGTCCCATCACGTTTGAACTGATCAGTGGCGCGCACCAGGGCTGCGGCTATTCCGGGCTCAAAGGCACCGTGGCCGGCGTCGGGGATCATGTGGAAGCTGGCCTCGGGCCAGGCCTGATGCAAACGCCAGGCCGATAGCGCCGGGCAGATCACGTCATAGCGACCCTGCACGATGACACACGGCAGATGGCGGATGCGGTCTACGTTGCGGATCAACTGGTCTTCGGTAAAAAAGGAATCGTGGCTGAAGTAGTGGGCTTCCAGGCGTCCGACTCCCAGGGCAACTGCCTCGCTGCCGAATTGCTCTTCCACATCAGGGTTGGGCAGCAGGTTGATGATGCTGCCTTCATAACGGCCCCAGGCGCGTGCCGCAGCCACGCCGGCCGCCACGTCGGCGCCAAACAGCTGTTTGCAAAAGCCCTTGAGCAAATCACCCCGGTCTTCCTCCGGGATGGGTGCCACGAAACGCGCGTGGGCGTCCGGAAACATCCAACGGATGCCGTTGAGAAACCAGTCAATCTCCGCCGGCGTGCACAAGAAAATGCCACGTAAGACGAAGCCGGTGCAGTGCGCGGGATGTGCCTGCCCGTAGGCGAGCGCCAGAGTAGAGCCCCAGGACCCGCCAAACACCAGCCACTGGTCCACGCCCAGCAAAGCACGGATGCGCTCAATGTCTTCAATCAGCAATTGCGTCGTGTTGTTGCGGGTCTCACCCAAGGGGGTACTTTGTCCGGCTCCACGTTGGTCAAACAACACAATGCGGTAATGGGCCGGGTCAAAAAATTGGCGATGCTTGGGTGATAGTCCTGCGCCAGGGCCGCCGTGCAAAAACAGCACTGGCACTCCGTCCGGATTGCCGCATTCTTCCCAATACAGAGTGTGAATCTCATCCACAGCCAGTCGGCCGGTTCGGTGCGGCTCCAGTGGTGGATACAAGGGATTGTTGTTGCTGCTGCTGGTGTTCATGACGCTGGCTTTCTGCGGTCTCTTGGGATGGGCTTGGTCCATTGTGCAACGCAAGCTGCGACAGCACCTATCAATCAATTAGCCAAATTCGATTGGCTGAATTCTTAGTCAAGAACTAACATCCATCCCATGCTGATAGAAATCTTCTACCAACTCTGTTATTTCCCCTTAGGAGCCCATCATGACGACTGCACAACGCCCCGAAATCAAAACCATGGCCAACCTCGAAGCCGCATTTGCCGGCGAGTCCATGGCCCACATCAAATATCGCTACTTCGCCAAACTGGCCCGTGAAGCCGGTGACGAAGACACGGCACGCACCTTTGAAGCCACGGCTGATCAGGAGGTGATGCACGCTTTCGGCCACCTGGACCTGCTCTACCCCAAGGCGAGCATGACTCCGGCCAAGGCCCTGCAGATCGCCATCGACGGTGAGACCTATGAGTACACCGAGATGTATCCCGGCTTTCGCAAGACAGCGGAAGCCGAAGGTCAAGCCGCCGCCGTAGCCGAAATGGACGAGCAGATTGCTGAAAGTAAAGAACACGCGGCGGCCTTCCGCGCCACCTTGGAAAAGGCGCAAAAGCGCTTTGCCGCCCTGGCCAAGGTGGAAGAGCGCCATGCCAACCATTACAAGGCCCAGTTGGCCAAAGTTACGGCGTAATTCGCACTGCAAACACCCATTCATTCATTGACTCCTGAAAGACTAGACACCATGAAAACTTATATCTGTATCGTTTGCGGTTTTGTGTATGACGAGACCGCGGGCCGCCCTGAAGACGGCATTGCCCCCGGAACCGTTTGGACCGATGTGCCCGAGAGCTGGGCCTGTCCGGATTGCGGTGTAGCCAAGGCCGACTTCGAAGCCGTGGAGATCTGAGCATGAACGCGCACTCGGCAGCGCCGCTGGTAGTGGTGGGTGCAGGTCTGGCCGGATGGACCACGGTGCGCGAATTTCGCAAGCTCGACAGCGCAACCCCGGTGATTGTGGTGACCGAGAACAGTGGAGACTTTTACGCCAAACCCGGTCTTTCCAACGCCCTTGCCCAGAAGCGCACACCTGCCCAACTGATCAGCACACCCGCCGCGAAAATGGCAGAGTCAATGAATGTGACGCTTTTGGCGTTCACGAAAGTGACAAGTATTGATACGGCGCACAACGAAGTCTCCCTGCAGTCATCGGGTGCAAGCCGCACTATCGCCTATCGCCAACTGGTGCTGGCGACCGGTGCCCAGCCCATTCGTTCGGCCATTGCGGGCAATGCTGCCGAACAGGTGCTGTCCGTGAATTCGCTGGACGACTTTGCGGCCTTCTATGCCAGGATGGCCGGACCCGTTTCAAGCACGCAGGGCAGCGACGAAACGAGGGCCCGGGCACAGGGCGATATTCAACCAGGTACTTCGACCCAATCTAACGAGTCCAATTTCGTCAGTAAGTCCGTGCTGGTCATCGGTGCCGGCCTGATTGGTTGCGAGTTTGCCAATGATCTGCTGCTGGCAGGCCACCGCGTGCATGTGGTCGACCCCTCACCGCGCCCGTTGGCAGCCCTGCTACCGGAGACTGCCTGTCTGCAGTTGCAAATAGCCCTGCGGAACTTGGGAGCGAAGTGGCACTTTGGCACAACGGTTCAGACCGTGGATGCGGTCGACGCCTCCGCTGGCCTGAGCCCCGACTCTGATGCTCAGTCGCTGGACCGGGCAATCGGCACGGTGCTTCGCGTCACCCTGGCTGACGGCACGCAAGTGCAGGTGGATGCCGTGCTGAGCGCCATCGGTTTGCGCGCTGATACGGCGCTGGCCAGTGCCGCTGGTCTGGCGTGCGAACGCGGCATTGTGGTGGACGCCTATCTGCAAACGTCGGCAGAGCAGGTCTACGCCCTGGGCGACGGTGCGCAATATGCCTCAGCTGGTCAGCGCACACTGCCTTATGTCATGCCGATCATGAACGCAGCCAGGGCATTGGCCGCAACGCTGAATGGAACTAAAACCGAGTTGGTGTTCCCGTTGATGCCGGTGGCCATCAAGACACCAGCCTTGCCCATTGTTGTGTCTGCCGCCCATCCGGCGCTGGCAGGTCAATGGGTAGCCGACACTTCTGAACCTGAAGGCCTCTGGCGCTTTATGGATTCCGAGGATGTGCAGCGCGGCTTTGCGCTGACTGGCAAGTGCACATCACGGCGCATGGAACTCGGCAAAGCCACGCAAATTTAGGTCATTGAAAACAACGCTGGCGTATAGCACTATCACCATCTGCCCGGCTTGCCAAGACAGGATTTCCGCATTTAAGAGCCACTGCCGGAACGACATGCCGGGTCTACAATTGCCTCCCACATCAGGGGCCTCCGCTTTCGCGCCCGACCTGCTGTACAAGGACACTAATGACACAGGATTCCTCCACCGGGTCGCTGACCCCCAGTTCATCCAACACCCCGGAGAAGCGCGCTGAACTTCGGCGCGCAGCCCTCGAGTACCACGAGTTCCCCACCCCCGGCAAAATCGCCATTGCAGCGACCAAGCAACTGGTGAACCAGCACGATTTGGCGTTGGCCTACTCACCCGGCGTTGCCGCGCCCTGTGAAGAAATTGTCAAAGATCCAAACAACGCCTTCAAATACACCAGCCGCGGCAATCTGGTGGCAGTCATTACCAACGGTACGGCCGTGCTGGGCCTGGGTGACATTGGGCCCTTGGCCGCGAAGCCGGTCATGGAAGGCAAGGGCGTGCTGTTCAAGAAGTTCGCCGGCATCGACGTGTTTGATATCGAGATCAACGAGAAGCACGATCTCGACAAATTGGTGGACATCATCGCCTCGCTGGAGCCGACCTTTGGTGGCATCAACCTGGAAGACATCAAGGCTCCTGACTGCTTTTATGTCGAGCGCAAGCTGCGCGAGCGCATGAAGATTCCGGTGTTCCACGACGACCAGCATGGCACGGCCATCGTGGTTGGCGCCGGCATTCTCAACGGCCTGAAGGTCGTCGGCAAAGACCCCAAGAAGATCAAGCTGGTGACCTCAGGAGCCGGTGCCGCCGCCTTGGCCTGCCTGGGCTTGCTGGTCAAACTGGGCATTCCGCGCGAGAACATATTTGTCACCGACCTCGCCGGTGTGGTCTACGAGGGTCGGGTTGAGTTGATGGACGAGGACAAGGCCGTCTTTGCCCAGAAAACTGATTGCCGAACGCTGCGTGAAATGATTGTGGACGCCGATGTATTCCTGGGCCTGTCGGCGGGTGGTGTGTTGAAGGCCGACATGGTGAAGACCATGGCCCCAAATCCCATCATCTTTGCGTTGGCCAACCCGACGCCGGAAATCCTGCCGGAGGAAGTCAAGGCGGTGCGCGACGACGCCATCATGGCCACTGGCCGCACCGATTACCCGAACCAGGTCAACAACGTCCTGTGCTTCCCCTACATCTTCCGAGGTGCATTGGATGCGGGCGCTTCCACGATCACACTGGAAATGGAAATTGCCGCAGTGCACGCGATTGCCGATCTGGCCCAGGCTGAACAGAGCGACGTGGTGGCTGCAGCCTACTCTGGCGAGCAATTGGCCTTCGGCCCTGAGTACCTGATCCCCAAACCCTTCGATCCACGGCTAATGATGAAGATTGCCCCGGCCGTGGCCAAGGCCGCCGCCGACAGTGGCGTTGCGTTGCGCCCGATTGCCGACATGGACGCCTACCGCGAACGCCTGCAGAGCTTTGTCTACGCTTCAGGCACCACCATGAAGCCGATCTTTACGGCGGCCCGCAAGGCGCTAAAGAAGCGTGTGGCCTACGCCGAGGGCGAAGAAGAACGCGTACTGCGTGCGGCCCAGATTGTGGTGGACGAACGCCTGGCCTTGCCCACGCTGATTGGTCGCCCGCTGGTGATTGCGGAGCGCATCGAAAAATTCGGCCTGCGCCTGAAGGAAGGCGTGGATTACCAAGTGGTCAATGTGGAACAAGACCACCGCTACCGCGATTTCTGGCAGACCTACCACCGCATGACCGAGCGCAAGGGCATGACGACGCAAGTTGCCAAGATTGAGATGCGCCGTCGCCTGACACTGATCGGCTCGATGCTGTTGCATAAGGGGGATGTCGACGGCCTGATCTGCGGCACCTGGGGCCGAACCGCTCTGCACCTGGAGTATGTCGATCAGGTTATAGGTAAACGCCTGGACCCTAAGGCAGGTACCGACTGTCAGATCTATGCGTGCATGAATGGCTTGATGCTCCCCGGACGGCAGGTTTTCTTGGTGGACACCCATGTCAACTACGACCCGACAGCGCAGGAACTGGCCCGCATCACGGTGATGGCGGCAGAAGAAATGATGCGCTTTGGCTTCAAACCCAAAGTCGCACTGCTCAGTCACTCAAATTTTGGCAGTAGCAACGAGCCCAGTGCTATCAAAATGCGCGACACCTTGGCACTACTGCAGAAGCAAGCGCCTTGGCTGGAGGTGGACGGCGAAATGCATGGCGACGTGGCGTTGGACGGCGACGCGCGCAAGGCAATCATGCCGCACAGTACCTTGCACGGTGACGCCAATCTGCTGGTGCTACCTAACATTGATGCTGCAAATATTGCCTATAACCTGCTCAAGACCGCTGCAGGCGGCAACATCGCCATTGGGCCTATTTTGCTGGGTGCGGCCAAACCGGTGCATATTCTGACGGCCAGCACCACGGTGAGGCGAATTGTGAATATGACGGCACTCACCGTGGCAGATGCCAATGCGAGTCGGTAGGGTTTTAGCGTTCAGTTAGTACACACTTCTTTACGCCTTCATCGCAAAGGCCTTGCCTCTTAACCGGGCAAGGCCTTGCTTTTTTGGTTCAAATGGGCGACACTACTTCCCTTGAGTTATCGGGTTTACCCGAACCTTGTTACAGGGATTTTTGGTGAGCGGCAACAGGTTTAAGTTAGTACTTATTGGCCTTTTGTTGATTGCAACGCTGGGTATTGAGAGCGTTAGCGCAAAAAACTTCTGGACCAGGCCTGAGACTTCTGGCGATATCGCATTGGGCGAGTTGCCTTTGCAGGGCCAGGAAACCCACCGTCTGATTTACCAAGGCGGCCCTTTCCCGTTTGACAAGGACGGAATAGTATTTGGAAACCGTGAGCGCCTGTTGCCCATACAGAAGCGCGGTTATTACCGGGAGTACACCGTGCGAACTCCCGGTGTACGCGACAGGGGAGCTAAAAGAATTGTATGCGGTGGTGCTGCCAACGCACCTGATGCCTGTTTTTACTCGGCCGATCACTATGCGAGCTTTCGCAAGATCGTGCCTTGATTTTTTTGTTTTGTACTTTGAGAAAGAGAATCGGGGATGGATACGCCACTTCGAACCGTTAGAACCAATATCGTTCAATCGATACGCGCCTTCAGGGTGCAGGACTTGCAGGAAGCCGCCCAGGCTCTGGGTCATCACTTTCTGTATGCCAATCTGGCCAATGCGCAGTCCAAGCAGGACGTGTTGGATTTGATTGGTCAACAGTTCATATTGTCAACGCAGGTCAGCAAAAACTTTGATGCCCTGTACGACAGCATGACAGACCCGGTACATAAATCGGGGCCACAGCCCGGCTTTATCGCCGTGCTGGAGCATATTCCCGCAAACGCCAAGTTTGACAAGGAAGCACGCGAGCAATTGCTCGATATCTTCCGCGACACGGCGGATTACTGGGGAGACCGGAAGATACCTTTCCGATGCTTCTATTCTTTTCTGTAGCCCGTTCTGCACACACCAGCCAAGCAGAACGGGCGAACGAGGCAAGCAGCGGGACTTCAACGGAAGCCGTAAGTGGCATTGAATTGATGACCGAAAGTGGCGAGAAGATGCCGACAGACAAACTGTTGGATGTGTCACCGCTGGCACTGCGTATGAGCAGCCCCTTCAATGCGGGTTACTGGTTAGCAGCAGCCTAAGTCAACCTGTATGAGAAAAAGCCCGTCCGAGTGACGGGCTTTTTTTTGACTGCCAGTTGACGAACTTGCCACTTTACGAGACATGCAACTCCAGCATGGCCTGCAGGTCGGTTGCATTGAATGGTTTGGCCAGATGATCATCCATACCAGCTTGCAAGCAGGCTTGGCGGTCTGAATCCATGGCATTTGCCGTCATGGCAATGATTGGCGTGCGCTTGCCCGCACCTTCCGCTGACCGTATCAACCGGGTGGCTTCGAGTCCACCCATGATCGGCATCTGCATATCCATCAGAATGACGTCCCAGGATTGGCTCCCAAACACATCCACAGCTTCCTGACCATTCTTGGCCAAGACAACCGCATGGCCCCACTTTTTCAGCAAAGTAGTAGCCAAAATCTGGTTGATGGGGTGGTCTTCCACCAGCAAAACCTGCAGAGCGCGGGAGGTTGGCGGCGTGGTCAACGTAGGGGGCAATGCAAACGCGCCCGACATCGGAGTCGCGCTTTGCACCTGGATGGTGAAATGAAATGTGCTGCCTCGCCCTTCTTCACTTTCAAGCCAGATTCGCCCGCCCATTAAGTTCACCAAGCGTGCACAAATGGTCAAACCCAGGCCGGTTCCGCCAAAGCGACGTGTCGTTGAGGTGTCTGCCTGACTAAAGGCATCGAAGACGCCTTGCTGCTTCTCTGGAGGTATGCCAATGCCGGTGTCGCGAACAGACATTTGCAACTCATACCCATCCGCAGCAGGGTTGCAACGAACGGCAATATAGACGCCACCCTGGCTGGTGAACTTGATAGCGTTGTCACAGAGATTCGTCAAGACCTGGCGCAGTCGCACCGGATCCCCCAGCACGTCTTCAGGCAAATGAGGCTGCAGGCTACTTTCAAGAACCAGCCCCTTCTGACTGGCACGACTTCGTAAAGTTTTCAAGGTCTCCTCTATGGTTTCGACCAGAGGGAAACGTACAGCTTCTATATTGAGCTTGCCGGCTTCGATCTTGGAGAAGTCCAACACGTCATTGAGAATAACCATGAGTGACTGTGCCGAATTCTTGACGATGCGCAAGTACTCCTTCTGCGTGGGATTTTGTTCCAGTTCCAGTGCAAGATCGGTCATGCCAATTACACCGTTCATGGGCGTTCGGATTTCATGGCTCATGTTTGCCAGGAAATCGCTCTTGGCCTGGCTGGCTGCCTCTGCATTGCGCTTGGCGACGCGCAACTCCTGCTCAATTCGATTCCTGTCGGTAATATCCAAAATGGTACCCACCAGACCGGTAACCTCGCCACGGACATCGGTCAAAGGTGCCTTCCAATACAGGCCCTCGCGAATCTCCCCCGTCTTGCGGTTACGGAACTCAGACTCATAGGTTTGAATGGCATTGCTGGCAAAAAGCTCTCGGTCCTTGGCATCCATCATGCTGGCCGCGTCCCCCTGCACCAGTTCAAACACTGTCTTGCCAATCCACGCTTCCCGTTCAATGCCGAACAGTGCCTCAAATGCCTTGTTGAAGCGCAGATACCGACCCTGCCTGTCCTTGAGGTAAATCGCCGTCGGCGTGGCCTCCAGCAGCACTTCAACAAAGCGCAGTTGCTCTTCCAACTCCGCTTCCATTGTCTTGCGTACCGTGATGTCGGTGCGGATGGCAATGTATTGTTCAGGCAAGCCATCGGCCCCCATCAGAGGCACGATGGTGGCGTCCACCCAGTAAAGTGTTCCCATGCGGCTGCGATTACAAACCTCTCCCCGCCAGACTTGCCCTTGCGAGATGGTGCTCCACATACCGGCAAAGAATGCTGTCGGATGGTGGCCAGAATTAACAATGCGGTGGTTTTTCCCCAGCAACTCGGCTCGCGTATAGCCACTGATTTCAGTGAACTTGCCATTGGCGTAGGTGATATTGCCCTGCAAGTCAGTCATGCTGACGATGGCATGCTGGTCCAGCGCGAACTTCTGGTTGTTCAAGGCCCGGCGCCCCAGTTCACGCTCGTCCATGAGAGTCACCACCCGGTTGATCAAGGCGTCCAGGTCGTTTGCATCCAAGGGGGCAACTCCGCTGTCGGGTTCGAGTTCCAAATTACTTAACACCCGACGCAGGGACTCTAGCGCGCGCTGCCGCGCCTGCAGTTCACTGCGCAACTGTTGGTCCAGGGCATGCTGGGGCGATACGTCTCGAAAGGTCAGTACATGCCCGGTGGCCACGTTCGCAGCGGAAAAAATAGTCGCCAATGTGGTGTCCAAAATCACCCGATTGCCCGCCAACCCGCTGACCTCAAGCCTACGCACGCTCCAATCCATGGGCTCGGCAAGGCCACTGAATGCACTGGGTAACAAAGCTTGGGCATCTTGCCCCACCAGTGTTTGCCCGGAGACGCCCAGTAATTGCTCGGCGGCAGGATTGCAATACACCAGTTTGAATGCGGCATCCGTGCGCAGCACACCATCCGTAATGGCGTTCAGGGTAACTGCAGCCTCTTCACGTTGCGCCGACAGACTCCCTGCTGCACGGCTGATGATGTCAAACGTGTGGCGAATTTCCATGGGGGCATCGGCATCCAACAAGGCATTGATGTCCATACTACCGGCCAGAATTTCGGTCTCACGCAGACGCACACGATCAAAGTTACCCAACCAGCGTTTAAGCATGATACGAATCAGCAAACCACCTACGACCAATGCACACAGCGCCACGAGCAAGGCAAAAACGGCTATACGCCACAACTCCCCGGCAATCTCTTCGGCCGCAAAAGTAAGGCGGAACACGCCATAGTCCTTACCGCCAACCCGAATGTTGTGATTGACGTCAAACAGACGCTCTTGCACTAGCGTCAACAACCAATACGGCGGTGCAATGACCGGAGTGACGTCATTTTTGGCAACAAGAACACCGCCATTGGTGTCAATAAACTGGGCCTTGGCAAAATTGGACTGCGCAATGGTGCGATCCAACGTCTTGCTGATGGTGTCGTAGTCGCCAATGACCGCACTATCGCCCACTGTTTGAGCCGCCACATTCACCATCATTTCGCCTGCCAGCAATTCGTCTTCAATCTGCTGCGTAAACTGATAGCGGTAGAAGAGCCCTAGACCAGTCCCGACAAATAACACCAAGGTCGCAACATAGAGCGAAAACACCCGCCCAACCAGTGATTGGGGTAGCAGGCGTTGCAAAAGCGACATCAGCGAGTCAATTTTTAATGCAACGAACTTGGGGCACTCTGGTAAAAGCGTTTGTACGCTGCGTAGTCGGAAGGGCCAGCAGCAACGAAATACGCATCGTTGGGTAGTCCCACCTCCTTGGACGCCTGGTGCAGAATGTCCCGCCCTTTGGGATCCTTGTACATATCGATAAATGCGCTGGCCACCTTGCGGGCATCAGCCTCTGGAACCTTGCCCGATACCATGAGCGCCAAGTCCTGAAACTGCTCTGAGCTCCAAAGCACCCGGAACTTTTTGCCCTCTCGGCGGGTATAGCCGTCCACCAGTTGTGAGTTGGCACCGCTTGCCACAACCTTGCCGGCAAATAACTGTGCAAAGGCAGCGTTCTGGTTGCCAGCAAAAACCACTTTAACGTCAATGTTCTTGCTCAATAAGTGCGCATAGGGCACCTTGTAGACAACAAAGGCCTCGGGCCCGGCAAAGGCCACGTCTTGCCCCTTGAGCTGCGAGATATCCGTAATCGGGGAATCGACCGGCACCACGATCTGGCCCTGCAGTGCTGGCGTGTTGCGACGCCCAAACACTTTCCAACCAAGTTGCTCGCGCTCGGGACTAAACAGGTGGTTGCTGAAGACAAACTCGACTTCCTTGGCCAGCACATAGCTGGTGGTGTCCGCCGAGGTACGTCCAATCTTCAGATTGAGCTTTACGCCGCTCCTGTCGGATACGTAGGCAATGATGGGATTCCAGTACGCCGCCGTGAGATTGATGTCGTACTGGTTAACGGGAGAGAAGTTATAAGCCGCCGACTGGGCCTGCGCAGTCGATGACATCCCACCCAAAGAGACTGCCAACACGCCGCACACAAGTGCCAGAAAAAGCTTCTTCATGAAATCTCCTCTTGGTTATGTATATTGGCCACGGCGAACCGTGCTCAACATCATATGACAGCTTGGAGGAAAACTAACTGACTTGTAAAGCCAGGGCCGTGTACTCAGTCACCGGAACTTCTTCGGCACGGCGCTGCACATCAAAGTGCCCGGTAAAGCCTCTTGCTTCCAGCCAGCGACCAAGGGTGTGCCGCATGATCTTTCTCCGCTGACTAAAGGCCACCTGTACCAACTCGCTAAGCAGTAGCACGTCCACTGCGGCTGGTTCAGCGCGAGGCACCATGCGCACCACCGCACTGTCCACGCGCGGCGGTGGCTCAAAGCTCTCAGGTGGCACAAACAGTACATCTTCCATGGCGTAGCGCCACTGCAGCATGACGCTCAAGCGACCATAAGCCGCCGTGCAGGGAGAAGCCACCATGCGATCAATCACCTCTTTTTGCAGCATGAAGTGCTGATCTTCAATGCAGTCAACATAGTCCAGCAGGTGAAACAAAATCGGTGTGGAAATGTTGTAGGGCAAATTTCCCACCACCCGCCATTTGCCTGGCAGCTGCGAGGCATGCGCCTCGATCTGGCTGAAATCAACTTTTAGAACATCGGACTCGATGACCGTAAGCTGACCATGGCTACGCAAGCGCAGCGCCAGATCACGATCCAATTCAATCACGGTCAGGTGACCCAGTCGCTCCACCAGGGGCTGTGTCAAAGCCGCCAAGCCGGGGCCAATTTCAACCATACGTTGTCCGGGCTGTGGCGAAATCGCACGAACAATGGCGTCAATGATGCCGCCGTCGCGCAAGAAATGCTGGCCAAAGCGCTTGCGCGCAATATGTTTCATGGACTACTGCGGCGGCTCGCGCAGTTCCACATAGGCCCGCTCGCGGATATCGCGAGTCCAGGTCGCATAGGCTTCATCCAGCTTCGCTTCGCGCAACTGATTGCGAACCTGTTCTCGCACGTCGCGCGGGCTCAGATCAACGTGGCGGCGTTCCACCAACTGGATCAGATGCACCCCGAAACGCGAGACCACCGGGTTGCTAACTTGGCCGTCAACCAAACGGTTCATCGCGTCCTCAAACTCAGGGACAAACATGCCCGGACTGGCCCACCCCAGGTCACCTCCCTGTGGGGCGCTGCCGTCTTGGGAAAATTCACGTGCGGCACTGGCAAAGTCGGTCTTGCCAGATACGATGCGCTGGCGAACGTCACCCAGCTTGGTCAGGGCTGCGGCTTGCGTCAGTTCAGGCCCGGTACGCAACAATATGTGGTTGGCGTGGCTTTGCACCACGGACTTGGCCAAGGCCGAGGGCGCGCGACGTTCCAGTACCTTGAGGATATGGAATCCGGCGCCTGAACGCACCAACTCCGAAACCGCACCCACTGCAACGCTGTGCGTGGCTTGCACAAATGAGGGGGGGTAACGGTCAGCGCGACGCAATCCAAATTCACCACCCTTGCTGCGATCGGCATCCGAATGCTGTTTAACCAGGGTAGCGAAATCCTCGCCGGAGCGAATGCGCACTAGCAAGGCTTGGGCTTGCGCCTGCAATTGCGAAACCAGCTTCTCATCGGCTTTTTCGGGCACGGCTATCAGTAGTTGCGCCAGATTAATTTCCTGCGCGTAAGGGTCAGTATTCGTGGCCTGCTGCTCTGCCAAGGCCTTTTCCACATCCTGATCGCTGATGCGCACGCGGGCATCGACCTCGCGCTCTCGCAATCGCGACAAGGTTAGCTGGTCACGCAACTGCATGCGAAATGTGGCGGCCGGAATACCGTCCTTCGCCATTCGCTGGCGAAATGCATCCACCTCCATCTGATTTTGTCGCGCCAGGTTTTGCTCAGCCAAATCGACCGCGGCATCGTCAATGCGGATGCCAACCTCGGCAGCCAATTGCAGTTGGGCACGGTCGCTAATCAGCCGCTCCAGCACCCCCTTGCGCAGTTCTTCGTTGCTAGGAGGCGTCTGGCGCTGGGCCTTGATCTGTTCGGTTACCCTTTGAACTGCAGCCTGCACCTCACTATTGGTAATCGGTTCAGAGTTCACCACAGCCACCACGAAGTCGGCCGACTGGGTTTTTTGTGCCAGGGCCGGCAGGGCCGACAGTGCAACTGAAGCGGCAAGCGCAAGAGTCCAAAAACGGGATTTCATAAGCATTTATTCGTAGTTGCTAAAGCGACTGGTGCTGGCATTGCCAGCATCGCGCAGATTCTGATAACGCGAAATATTTTGTGTCAAGGTTGAGCGTGGATCCGCCGTGCCGATGCGGGTGAATCCAACAAACTCCAGTTGGAATATCAAACGCTGCACCGCGGTTGTTGCACTGGTTTGGGTGCGGGCCAATACCACGCGGGCCAACCAACAGCCCGCATCGTACTCGACGCCCAATAGGGTGTCGACCAAGACGCTTTGGTCCAGGCTGTAATTCAAACGTCCCAACGCATAGTAGCGGCCATCACCCTGGCCCTGACCTTTTCCCAACTCCTGACCTCGATCCCCCCATAGGTCGTTAATCGGCCACTGCCAGCTGACATCAATCTGCTCGCTGACATCGCGCTGAAAGCGGTAGGCTGCGTTAATCACGCGGTAGTTGCCAGGATTGAAGCGCGCGCCCACGGTTGCCCGCACCGATTGTTCTGTCAAGGGGTTGTATTGGGTCGTGGAATCCACCGTCCAACGTTCGTTCAGATTAACTTCCGCCCCTAGCAGCACATCGCTCAGGCCCGATGCTGCGGGACTGGTAGCTGTGTTGATGGTGACTTGTTGCGTATCGAAGCGCAGCCGCTGTGAAACACCAAAGCGCGCATATTGGTTACCGCTATCGGAGTCCAAAAAGCGTGTGGTCAGACCCATGGTCAACAGGTTGTTATCCGATATCTTGTCGTGACCCACAAACGCATTTTCCAAATAGATGCTGGCGAAGTTGAAGTCGGACATGCCGGTGTCGTAATTGGGCAGCATGCTCTGGTTGCGGTATGGGGTGTAGACATAAAACGCCCGCGGCTCCAGAGTCTGCACAAAATCACGCCCCAAAAGGGAACTGTTTCGCTCAAATACCAAACCGCTATCCAAACTAAATGTAGGCACCACACTGCTGGCTGAATTGCTGCCGTCAGTAAGCATGGAGTCAAACTGGTAGGCCGCCATATGCAGTTGCAGCTTGGGGGTGATAAAGCCCTGCGGCGCCAGCCACGGGCGGCTGATTTGAGCCAACGCATATGTGCGCTGCGCATTTGGCTGGCCCGTCAACAACCGGTCGGCTTCAAACCGCGTAAAGTCGCCGTCCAGCGACCAATCAAAGCCCTGCACGTTGCTTTGACCCATATGCGCTGTAATTTGCGGCAATAGGTCGTAAGGGGGTGTGATCGGCGAATCCAGATTCTGCAGGACTTGCCACTTCAGCATGTGAACGGTGCCAGTTACCGGCCCGCTAGACCATGAGGCCAGTGCATCCCCCGGAAGCAGGCGCTGTGCCAGGAGTGCTTCAGAACTGCTGAAGTCGCGCCAATAGTTGTCGTCGCTAACGCGGTTGATGTTCAGGGCCAATGCAACCGGGTTCACGTTGGGCAGTCCCGTATTGATCGTGCCGTTATGCGTCCAGGCCAGACCCCATCGATCCAGATCACGCAATTTGTCCCCTGGCATGCTGTCAGCAAATACGCGGCCGTTATAACTTGGCTCCAGATAGCGGTAGACGGCGCCCACCTCCACACCACGCGACGACATCAGCGTCGGGGTAATGGTGGCATCCCGATTGGGCGCGATGTTCCAGTAATAAGGCAGCGCCAGCGTGCTGCCGCTGACATTGTCGAAGCCTGTTGTCAGTGGCAACAAACCAGATTTGCGCTTTTCTGTCAACGGAAAGCTGATCGCGGGCACTGGCAAAATTGGCACGCCTTTGAAGCTCAGGTACGCACCGTCGGCCACACCGACCTCTTCATCGTTGTCCAACGAAATGCTGGCTGCGCGCAACACCCAGTCTGGCATCCAACTTGGACCGGGCAGACGCCTGCAGGTGGTGTAACTGGCGTCATAGACCACGGTGTGGCTCTCATCCAGAAAGTCAGCACGAGAGGCTTCGCCGTGTGCGCCATTTTGTGCAAAGTGGTAGCTCGGCTGCTGAAAGAAGCCCTCAAAGTCCTCCACCTTGAGCTCCAGCAACGGGCCTTCGTATAAGTTACCGGCCCGGTTGATACGCACATGACCAGTGGCACGCGCCTCGTCGCTGGGCTGGTAATACTCCAGTCGATCAGCATGGATTACGGTGTCGGCCTTGCGCATCACGGCGTCGCCTTGCACAACGGTCTCCAGATCCGCGCGGCCGGAAACACGATCGCCCTGCAAAAACACTGGCGCGTCACGACGCTGTTCCGGGCTGAGTTTTTCGGTTAATGCGGGAGTTGGCACTAATGCCAACGTGCCTTCGGCTGGAACTTGCTGCGCCAGTGCCGCACCGGAAACCATGCCGCTGCATAGGGCGAGGCAAGCCAGCATAACGGGGCGTGCACTCAATAGGGCCGTTCGGATCACAGATAAAGGCATGGGGGCGGAAGACGCAGTGGCAAGAGTAGGAAGCAGATACGCGTTAGGAGAAGGTAGGCACAGGGCCTTTGTAGAATGGATTATCCATGAGCCACCCATCCAACGCCCCCACAAGCACTTCTGATGACGACACGCACGTCAGTTGGTCCAGCCCGCAACGGCAAATCCAATTTAGCCAATGGCTGGCTGAATTACCTGCAGACCTGGGTTTAAAGCCCGACACGCTGCGTCTGGCCTCTGCGGACGCGAGTTTTAGACGCTATCTGCGAGTAGAGAGCGCCCGCGGCAGCCTGATCATCATGGATGCACCCACCGATAAGGAAGACTGCAAGCCTTTTGTACAGGTCGACCAGCTCATGCAACAAGCCGGCTTGCGCGTGCCCGAGGTACTGACCTGGGACCAGAACCACGGCTTTCTCCTGTTGGCCGATCTGGGCGCCAAGACTCTGCTGCAAAGCATGGACCTCACCGGAGAGCCACCACTTACGCAGTACTTGGAAGCGGTGGACATGCTGATTCAGTGGCAACTGGCATCGAAACCCGATGTGCTGCCACCCTATGACGCGGCCTTGTTGCGCCGCGAACTCAATCTGTTCCCCCAGTGGTATATCGCCCAGCACCGCAAAGTCACGCTGGATGACAAACAGACAAAGGTACTGGAAGAGGCCTTCGAGCGCATCATCGAAAACAACCTGAGCTGGCCCAGCGTTTATGTGCACCGCGACTTTATGCCGCGCAACCTGATGGTCTCGCAGCAGGGCATGGGTGTGCTGGATTTTCAGGACGCGGTCTACGGCCCCATCACCTACGATATTGCCAGCTTGATGCGCGATGCCTTTTTGACCTGGGATGAAGAGTTCTGCCTGGATGTGACCATCCGCTACTGGCAAAAAGCGCGCAAAGCCGGCCTGCCCGTGGGTGATGACTTCGGCAGCTTTTACCAGGGCGTGGAATGGATGGGCCTGCAGCGCCACCTGAAGATTGCTGGCATCTTCGCACGCCTGACACTGCGCGACGGTAAGCCGCAGTACCTAGAAGACACACCGCGCTTTATCCACTACATCCGATCCACCTGCAGCCGCTACATGGCGCTCAAGCCCTTGCTGCGTCTAGTCGAGGCGATTGAGGGCATTGAGGTACCGACAGCCTTTGTCTTCGGTAAGTTCTAGCCTGCGCCCTACTTCCGGACTATCTGAGCCATGCCCCGTTTTTTCTGCCCCTCGCCTTTGCGCACCGGCGATTTGCTGGACCTGCCTGCCGGCGCAGCACGCCATGTGCAGGTGCTTCGCCTGCAGCCGGATGACGCGATCACCTTGTTCAACCACGGCCCGGGTTGGGACGGCGCCAGCCCCGGAGGCGAATTCGAGGCTCGCGTGACGCTCATGGGACGCAGCCAAGTTCAAGTGGAAATTGGTGCGCATCTGAACGTTGAACGCGAGGCCCAACGCGCCGTGCACCTGGCAGTCGGCATGCCCGCCAATGAGCGCATGGACTGGCTGGTAGAAAAGGCCGCCGAGTTGGGCGCGGCCAGTATCCAGCCGCTGATGACCGAACGCAGCGTGCTGCGGCTAGCAGCCGAGCGCGCCACCAAAAAGGTAGACCACTGGCAAAGTGTGGCGATTGCCGCCTGCGAGCAGTGCGGCGGCAACCGTGTGCCGACAGTGCACAGCGTGAAGACGCTGAGTCAATGGCTGGCCGGTTTGAACCTGGCAGAAGCCCTCGCGCCCAAAGCCATGCTGCTGTCGCTGCGCGAAGGCACGCAGGCGCTTCGGATGGTCGAATTGGGTACGGGCGGTGCATTATTTCTGTCCGGCCCGGAAGGCGGCTTGAGCGCTAATGAAGAAAGCGCGGCGATAGCGGCCGGGTTTGCGCCGGTGACACTCGGGTCGCGCGTGTTGCGCTCGGAAACGGCGGCACTTACCGCCTTGGCGCTGCTGGCCTAAAAGCGCTGATCCAACCAACGCCTCAAGGTGGCGAAGACCGGGGCTGCATCGGGCTCGTTAAATATCTCGTGATACAGATTTTCAAAGCAGGTGCTGCTTACCACCTGTTTGGGCGCGGCTTTGGCAAAGCGACGGCTACCAGCAGGACTTACCAAATGGTCATCTCCGGCATACAACAAGAGTGTGGGCACCGTCCAATTCGGTGCAAGAGCCAAAGTCGCAGGTCCGGCATCTGCAATAAAGCGTGCAAGGCGCGCGCTAATACGGTCATGCACCAAACGGTCAGCCTTATAAGCTTGCACCACTTCGGTGTCGTGCGATAGAAACTTGGGATTCAGCCCGTTCCCTACGCGCAAGTCAGGCAACAAGCGCGGCAACACGGCAACCAACAGTTTCTGAAATACATTCATACCGGCATCGAGTGCGGGAGAAGATAGCACCAGTGCATCGACGCTGCGCATCTGCAATGAAACCATCCGCGCCGCCACCAGGCCACCTAGGCTATGACCTAGCAAAATAAGCGGTACATCTTCCGCCATGCGCCTACGCGTGTCGTCCACCACATCTGCCAAATCATCCAGTAACCGGGTGTCTGTAGACAATCCACCGCGTACACCGGCAGAGTCACCATGGCCCAGCTGGTCATAACCGCGCACCGCAAAGCCCCAAGCATTGAGCCGGTTGGCCAGCGCGTCATAGCGCCCGGCATGCTCGCCCAGACCATGCACGATCAGCACCATGCCACGCACCGCTTCTCCATGCGTGGGAAGCCAGTCCTGAACCGCGAGATTCTGGCCGTCGCTGGCAATGAAACTGGAGAGCGTGGATTCGGTGATCAAGCTGTTGTTCTACATAAAACGAATCAAGGGCACTGGGCAATCACCTGCGCCACCGCCGCCGTCAGTTTCTTGGCATAAGGGACATGCAGAAATTCATTTGGCCCATGGGCATTGCTCTTGGGGCCTAGAACGCCGCAAACCATCATCTGCGCCTTAGGGAAGCCCTTGGACAACATGTTCATCAGCGGTATGGTTCCCCCCTGACCCACATAGCCGCAGGGCGCGCCGAAGTAGGTGTTGGACGCATCGTCCAACGCCTTTTCAAACCAGGGTGCGGTGTCGGGCGCATTCCAGCCAGTCGCCTGACCGCCCGGCGCAAAGGTGACCTGGGCCTGGTAAGGCGCGTTGTCTTCCCGCAGGGTCTTTAGTTGCTGCACAGCCGACTCGGCATCCACCAGCGGCGGCAAACGCAGTGAAAGTTTGAACGCCGTATAGGGCCGCAGCACATTGCCCGCGTCTTTCATGTCCGGAAAACCGTCCACCCCGACCACGCTGAGTGTCGGTGACCAAGTGCGGTTTAAAAGGCCTTGCAACGGATCGGTGGTGGTGGGCAGCGCAAAGCGCTGATCACCACCACAGTCGTAATGCGCCCATGGAAAATTCTGGTGCACGGTATCGCCCAGAATGGCAGCGGTGGCTTTGGCCTGGGCCAAACGTTCGGCAGGTGCTTCGCAATGGAAGGCGGCGGGCAACAATCGCCCCGTGGCACTGTCTTCCAGACGATCCAGCACCTGGCGCAGGATGCGAAAACTAGAAGGTACCAAGCCGCTGGCGTCACCCGAATGCACGCCCTCACTCAGGATTTGCACCTTGAGCACGCCCCCGGCGACACCACGCAGGCTGTTGGTCAGCCAGAGCTGGTCGTAATTGCCCGCGCCGGAGTCGAGGCAGACCACCAGCCCCACATCGCCCAGGCGACTGCCCAGTGCATCGATGTACTGCAGCAAATTGGGCGAGCCGCTTTCTTCGCAGGTTTCGATCAGGCCGACGATACGCGGATGCTCCACGCTCTGCGTTTTTAGCGCCTGAATCGCGGCTATGGCGGCGTAGGCGGCGTAGCCGTCGTCGGCGCCGCCACGGCCGTATAACTTCCCATCCTGATATTTGGGCGTCCAGGGCCCCAGGTCGGAGCGCCAGCCAGAGAACTCGGGTTGCTTGTCCAGGTGGCCATACATCAATACGGTTTGCTGGGCGTTGCTGCGCGTGGCCGCCACTTCAAAGAACAACACCGGCGTTTGGCCCGGCAGTCGCACCACTTCCAGCGTCAGTCCGGGCACCTTCTGCGCCTCAATCCAGTTCGCGGTGTTGCGCACCACCGTATCGATAAAACCGTTGGCGGCCCAATCGGCATCAAACATGGGTGACTTGGCGGGGATGGCGATGTAGTCGCTCAGCTCCGAGACGATGCTCTCGTCCCAGGCGCTGCTGACTTCGCTTAGAACCTGCTGCGTGTTGAGGGCTTGGCTGGGGATTCGTACGTTCATGTGTTTTCCTGTCTCAAAGGCTGACGAGAGTGAAATGATGCCACGCAGTGGCTCTTGTCTGCTTATCGTGCCAGCTTGTACACCGAAGTTCCGGCAAACCAGTTAGGAGCAAAGCGCACGGTGCGGCCTTCTTGCAGACCAAAGCTATCGAGCACCCGCAGGCCATTGCGCAAAGCAAGCGCACCCAAATCAGCGTGGGTGCCAACGCGGATATTGGGTGTGTCGTACCACTGGTAGGGCAGGCGTTTGGTTACCGGCATGCGGCCCTGCAACACACTCAGGCGGTTTGGCCAATGGGCAAAATTGGGGAAGGCCACGATGCCGACACGACCGACGCGGGCCGTCTCACGCAACATCACCTCGGCATTGCGCAGATGCTGCAGGGTGTCGATCTGCAGTACCACGTCGAACGAAGCATCTTCAAAAATCGCCAATCCTTCGTCCAGATTGAGCTGGATGACGTTGACTCCGCGCGCAACGCAAGCCAGCACATTGGCGTCGGCAATCTCGATACCGTAGCCTGTGCAGCCACGCTCACGTTGCAAATATTCCAGCATGGCGCCGTCGCCACAACCCAGGTCCAGCACGCGCGAGCCCTTGGGTACCAATTCGGCAATGGCCCGTTGTATGGTGGCGTCGCTCATTTGGTTAGCTCCTTGGCTACGCCATCAAAGTAGCTACGCACCACATTTTTGTAGCGCGGGTCATTGAGCAAGAAAGCGTCGTGGCCGTGCGGCGCGTCGATCTCCGCATAGCTGACCTGGCGCTTGTTCTGCAGCAAGGCCTTAACGATTTCACGACTACGCTTGGGCGCAAAGCGCCAGTCGGTGGTAAAGCTCACGATCAGGAATTTGCAGGTGGCTGTAGCCAACGCCTGGTTCAGATCACCACCAAAATTGCGCGCCGGGTCAAAGTAGTCCAACGCGCGAGTGATCAACAAATAGGTGTTGGCATCGAAGTACTCGGCAAACTTGTCGCCCTGGTAGCGCAGATAGCTTTCGATTTGGAACTCTGCCTCCTGGGTGCTGAACAGGTAGCTGGTCAGTTGTTCGGGCTGGCCATCCTTGGCGGCCTGGGCGGCGGCGCGCAATTGGCGACCAAACTTCTCATTCATCACATCGTCGCTCAGGTAGGTGATGTGGCCGATCATGCGGGCAATGCGCAAACCTCTTTTGGGCACTACGCCGTGGTCGTAAAAGTGGCCGCCGTGAAAGTCTGGGTCGGTCACGATGGCGCGACGAGCTACTTCGTTAAAGGCAATGTTCTCGGCGTTCAGATTGGGTGCGCTGGCAATAACCAGGGCATGCCCCACCCGCTCGGGGTAACGCAGCGTCCAACTCAGCGCCTGCATGCCGCCCAGTGAGCCACCCATAACGGCTGCGAGTTTGTGGATTCCCAGCGTGTCCAGCAGACGGGCCTGTGCATCAACCCAGTCTTCCACCGTAACCACCGGGAAATCCGTGCCGTAAGCCTTGCCCGTCTCGGGGTTAGTGTGCATGGGGCCAGTGGAGCCAAAACAAGAGCCCAGGTTATTGATGCCAATGACGAAGAACTGGTTAGTGTCCAATGCCTTGCCAGGGCCAATCATGTTGTCCCACCAGCCTTCGGAATTTGCCTGCCCGTCATAGACGCCGGCCACATGGTGCGAGGCATTCAGTGCATGGCAGACCAGAACTGCATTGGACTTGTGCGCGTTGAGCGTGCCGTAGGTTTCGAATGACAGAGCGTAATCGCGCAATGCTGCACCGCTTTGCAGTTCAAGTGGCGCTTCAAAGTGCATGCTTTGCGCAGTGGCAATCATTGGCATATCCAAATTCGTTCCCGTGCAAACCCCTAAACAAAAAACCCGGCATCGCGTTCAACGAGGCCGGGAGTTTGGGTCGGTCCGTCTTTAGCTGTATTTATATAGCGCCCGCAAGCTGGAGCAAATTGGCGCGGATTTCAGTATACCAAGGGGGTGCCAATGCACCAAAAAAACAATGAGTTCCAAACACGCTCTTTTTTGGCGCGTTTTTTGCTTTATGGTGGTGCAATCGCGGTTGCGACTAAATTTACGCACCGCTTCAATGCATTGATTACATGAGGTTATTTATGGATGCACTACAACAGGGCGCAAATGCCTTGTTTATTTTGTTGGGCGCTGTCATGGTGCTTGCCATGCACGCGGGGTTTGCATTTTTGGAACTGGGTACGGTCCGGCGCAAGAACCAAGTAAATGCGTTGGTCAAAATTCTGGTGGACTTCTCCGTGTCCACCGTAGTCTATTTTGTAGTGGGCTATTCAGTAGCCTATGGCACGGGATTCTTTGTTGGGGCCGAAGAGTTGGCGGCCAAAAATGGCTATGCGCTAGTTAAGTTCTTCTTTCTACTGACCTTTGCTGCTGCCATTCCGGCCATCATCTCGGGCGGTATTGCCGAACGAGCAAAGTTCTGGCCTCAGCTAATAGCAACCGCAGTGATCGTGGGCGTGATCTATCCCTTCTTTGAAGGCATTGCCTGGAATCAGCACTTTGGCGTGCAGGCATGGCTATTGGCCACCACAGGCGCCGAATTCCATGACTTTGCCGGCAGCGTAGTGGTTCACGCCGTGGGCGGTTGGATTGCGCTGGGTGCGGTTATTTTGCTGGGTGCCCGCAGTAACCGTTACCGCAAGGACGGCGCCATATCGGCACACCCGCCTTCGAGCATCCCATTCCTGGCCTTGGGCGCCTGGATGCTGACGGTGGGCTGGTTTGGCTTCAATGTGATGAGCGCACAGACGCTGGACAAGATTTCCGGCCTGGTGGCGGTGAACTCGCTGATGGCCATGGTGGGCGGCACCCTGGTGGCCCTGGTGATGGGCAAGAACGACCCCGGTTTTTTGCACAACGGTCCTTTGGCCGGTCTGGTGGCGGTATGCGCTGGCTCCGACCTGATGCACCCCTTAGGTGCGCTGGTGGTGGGGAGCGTGGCCGGTGCCATATTTGTGGTGATGTTTACGCTGACGCAAAACAAATGGAAGATTGACGACGTGCTGGGCGTCTGGCCATTGCATGGTTTGTGCGGCACCTGGGGCGGCATTGCGACAGGCATTTTTGGCAGCAAGATGATGGGCGGACTGGGTGGCGTCAGCCTGAGCGCGCAACTAGTAGGCACGGGCATGGGCGTCCTGTGGGCACTGGTCAGCGGTTTCGTTGTCTACGGTCTACTCAAAGCAAGCGTGGGCCTGCGCTTAAGCCAGGAAGAGGAATTCGACGGTGCAGACCTGTCGATTCACAAGATCAGCGCAACGCCGGAGCGCGAAGCCAACTGGTAAGTCTTAAGTGCCGCTTGGAAACTGTAGATGATTAGCACCGAGCACCAACCCAGTCTGCACCGCCATTGGAAGCCAATGCGAAAAATCAAGTCCCACGGCAACGTCCAGAGCGGGTTCCAAGGCGATGCCCGTCTGTAGTGCGATGAGCAGATTCACTTCACCGGCCATTGCAAGCCGCAACCGGGGCTGAAAACCAACACGCCATATCACCACGTCTTGTGGAAATGGATTACGCAATTGCTGACCTAATTCTTCCAATGGCGGGTTGCGCTCCAAATGCGCCAGCATCAAGCTTGCAAGCGGCCAAACACTCTGGGTGGCAGCCACGCCTGGCGCCAGTACCAGCCCCAGGGTTTGTGGATCTTCAGTCGTCAAAAACGATAGCGAAGCAAAATCGGGGTCGCGATCGGGCGCAAAAGCGCACAGATGCAACGCCCATTCGACCTTGGCCACATCCGGCAAATAAGCTTCATCCCGTAGTTGGTCACTCTGGCTAATGAATTCTGAAAGTTGAGCACCCCACTTCGCGATGTCACCTAGTACAGGTGGGTAAGCGTGCCAAAAGGCGCGCACCAATTGCTGAAAACTTTCTTTACCCAGCATCTGCTCCAGCACTGGGTAGGCGGAGCGCAAAGCACGTTCAGCAAGCATATGGCCATTAGCCTGGTACACCTTGAACCCACGCTCCACATCGGTCCCCACGCCATAGGCGAAATCACTCAATTTCCGGATGGCGGGTTGCGGCGGCAACTCCAGTAAAGCAGCCAACAAGACCTGCTGTTGACGTGCAAGCGTGCTCATCGAAACGCTTCCATTCTCGACCTTGCGATCACGACATCACCGTTAAGACTTGTTCGACAATCGCCCGGGCCCGGGCGGCTTCGTCGATCAAGGTGTCTAACGGCGGAACGTCTGTGTCCCATTCGATCAAGGTTGGCACGGCACCGAATCGACTTATTGCATAACGATACAACTCCCAGACCTGCGGGCAAACGCGGCTACCGTGGTCATCGATCACGATTTCACCATGCGTATCATTCACCCTGCAATGTCCGGCCAGATGCAGTTCGCCCACATTTTCGGGCCTGATTTGGTCTAGCCAATCTTTGCAATCAGACAGAGGGTCGGCGCATTGACCGCCCAACTGTGCATTCAGTGCGTTCACGTAAATATTGTTCACGTCCACCAGCAACGCGCATCCGCTACGTTGCGCGAGTGTGTTCAAAAAGACCGGTTCGCTCAAGGTTTGCTCTGGCGCTAATTTCCAGCGCAAATAGGCGGATAGGTTTTCAACCAGAAAGGGCCTCTTCAGTCGCTCCTGAACACGCTGCACATTGCCGCACAACACATTAAGTGCTTCCACCGTGAACGGAATGGGAAGCAAGTCGGATGCATGTACCAAACCGCTGCTAATGACGCCTCGGGCAAAGCTGGCATGGTCGCTAACACGAACCGGATCAATGCGTTGCACAAGGCTAGCGAGTTGGTCGAGGTGCCAAGGATCCAGCCCGGTAGCAGAACCCAGGGACAAACCGACGCCATGCAGGCTGATAGGGTAGCGGCTACGCCCCCGCTCCAAAACCGCCAACGCTGCCCCTCCATGCGCAAAAAAATTTTCAGAATGAACTTCCAAAAACTCTAACTTCGGTCGTTCCTCGAGCAATTGCGCGAAATGAGGGTGGCGCCAGCCTATCCCGACTTCCACAGGCCGTCCGAGGGGACTTTCGTCTGGAGTCAATGGGTCTGGCAACACGGCAAACGCTTCAAGGCAAAAGTTGGCTTAGCTCTTTAGTTTTTTTGCTTCATCCGCAGTCAGACCCTTCATGTCCTTACAGGTTCCCGCTGCAACATATTTCCACTCAGCCTTGTCCATATCCACCTTCGACTGGCCTGCGCAGGAATGAACACCTGTCGTACTGGCGCAATCGTTCTGACCGGCTTTGGCAATTCCAAAGCATTTTTCTTTGTCTGCAGCAGCAGCGGGCGCCGAGGCTAATGTCATCAGCATTACGGCGGCAGCGGTTGCGGCGATCAAGTTGGCTTGTTTCATAGTGAAGTCCTTGGTTTGTTTAAGTTGAAAAATGTAAAAATTGCCAGCCCTGAAGAATTTGTGGTCTTCCTTACACTGGCTAATTCTTAGTCATTGACGCTCCGCTATTCTTACAGGTAAGCCTCACATTTTCTCAGCTTGCTTTTTGTCGCACGGTATAAACGGGTATCACAACTTAACCAAAATAGGTCATGCAGTTCAACCCCCTATGACGAACTTTGAACAACAAATCGCTGATCAGCGCGATTACTTGCTGAAATTCGCCCGACTGCAGTTGCGAAACGAGGCTTGGGCTGAAGACGCCGTATCTGAAGTGACACTGGCGGCGCTGGCCAAACCTCACGCCTTTGATAACCGTTCGCAGCTAAAAACCTGGTTGGTTGGGATTCTCAAACATAAAATTATTGACGCTTTGCGCCAGCATGGGCGCGAAGTAAGTCAAATGGATACCCACGATGACAACAATGAAGATCCATTGGATTACCTCGGCTTCAAGGCCGATGGGCACTATTCGGAGGCCCCGGCGGAATGGGGCAACCCAGAGCAGCAAGCCTGCAGCAAGCAGTTTTTTGAAGTGCTAGAGACTTGTGCCAACCAACTCCCCGCAGTGCAAGCTCGTTTATTCCTAATGCGAGAGTGGTTGGAGCTCAGCAGCGAAGAAGTCTGTAAGGAATTGGGACTGACATCGACCAATCTGTATGTGCAGCTCCATCGGGCTCGATTACGTCTGCGTGAATGCCTGGAGTTGAATTGGTATGGAAAGACATCAAATCCGTGATACCCCTTAGAAGAACCTGCAAAGAGGCGACTGCGTTGATGGTGGCCCGGGAAGACCGTACCCTTTACTGGGCAGACCGCGTCGCCTTGCGCTTGCACTTATTGGCCTGCAAGGCATGCCCACGCTTTGAGCGCCAAATGCTAATCACGCAAAATTGCCTGAAACAGTGGCGCGAATACACCGAGCCAGATTAACTCGCGCTCCACTTTTCAAGCATTTTTTAAAAAAATATGCATGTTCTTGAAAATTGGCGCATAATGAAATCGCCTTGTCAGAAATCTGGCAGGGAAGTTTGCGGTGTTTAGTCAGTTTCGCGTCTGCTTTAAGTCTTTAATGGTTTGTTGATTGCGGTTTTGGACTCCATCGCGTTTTGAGTTATTTTGAGGAGTCCT
>CAIQYP010000418.1 GCA_903876045.1 uncultured beta proteobacterium | reverse complement strand
GCGGCTCACTCTGATAGTCGAAACGTGTCGTCTAAATATCTCTGCATCCTCGTTCAAGTTGAAGCAGGCAGGCAGGGTTCGACGGGCACCACGCTGTAGACCGGGAAGCACACTCACTATTTCTCTATAAGTGCGGTCATGCAAATTTTGGATGTCCAACAGAACATCTTTGTAAAGCGGCTCGTTGCAATTTTGTAGTTTTTGCAAAAGTATCTTCAATTGCGGATCATCCTTTTCAAAGACAAAGCGCCTGTGTTCATTTATCGCCATGGCTACGGATGGGGTTGTGTTTTCTGTATTCCCTTCGAGCGGCAAGCACGCGTCCAATTTTTTCGGCGAACTCTTTGGTTTTCATGAAATCTGGCACTTCGAACTCACCCTCATAGCGAGTGGCCTCTACTTTTGCTATTGGGCTTGCCACCTCTTTTGTGCTTGTGTTTTGTGTCACACCAAAATGCTGACTTATTGTTCCCATGGCTCCCCCTGCCCAGTTTTAGCCTTGCTATATGTATAGCACGATCTCACTTTGATTGGCAGATGTCAAACGTTTTTGACATCTGCGACCTACTACCGATCTCCAACAGAGCCTATTTATTCCATCAGATCTTCAGGTGGAACCTCGGGCTTGACGATAACCACCGGTACCGCACTGGCGTGCAGTACCTCGTTGGACACCGAGCCCATCATGGCGCGACGCAATGCACTTTGGCCGCGTGCACCCATCACGATCAAGTCGCAGGCAAAGCGCTCGGCTATGTCTATCAGGGTATGTGCCGGGTCGCCTTGGGCAACCTCGCACTCATATTCAACTTCTGCGGCGTCCAGCAACGCCTGGGCCGATTGCAGCGCATGCAACCCCGCCTCCGCACTGACACGCTCCAAAACTTCGGGGTTATGCGCGACGATGAGTTCGTACAGATTGGCCGCCTCCTGCACGTTGGCCAGAACCACTTCGCAATGCAATCCAGCCAGGGCCATGCGAATAGCAAACCGCACCGCTTCGAGTGACATTTCGGAACCGTCGACTGCTAGCAATATCTTCATGGAGCGCTCCTTGCGTCGGAATGACAGGTTTGAGTATGCAGAACTTATGACCGCAAGCAGGAGTATTTTTTCTCCGCAAAAAACATAGGTAAGTCGCGCGAATTGCGACCATTTTCACGCTCAGAAAAACAGCTCAATCGATACGGTGTAGATTGTTTCTTGGACAAAGATTTGGTTTCCCCGATAATCCCTGTTGATGCACGTATGAAGCGGCTATGTATTTGTGTCGAATTAGTGTGATCGCCGAACTAACCAATAGGAAAAATCATCATGGCAACTGCAAAGAAAGCGGCCCCCAAGGCTGCAACAAAACCCGTCAAGACAGCTCCCGCAAAAACGGCAAAGGTTGCAGCAAAGCCTGCAGCAAAAGCCGCTGCTAAGCCCGCAGCAAAACCTGTGGCAAAGAAGGTCGTTGTTTCCAAGGCGGCCAAGGCGATTGCAAAGATCTCTGCAAGCCTGGCTAAGCTGAACGAGCGCAAGGCCAAGATCAGCGCTGAAATCGCAGCACTGAAAGACCAGCGCACAGCACTGAAAGCAGTGCCTGCTCCAGTTGCAGCCGCACCTGCCAAGACAGTCAAGAAAGCCGCTAAGGCCAAGTAAGCGTTGCGCGGGCTGCGTAAGTAGCTTGGCACGCAAGGCCTGTTCAATAACAGGACCATGCCCCCGGGATGCAATATTCCGGGGGCATTTTTTTTATTGCGGCAAAAGCATCTTGCGGCGCACCAGTTCGATGTGCTCCTTCAGCATGTAGGCGTGCTCGGAAAACGGCAACGGCAATACCGCGTGTGTGACTTTGTGTTCGATCTGATCCAACTGGTGTAGCAAAGCCTCGGGTGAGTCCGTAGTTTCTGCTGAACGAAGCTGTATCTCCAGATACTTGAGTTCGCCGTACCAGCGGTAGATGCGCCGACGAATGCGCCAGCTATACAGCGCTGGCGCGGTACGCAATACCGGCACCAGAATTGCAAGCAACGGAATGATGACCAGCGCAGCACGGTCCACCAAGGTTGCCAACCAGAATGGCAAGTAGCGTTGCAGAAATGGGGGGCCGGACTGGTAGAAGTGAGCCGCCTCTTTGCTCAGAGGAAAGTCCATATCCCGGGCAGCCGGGAAGGTGTGTGGCGCATTCAGCAGATCAGCTCCGGCATGGGTCTTCT
>CAIQYP010000417.1 GCA_903876045.1 uncultured beta proteobacterium | reverse complement strand
CACTACGGGCTTGGTTTGTGAGGCGGCAATAAAAAAGCCCGCTGGTTGCGGGCTTTTTGCGTGCTTGCCTAATCGATTACTTGATCAGGAACTCGCTTTTTTCACGGCCTTGCAGCCACTTGGGTGCCAGGCCGCGGCCAGACCACTCTTTGCCGGTCACTGGGTCACGGTATTTTGCTGCCACTTTTGAGCCTTCAGCTTTTACCTTCTTGGCGCCGCGTGAAGCGCCAAAAATATCTTCCTGGGTTAAACCAAAAGTGGCAATCAGAGTTTTAACCTGGCTAATAGCTTCAGCCAGTTCAGTCTGACGTGTGTCTTGAATGAGTTTTTCCAACGCTTCTTTTTGAGCAATGAGTTCTTGTAGGGTTGCCATATTCACTATCTAAAATTATTTAAATTCAATTTAGCGCAACAGATATCGCGCAGAGGCTATCGTACTACCAATAGTTGGCTATCATTTTTTGGCGGTTTGCACATTATTCAAGATAGCAAATGTACAGGCGCTAATTTCTTGACTCATTTCTTAACGTCCGCGTCGTACACGTAAAAACTCATCCAATATCAAACAAGCCGCGCCAATAGTGATTGCGCTGTCGGCCACGTTAAATGCCGGAAAATGGTAGCCGTGGCTGTGAAAGTCCAGAAAATCAACCACATAGCCGTGCAACACACGGTCAATTACGTTGCCGATGGCACCACCCAGCACGCAGGCCAATGCAAAACCAAACAGGCGTTGGCCAGCGTGGGATTTCAACATCCAGATAATCACACCCGCCGCAACCACACCCAGGCCGGTAAAAAACCAGCGTTGCCAGCCAGAGGCATCGGCGAGAAAGGAAAAGGCAGCTCCGGTGTTGTGCGCCCGTACCACGTTAAAAAAGCTCGTGACGACCGTGCTGTCACCCAGCCGGTAGTAGCCAACGATCAGCACCTTGGTGAATTGGTCCACCAGAATGATGATGAAGGCCAGGCCCAACCATTGCAGCAACCCGGAACCACTGGAGTATTTCGCGCCGCGGGCCATCAGGCAAACGTCCTTGTTTCGCCCGCACCGTATAGATTGCTGGCGCAGCGTCCACACAGGGTGGGGTGCTCGGCCACACTTCCCACGTCCATGCAGTAATGCCAGCAGCGTTCGCACTTGGTGGCGTCGGATGCATTCACCACAATCGCCTGCTCGTCGGCAGCCAACAACTTAACCGCAGAGGTGATGAACACGTACTTCAGATCTGCACCCAAGCTGGACAGCAGGGCAAAGTCCGCAGCGTTAACCGTCAACGTCACTTCCGCCTGCAAAGAGGCCCCCACCTGACCGGTGGCGCGCAGGGTCTCGATGTCTTTGTTCACCGCTTCACGCAGTTCGCGAATACGGGCCCACTTGGACAGCAGCGCTTCGTCCGCAGCGGCCAGCGGAAGATAGCTGTCCAGGAAAATGGTTTCCTTTTTGTCCGCAGCAATCTTGCCGGCCGCGCCCAGCACGCTCCAGGCTTCCTCAGCGGTAAAGCTCAGGAAAGGCGCCATCCAGCGCAGCATGGCCTGGGTGATCTGCCACAGCGCGGTCTGGGCCGAGCGGCGTGCCAAAGATTTGGTCGCCGTGGTGTACAGCCTGTCCTTCAGGATGTCCAGGTAGAAAGCGCCCAGGTCTTCGCTGCAATACACCTGCAGCTTGGATACCACGGGGTGGAACTCATACACGTTGTAGTGCTTGAGAATGTCTTCCTGCAAAGCGCTAAGGCGGCTTAGCGCATAGCGGTCGATTTCCAGTAACTGATCGGACGGAACGGTGTCGGTAGCCGGATCAAAGTCGCTGACGTTGGCCATCAGGAATTTCAAGGTGTTACGAACGCGCCGATAGGTGTCCACCACGCGTGCCAGGATTTTCTCGTCGATGTTCAAGTCGCCTGAATAGTCAGTCGATGCCACCCATAGGCGCACGATTTCCGCGCCCATTTTGTCGCTCACGCTTTGCGGCTCGATGGTGTTGCCCAGCGATTTGCTCATCTTGCGGCCCTGGCCGTCGGTGGCAAAACCGTGCGTCAGCAGGCCCTTGTACGGGGCGCGGCCATAGAGTGCGCAGCCCAGCAGCAGCGAGCTGTGAAACCAGCCACGGTGTTGGTCATGGCCTTCCAGATACAGGTCGGCCTCGGGCCCTTCGGCGTGGAAGGGCGGGCGTCCGTAAGCGTCCTTGTGGCTGCCGCGCAGGACATGCTGGAAGGTGGAGCCGGAGTCAAACCAGACCTCCAGAATGTCGGTGCTCTTGGTGTAGTGCGGGGCGTCCTCTAAACCCAGAATCTCTTCGGTGGTCACGCGACTCCAGGCTTCGATGCCGCCCTTTTCAACGATGTCCGCCGCCTGATCAAGGATATCCATCGTGCGCGGGTGCAGCGCGCCGGAATCTTTGTGCATGAAGAAAGGCACGGGCACGCCCCAACTGCGCTGTCGGGAGATGCACCAGTCAGGCCGGTTGGCGATCATGTCGCGCAGGCGGGTCTTGCCGTTCTCGGGGTAGAAGCGGGTCTGGTCGATGGCGTCCAGTGCCAGTTGGCGCAGGGACTTGGGCGCCTTGTCGGTGGTGAAGACACCTTCGCCCTCGTCCATGCGGATAAACCACTGGGCGGCAGCACGGTAGATCACCGGCGTCTTGTGGCGCCAGCAATGCGGGTAGCTATGGGTAATCGGGCTGGTGGCCATCAAACGGTCGCTCTGCGCCAGCACTTCCAGAATGCGCGCGCAGGCCTTCCAGATGTGCATGCCGCCGAACAGTGGTAACTCGGCGGCATAGGCGCCATTGCCCTGCACCGGGTTCAGGATGTCTTTGTAGGCCATGCCGTGGGCGACGCAACTGTTGAAGTCATCCACGCCATAGGCGGGAGCCGAGTGCACGATGCCGGTGCCGTCGGTGTCGCTCACGTAGTCGGCCAGGTACAGGGGCGACAGGCGCTTGTAGCTGTATTCGCCTTCGCCGCCGTCGGCGTCCAGGCGTTCGCCGGGCCGCCCCAAGGACGACTGCACCCCCTCGGGGGGCCTGGCAGAGCCAGGGGTGGGGGCCACGTCATAGAGGGGATGGCGGAACACCAGACCGCGCAGGGCTTCACCCTTGGCGGTGGCGATGACCGTGCCTTCAAGCTTGTAGCGTTCCAGGGCTTTTTCCACCAAGCCAGCGCCTAGAAGCAGCACGCCGCGCGGGGTGTCGACCAAGGCGTATTCCAACTCGGGGTGGGCATTGAGCGCTTGATTGGCGGGGATGGTCCAGGCGGTGGTGGTCCAGATCACGGCAAAGGCTTTTTTGTTGCCGTCGCCGGGCAGGGCAGACAGACCAAAGGCCTGCGCCAAGGCGGCCGGGTCGTTGGCTTCAAAAGCCACGTCCAAGGTGTCACTCTTCTTGTCGGCGTATTCGATCTCAAACTCGGCCAGGCTGGAGCCGCAGTCAAAGCACCAGTACACGGGTTTCAAACCGCGATAGACAAAGCCGCGCTCGATCACGCGCTTGAAGGCGCGGATCTGGCCACCTTCGTTGGCAGGGTCCATGGTGCGGTAAGGGCGTTCCCAGTCGCCCAGTACGCCCAGACGCTTGAAGTCCTCGCGCTGCTGGCCGATTTGCTCGGTAGCAAAAGCACGGCTCTTGGCCTGCATGTCGTCACGGCTCAGGTTACGGCCATGCAGCTTTTCAATCTGGTTTTCGATTGGAAGGCCGTGGCAGTCCCAGCCTGGGATGTATTGGGCATCAAAGCCAGCCAGCTGCTTGGACTTGACGATCATGTCTTTCAGCACCTTGTTCAATGCGTGGCCGATGTGCAGCTTGCCATTGGCATAGGGCGGGCCGTCGTGCAGCACAAACAGCGGCGCACCCAGGCGCGCATCGCGCAGCTTTTTGTAGATGCCCTGATCGGTCCAGGCTTTAGCCCAGGCAGGCTCGCGCTTGGGCAGGTCGCCGCGCATGGGGAAGGCGGTATCGGGCAGGTTCAGGGTGCTGCGGTAATCAACTTTTTCGGACATGGCGAAATCTCAGGTAAGGGGCTCTGGGCTTAGTGGGATGGGCAGGGCGCATCGCGCTGCTGCCGGGCTGGTTCGGTAGACGCGGGGCCAGGTGCGTCGGGGGGCCCCGTCAAATTCGGCTGGCGAGCCAGGTACGTGCGTCGTCACAGTCCTTGCGTATGCCTTGAGTCAAGGCGTCCAGACCGTCGTATTTGAGTTCGTCGTGTAGTTTGTGCAAAAGTTCCACCCGAATGATTTTACCGTAGGCCCCTTCAGGCCCCAGCGCGTCCGGCCAGTCGAGGCAATGCGTTTCTAACAAAACACGTCCACCGTTGACGTCATTCGGGTCAATCGAGGGACGCACCCCCAGATTGGCGACGCCACGCAGGGGCTTGGCCGTCAGGCCCTGTACCAGTACGACAAAGATGCCGCTGGCGGCGGGCTTCCAGTGGGCAAAGCGCAGGTTCAGGGTCCGCATCCCCATGGGATGCTGCGTATCCTGGCCCAGGGTACGACCGAGCTTGCGGCCATGCACCACATGGCCGGAGATGCAGTAGGGCCGACCCAGCAGTCGGGCGGCGTCCTGCATCCGGCCTTCGCCCAGGGCCTGGCGCACAGCGGAACTGGAGACGCGCAGGCGATGCACTTCGTAGCTGTTCATGCGGGCAACATCAAAGCCGTTGCTTTCGCCCAGGCTGTCGAGCAGGGCGTAGTCGCCGGCGCGTTGGGCACCAAAGCGGAAATCGTCACCCACCAGCACATAGCGCGCACCCAGGCCTTTTACCAGCACATTTTGGATGAATGCCTCAGGAATCAGGCCGGCCAAACGGGCATCAAAGGGCAGCACTACAGTCTGGTCCACACCGCAATTGGACAAATCTTCCAGCTTGTCTCGCAGCGTACCCACGCGTGCCGGAGCCAGGTCAGGTTTGTGGTGCACGGCGGCGAAAAAATCACGGGGATGCGGCTCAAAGGTGAGCACGCAACTGGGCACGCCACGCTGGGCTGCCTCACCGCGCAATAGCGAGAGCATGGCTTGGTGACCACGATGCACGCCGTCAAAGTTGCCAATCGTCAGGGCACAGGACGTTGCCACGCCAGGGTGTTTGAAGCCGCGAAAAACCTTCATGAAGTCGATATCTTTTCTATAGCAAGTGGTGCTGGACCGCCGAGCCTGTGAAGCCAATGTGTCATTTAAACCCTGTATATTGTCACCGAGCGCAGTTTCAAGACAGTTTGAGGCTTGGCGCATCAGACATTTGCAGTCCGTGTTGGTGGTTTTTTTACCGTTGATGGAGGTCTTGAGTGAAAGTCTTGAAGTTGTCGGCCCAGGGGCTACCTCAGTCATGGATCACGCTGGAGCAGGCGGTGATTCACTATGCCTCGGACGAGGTGCGCTGGGAGTCGGGTGGTGAAGTGGCCGTATTTCATGGCGGACACAACGCCCGCACGGGGCTGCAATCCATCATCCGCGTGAACAGCATTATTGGTACGCGCGGAGTACCCAACATCAATCCGTTCAATCTGCGTCCGGGCCTGACCAACGGCAAACTGTTTGTGCGTGACCGCAATGTCTGTGCCTACTGCGGAGGGCATTTCCACGAGACGGATCTGACGCGCGAGCACATCATTCCATTCGCTCAAAACGGCATCGACACATGGATGAACGTGGTCACCGCCTGCCGCCCCTGCAATCACCGCAAGAGCAGTCGCACGCCCGAACAAGCCCACATGCCACTGCTTTACACGCCGTATGTTCCCAGCCTGTGGGAAGATTTCATTCTGCGCAACCGCCGCATCCTGGCCGATCAGATGGAGTTCCTGATGGCGCACGTGCCGAGTTCATCGAGGCTGCTGATTTAGGCGCAGCGTTATCGCGCCTTTTTCAGGCGTTCGGTCGATAGTGGCCAAAGTTTTCAGGGAGCACATTTTTAATGGAGTGCTCTCGTACATGCCTTTTTTTCCTGTTTCGAATCTTCGTCGCCGAACAATTCTGTCCGCGGGGGTACTTGTGCCATGGCTCGGCCTTTCGCGTATCGGATTGGCCGCGACGCCAACACCCCAATTAGGCAATATTGAAAACGTCATGCTGGCCAAGCCTTGGCAGGCCACGCTCAATCCGGCAGATTTTTTAGTAAGTGAAAAGCTCGATGGGGTGCGTGCTGTGTGGAATGGCAGTGTGCTGCGCTTTCGCAGCGGTCGAATCATTTCTGCACCACCTTGGTTTCTGGCGGGCCTGCCTGCGACAGCGCTGGATGGCGAGTTGTGGTTGGGTAGGCAAAGTTTTGACAGGCTGTCAGGTATCGTGCGCAGAGAGTTGCCACTGGAAGATGAATGGCGCACCGTGCGTTATATGGTGTTTGATCTGCCGCGTGAGCCTGGCCCTTTTGTGCAACGTGCTGCGCGTATTCGAAATCTGGTGGCGGCTTCCCCTCAACTCTGGCTGAAGGCGGTTGAGCAAACTGAGGTTGCCGATGCCGCCAGTCTGCAAACGCGTCTAAATGCACTGGTGGCTGCCGGTGGTGAAGGACTGGTATTGCACCGCGCTGATGCCTTATGGGCTTCGGGTCGCAGTGACGCCTTGCGTAAACTCAAGGCCGCTCCCGATGAAGAGGGTACGGTCTTGGCGCAGATACCCGGCAAAGGCAAATACCAGGGGCGCATGGGTGCGCTGCTATTGCAAACGCCAGACGATCAGCGTTTTGCGCTGGGCACCGGCTTTAGCGATGCGCTGCGTGCCAATCCACCGCCCATAGGCGCCATGGTCACCTACCGTTACAGAGATCGCACCGCGTCCGGTTTGCCGAAGTTTGCGAGTTTTTTGCGGGTACGTGACGTGGAGTAACGCGCTCGGTCTTCAGGCGAACACTCCCGCTGAGTCCTGCATGCGATCAGACACTTCGCCCAGGTGGTGCAAGGTGTCGCCAAAGCTGAGTTCCAACTGCGTGAGTTTCTTAAAGTAATGGCTGACGATGGTTTCGTCCGTTACGCCCATGCCGCCATGCAATTGCACCGCTTGCTGGCCGACAAAGCGCATGGAGTTGCCTAGTTGGTACTTGGCGCGTGCCATTGCGGCGCGCCGCTCGGGTGCGGGTGCGTTGAGCTTGAGGCTGGCGTAATAGCTCATAGAGCGTGCCAGTTCGAGTTGCATCTTCATGTCGGCAACGCGGTGGCGCAGAGCCTGAAACGATGCAATGGTCACACCAAATTGCTTGCGTGTGTTCATGTAATCGGCGGTGGTGGCGAGGGTCATATCCATCACGCCTACGCCCTCAGCGCAAATGGCGGCAATGCCGATGTCCACTGCGTGCTCCAGGGCCCTCAGACCATCTGACGTGATCAACACAGCGGGCGCGTTCTTGAACTGCACTTCGGCGGCTCGGCTACCGTCTTGCGTGCCATAGCCTTGGGTGCTGACGCCGCTCGAGAGGCGCTCCACCAGAAACAAGCCCATCAGGCTGTTTACCTTGGCACTGACCAAAAATGCATCAGCCAGATCGCCCACCGGCACCAGGCTTTTCTTGCCACTAATTACATAGCCACCGGGCACTTGCGTAGCCTTGGTCTCGCACAGGTCCAAGCGGTAACGCGCGGCGCGTTCCTGGTAGGCGAGGGTGACCAGTGCATCACCAGAGGCGACTTGCGGCAGCCACTGGCTTTGCGTGGCAGCATCGGCATAGCCTGCAATCACGGCACCGGCGATCAAAGCTTGCGCCAAGGGCTCCAGCACGATGCCACGGCCCAGTTCTTCCATCACCACCATGCCTTCGACGGGTCCCATGCCCATCCCGCCGTGGGCCTCTGGCACGTACAGGCCGCACAGACCTAGTTCGGCGAGTTCGCCCCAGGCCGCACGGTCAAAGCCGCCTGCGTTGGCCGCGGCACGGCGACGCGTAAAGCTGTAACCCTTGTCGACCCAGCGGCGCACAGCATCACGCAGTTGTTCTTGTTCATCGGTGAAATTGAAGTCCATTTGATTACTCCGTTTAGCCCAGTACAAACTGGGACACGATGTTGCGTTGCACCTCATTGCTGCCACCATAAATGGTGGTCTTGCGCATGTTGAAGTAGGTGGATGCCAGCGGAGCGCAGTGGACGGCGCCACCCGGAAATCCACCGACTTGATCACCTTGCCAGCCGGCTTCCATGGCTTCGCGAATCAGGGGAAGGGCGAAAGGGCCGGCGGCCAGCATCATCAGTTCGGCATAGCGCTGCTGGATTTCACTGCCGCGAATTTTTAACAGACCGGCAATGTCCAGCGGGTTTTTGCCCGACTTCTCGGCGGAGAGGACGCGTAGCACCATCATTTCCAGCGCCACAACGTCAACCTCAAGTTTTGCGATCTCGTCGCGAAAACGCAGCGCAGCGCTGCCGCCCGTCACGGGGTCGAATACTCCCTCTTGTTTGGCGATGCGCTTCAAACGTTCTAACTCCCGCTTGGCACGGTTGACGTCGGCGATATTGGTGCGCTCGTGGCTAAGCAGGTGTTTGGCGTAAGTCCAGCCTTTGTTCTCTTCGCCAATCAGGTTCTCCGCCGGAACTTCCACGTTGTCAAAGAAGACTTCATTCACTTCATGCGCGCCATCCAGCAGGATGATGGGACGTACCGTAACGCCAGGGGATTTCATGTCGATCAACAGGAAGCTGATGCCGGTCTGCGGTTTGCCTTCGGTGCTGGTGCGCACCAGGCAAAAAATCCATTCGCCGTATTGGCCCAGGGTGGTCCAGGTCTTCTGACCATTGACGAGGTATTTGTCTCCAACACGGTCTGCGCGTGTTTTGACTGAAGCCAGGTCAGAGCCGGAACCAGGTTCACTATAGCCCTGGCTCCACCAGACTTCGCCGATGGCAATGCCGGGCAGAAAGCGCTGTTGTTGCTCGGCATTGCCGAAGGTCATGATGACCGGCGCCACCATGACCGGGCCAAAAGGCACGACGCGCGGCGCCCCTGCCAGCGCACATTCTTCTTCAAATAAATGTTTTTGCACCGCGTTCCAGCCGGGTCCACCAAACTCCAGCGGCCAGCCGTGGCCCAGCCAGCCTTTTTTGCCCAAAATTCTGGCCCAGCGCTGCATATCGTCGCGGCTCAGGTGCAGTGCGTTGTGCACCTTATGCGCAAGGTCATCGGGCAGATTCGCTCGCACCCAGGTGCGGATGTCTGCGCGGAACTGTTGTTCTTCCGGTGTGAATGCCAAGTCCATCAATACCTCCGTTGGGTGTCGCGTGATGCGGCTACGCAGGTTTTAGCACGACCATACGATTGCGGCTGTCCTTGCCGTGACAAAATCGACCGCAATGAAAAACATCGTCATTTTGATTTCTGGCGGCGGCTCCAATATGGCTGCCTTGGTTCGTGCCGCCGAACGCGAGAATTGGGCTATTCGCTACGGCGCCAAGATCGCTGCGGTCATGAGCAACAAAGCCGATGCCAAGGGCCTGGAATTTGCCCGCGCCCAAGGCATTGCCACCGAGGTGCTGGATCACAAGGCCTACCCCAGTCGTGAAGCATTTGATGAGGCGCTTGCTGAGCGTGTCAGCGCCTATGACGCACCCGGACAACCTGCGCTGGTGGTGCT
>CAIQYP010000416.1 GCA_903876045.1 uncultured beta proteobacterium | reverse complement strand
CATGATGTTCATCGCGCACACTATCTCCACTCATCAGTCGACCTTCAAGATGGGATGCCCAGCCGCTTACATTGTTGGAGCTTTGAACCCGTAATTTAAATTCTGTTGGCGTTGCCCCGGAAAAGTCGGCTGTCTCGCGGCAAGTGCCAACGCTGCGTTGCAATATATATCGATGGGAAAGGTCATCAAGTACCGCATTGATGGGTGTCGACTGGAATAGGGCAAAGCAGATAAGTGAAAAGATATAAAAATAGGAGTAGTTGAAATAATTTATCACCGACTTTTATATGGCGTGGTAAATTATCACTTCGACGGGTGAATTCCTGTCGAGTCGTTCAATCCATTAATTTTTTGCTGGAATATAGAATAATGTCAAAACTTATTGATCTGCAAAGCCAAATTGCAAATCTGCAGAAGCAGGCAGACGAAATTCGTACTAAGGAATTTCAAGCAACGATCCTGGAAATTCGTCAGAAGATGCAGGCCTTTGGTATAACTGTCAAAGACTTGCAATCTACCAAGGCTAAACCCGGTCGCAAGGCAAAGTCTGCGGGCACTAAACCTGCAAAGCCAGCCAAGGCTAAAAAAGCCACCGCGGCAGTTGCAGCCAAATACAAAGGTCCAAATGGTGAAAGCTGGACCGGCCGTGGTTTGACACCTAAGTGGCTTGCTTCTTTGGTGGCAGCTGGCGGCACCAAAGAGCAGTATCTGATTGCCGCAGCCTAAGTCTTAAATCTGAACCCGGGTTCCCAATTCAATTACACAGTTGTTGGGAAGCCGGAAAAAGCCCGCAACGCTGCCGGCGTTGCGGGACATGATTGCAAATAGCGCCTCGCGCCAATGGGCCATGCCTGTACCTTTGGTAGGTACCACTATTTCCCGACTCAAGAAATAGGACGTTTCAAACAGGTTGATTGGCAGGCCGCGTGCCTTGCACAACTCCAACGCCTTGGGAATATCTGGCGTGTTTTTGAATCCGTAATTCACCTGCACGCGCCAAAATCCCGCCACCAGAGGGGTTACTTCCACCCGCTCGGCAAACGCTATCCATGGCACATCATGAAACACCACCGTGAGAATCAGATTGCGCTCGTGCAGCACTTGGTTGTGTTTGATGTTGTGCAGCAATGCTTGAGGCACGGTATCCTGGTTGGCCACGGCATAGACCGCCGTGCGGGGTACCCGGTGTGCGGCGCTGTCGGCTGACAAGGCGGTGACAAAGGGCAATAGTTCCGGGTCGTCATGGCGAATGCTGTCAATTAGCAATTCGCGTCCACGCCGCCAGGTGGCCATGACCATGAAAATTCCCAAACCCATGACCAGTGGGAACCATCCTCCCTGGAAGAACTTGATGGAGCAGGAGATAACCAGTAACAAATCCAGCGCCATAAACACTGCGCTGGCTGATATGGCAACGGGCAGGGGATAGTTCCAGCCATAGCGAACCACAAAAAAAGTCAAAAGTGTGGTGATCAGCATAGTGACCGTGACCGCTATGCCATAGGCATTGGCCATTGCCGACGAACTGCCAAAGCCAAACACTGACATTAACACCGCAACAAGTAAAAGCCAGTTCACCCCTGGCATATAGATTTGGCCGGCCTCCTTGGCCGAGGTGTACATCACCTGCATGCGCGGCAGCAGACCCAACTGCATCGCCTGTTTGGTCATGGAATAAGCACCGGAAATGACGGCCTGGGATGCGATGACGGTGGATATCGTTGCCAGTACCACCGCAGGCAGCAACCAGGCGGCAGGGAACATGCGATAGAACGGATTTTCCAGTGCGCTGGGGTCTCGTAGCAACAAGGCGCCTTGCCCCATATATTGGATGGCAAGAGCGGGCAATACCATGCCAATCCACGCGAACTGAATCGGGCGCTTACCAAAATGACCCATGTCGGCATACAAGGCCTCGGCTCCTGTAAAGGCCAACACGATGGAGCCAACAGCCACAAAAATATGCCAGCCCTGGGCATGGAGAAATGAAAGGGCATTGAGCGGGTTAAGTGCCGCCAGAATGCCGGGT
>CAIQYP010000415.1 GCA_903876045.1 uncultured beta proteobacterium | reverse complement strand
TGTCAATGACACGTACTTGCGGCACGCCGTCCTGCGCCCACTGGCCGTCCACGCTGAGCCAGGCGCCATCGCCGCCAAACGTAAGTGCGATGCGGCTGGCGCCTTGAGCGGCAAAAGATAGGGCGATGTCAGCGGCCGTGTTTTTATTGGCCGCGCCGAAGCCCAACAATTCCAGGTCTTCGTCACTGGCTTTGATCCAATCTGCCAGGGCTGCAACCTGCTGCACGGCGGCCACATAGGCGCCCAGATCGGCCGCCAGCTTGGGCCGCAAATTCACGTCCACGCTAATGGTCCAGCCCTGCGCCTTGGCACCTTGCAGCACGGCCAGCACTTTATGGTGCTCGGGTGGCACCAGCATCAACGAGCCGGTATGCAGCACGCCGGGCGTTTGCTGCGACAGGGTTTGCAGCACCTCGTCCACGCTGTAATCACGGTCGGCAATGCCTTCGCGATAAAAGCCATAGCTGGGTTGGCCGTCCTTCACCTGCACCACTGCCAGGGAGGTTGGAAGGCGGCTGGTGCCCAACACCATCTGCACCTTGTCTTTGGCCAACTGCGCTTGCATCTGCTCGCCAAACTGGTCTTGCGAAAAACGGTTAAGAAACGCCACACTGGCGCCGCGCAATGCTGCAGCGCGCGCCAGGTTAAACGGGCTGCCGCCCACATGGGGGCGCAGCAGGCCATCGGGCGTGGCGACGCAATCCATCAAAGCTTCACCGAGTACGTAAATGGAGGTCATGGTGTACCGTGCCAAGAGGCAAAAAGAGAGTGGGAAATAAGATTTTCGCCGGGTCAGGCCAAGGCGGGAGGCTGGCAAGGTTCGACGGGTTGGGGCGATTTTGCCACTACATTAAGGAATCACATTTCCATCAAGGGGACTGGTTTGAAAGTATTTTTAGACTCCGCCGTTGCATCGGCCTGGGCCCTGCCCGCGGGCTGCCCGCCGGTTCAGGGCGTCACCACCAATCCGTCGCTGGTGTTGCAAGCGGGTCTACCTGTCACGTTGGCAACCTACACGGGTTTATTGCGCGCCGCGTCTGATGCAGGCCTGGCGGAATTGATGTTGCAACTGCCGCGCCCGGATGTGGCGGAGGCACTGCAATGGCTTGAAGTTTTGCAAGCCTCGGCCGCCGACGCAGGCGTCAAGCTCACCATCAAGTTGCCCTGCCACCCGGATTGGCTGGCCTGCATCCGGGCGGTGCAAGCCAAAGACCAGGCGATCCTGCTAACCGGCTTGTCCAACCCGGTGCAACTGCTGTGGGCACAAGGATTGAAAGCCCAGTATGTGGCGCCTTATATCGGGCGCCTGGCGGCAGACGGGCGCGATGTCTGGCCCTTCATGAAAGCCTGCGCAGCGGTGCAACAAGCGGGAGGCCCGGCGCTGTTGGCAGCCAGCATCAAGTCACCCGAGGTGCTGAGCCAACTCATCGCTTGCGGTGCCGCCGCGGTCACCCTGCCACCAGCCAGTCTGGTGGCCTGGGCGGGGGACGCATTGACCAATGCGGCCATGGCCCAGTTCGACCGGGACATAGCGACCAGCCTGACTTTGTAAGCGCAAGGGCAAAAAAAAACCGCCGGATCACTCCAGCGGCTTTTTTTCCCGGAGGCGCAAAGCCCCTGGAGATACCGAAAAGAATTACTTCTTCTTGGCAGTGGTCTTGACAACAGAGCTCAGAGCCTGCTCGGTAGCGGAGATGGCTTGCTTTTCAGCCAGTTCAACAGCCTTCTTGGCGGAAGCCTTGGCAGACTCCAGAGCGTTCTGGCTAGCGGTAACAGCGGACTTCACCACAGCAAACACGGACTCAGAACCGGCGGGTGCGTTCTTGGCCAAGTTGTCGAAGGCTGCAGTAGCTGCCTTTTGGGCTTCAGCCAGCTTGGCTTCGGTAGCGGAAGTCAGTTCAGCGCTGGTTTCGGTAGCGATGGCGTAGACCGAACGGCCGTAAGCAATTGCTTGCTCAGCCATGGGCTTGATCAGTGCAGTTTGTGCAGCCAGTGCGTCGGTGGGGTTCTTGGCGCTGAAAGCGGAAGTGAAGTCACCGGTGGTGTCAAACAGAGCGGACTTGGTGGCAGCCACGTTCAGTGCAACCAGCTTTTCAAAGCCAGCGAAAGCGGAAGCAGCCAGGGCTTGGGCTTCGGCAACAGCGTTCTTGTTAGCGGCCAGGATTTGTTCAACGTTCATAGTAGTAGCGGTCATAAAATTCTCCAGAAGGGTTAAGAAAATTCTGCGCTACAAACCCGCCTCGGGTAATTGATGTTGCAGTGCAGCATGGCGCAATGATAATTGAATTTTTGCACCATGCAAGACTTTTTTGTTGCATTGCAACAATTTAGAGACGGTGGCCTAAAAACCCCAACAAGTGGCGCCGCTGTCACGCGGCTTTCACCGGGCTATGGCAAGCGCGGACTCTACGGCAGGCCGCGTCAACATTTGCTATTCAAGGAATGTCCAGCTCTGAAATACCGAAACCGCGCTGCACGCCCTGCTCTAACGTGAGGTGGCTGACAAAGTCTGCGGCGCGGGGACGTATACGACCGGGCCTGCTGCCCATGGCCGTGCCCAGGCTGACAAAGCACAGCGCATGGTCCGCATCGTTCAAGGCAAAAAGGCGGCGCAGACATTCGGCTTTGAGCGCCTTGCCGCTGGTCAACGCCGACGCAAAGCCCAACGCGGTGGCCATCAACAGAATGTTTTGCACGGCGCAACCGGCAGAAATCAAGCGCTCCGCCAAATCCACCTCAGGGTCACCGCGCTGCGCGTCCACCACGAGCAGCAGCAGGCAAGGTGAACGAAATGCCTTTTCGCGCGCCTGCTCCACTTGCGTGGGCAAGGCATCGGCATCGCGTTCTTGCAAAGCGACTGCAAATGCTTCCGCCAGCAAGGGGCGCACCTCCTGAGGGACCCGAACAAAGCGCCAGGGCAACACCTGCCCGTGATCAGGTGCCGCGGCCGCGGCACCCATAATTTGCGCCAGCTGCTTCGCATCCGGACCAGGCTCGGTCAGGCGCTTGGGCAATATGGTTTGCCGCGACTGGATCAGCGTCGCCGCCAGATCGGCAAGATCCATGTCTAGCCGCAAGTTCCCACGTGCCCGCATTGGGTGCAGTAGTCGCAGCCGTCCTTGCGGATCACGGCGTAGGCACCGCATTCGCCGCACTTTTTACCAACCATGGCCGGTGGGGAAGCAGGTGCACTGACGGACTCGCCTGCGTGCTCGACTACATCCGCATGGGTCGCAGGCGATTCGTTGCGGTGCGCAATGATTTGCTGGATAGCGTAGGCAATGGCCGCCACTTCAGAGTCGTGCCACAGCGGCACCAAAGAACCATCGGCCTTGTGGTAGGTGCCCAGGCGCACGGGGCCACGGTCCCAGGCGACCTTGCGCATGTCACGCAAGGCGCGTTCCAGGAAGCCGCCACGGGCCGCCAGCGACAAGAGGCGCATGCTGGAGGTAATCCACTGCTGCGACTCGCCGCTCTGGCCCAAAGGCATAAAGAATTCAATGGCGCGCTGCACGGTACCCTTGCCATCGGCAGTGGGCACGGGCAGGAAAGAGGCCACGATATAGAGCGTCTTGTGGCCTTCCTGTGTCCAGTATTCGATCTTCTCGGCCACAGCGGACAGAGCACCCTTGGGGCGCTTTTCGATCACCGTGCGCATCGGGTCGATAGGCGCCGGTGCAGCGGGTGCTGCGTCCGGTTTGGTCGCCGTGCCGGTGTCCAGCACCGAGCCGAGAATGGAGTTGGGGCGATAGGTGGCCAGGCCCTTGAGGCGTGCGCGCCAGGCTTGTTGGTACAGGCCCTTGAAATCGTCATAGGGATAGTCAGCCGGGACGTTAACCGTCTTGGAGATAGCGGTGTCCACCAGCGGCTGCACGGCCTCCATCATGGCGATGTGGTCAGAGGCTGCCATTTCAAGTGCCGAGACAAAGTACTCGGGCAGCTTGTCTACGTCGCCACCCAACTCGCGGTACAGGCGCCAGGAGTGGTCTTCCACCGCGTATTCGCTGGTGCTGCCGTCGGACTCGCGCTTCTTGCGGCGATACATCCAGGAGAAAGCCGGCTCGATGCCGTTGGAAGCGTTGTCGGCAAAGGCCAGGCTGACCGTACCGGTGGGTGCAATGGAGAGCAAATGGCTGTTGCGGATGCCATGCTCAAGGATGGATTTCTGGATGTCAGCCGGCAGGCGGCTGGCAAAAGTGCCTGGAGCCAAATAGCCATCGGCGTCGAATTTGGGGAACCGTCCCTTCTCTTGCGCCAACTCCACCGAGGCGCGGTAAGCCGCGTCACGCATGCAGGTGGCAATGCGCTTGGCCATTTCGCGGCCTTCCGAACTGTCATAGCGCAGGCACAGCATGGTCAAGGCGTTGCCCATGCCGGTAAAGCCGACACCGATGCGGCGCTTGGCGGCGGATTCCGCGCGTTGCTGCTCCAGGGGCCAAAAAGTCACGTCCAGCACGTTGTCCAGGGCGCGCACTTGCGTCGTGACCGACTTGGCAAACGCATCGAAATCAAAGGCAGCAATGCCATCAAAGCCGAAGGCATGCTTAACAAAGCGCGTCAGGATGATGGGACCGAGGTCGCAGCAGCCGTATGGCGGCAGTGGCTGTTCGCCGCAAGGATTGGTAGCAGCAATGTCTTCGCAATAAGACAGGTTGTTATCCAGATTGATATGGTCCAGAAACAGAATGCCGGGCTCGGCGAAGTCATAGGTGGACTTCATGACCGTGTCCCACAACTCGCGTGCGGGCAGGGTCTGGTACACCCACATGCCATCAGGACGTTGGTAGGCACCGTTGGCCATGATGTCTGCACCCGGCTTTGCGCGGTGCACCAATTCCCAAGGCGCGTTGTCGTCCAGCGCGCGCATGAAGGCATCAGGCATGCCGACCGACACGTTGAAGTTGTTCCAGCGGCCCGGTGTGCGCTTGGCGGTGATGAAGTCCAGCACATCCGGATGGTCGATGCGCAGCACACCCATCTGGGCGCCACGGCGTGCGCCGGCACTCTCAACAGTGGAGCACGACTGGTCAAAGACGTTGATGTAGCTGCACGGGCCGGAGGCCATGCTGTGCGTGCCCTTGACGTCGGCACCCTTGGGGCGAATGCGCGAGAAGTCATAGCCCACACCGCCACCACGGCGCATGGTCTCCGCGGCCTCGCGCAGGGCTTCATAAATGCCGGGGTAACCGCCATCGTCCACACCCTGAATGCAGTCACCCACGGGTTGCACGAAGCAGTTGATCAGGGTTGCCTGGATGTCGGTGCCCGCCGCACTCATGATGCGCCCGGCGCCAATGGCTCCGGCGTAAAGGTTTTCAAGGAACACGGCCTCATAGTGTTCGCGGTCGGCTTCTTTTTCGACGCTGGCCAGCGCGCGGGCAACGCGCTTGAACACGTCTGCATAGCCGGTTTCGCCTGGCTTGAGGTATTTTTCTTTCAGCACATCGTGGCTGATGGGTTGAACTTCGCTGTGTTTGGAGTCTTTTGCGGAACGGTCGCGTTTCATGGATCAAGTCTTTCGGTTATTCATCGGCCAGCGGCAAAAGCACGTGCTCAAGCCCGTGTGCAGCACACACAGCCAAGAGCATTTTCAACCATTTGAAGAGCCTTTTATTGCGGTAGGTCAGAAATGAATTCACCAAAATTCGCAAGTGAAAATTGGGGCCAGAACCGCGTATTGGGGCAATGGCAAGCCATTACCAACCAGACCGCGCCGACAAAGGGATGCCAGCGAAGTGGGCACTATTCCACTTAGAGCGAATCAGCAGCGCCCGGTTGGCGACTCAGGCCGAAGCCGTTTGCTCAAACGCCTTTAAGGCCTTTTGCTGCGTCGTCAACGCCGTGTTGTGTTGGCTCAGGCCCGTTAACGCGGCGCCCACGGTCCCCGAAGTGGCCAACTCCCGAGCATTCAGCGCTTCAATCTTTTTGCCCACGGAGGCCAAGGCTGCCCGCACGCCTGCGGGGTCGCTTGCCAGCGAGGTGGCAAATTTTTTGGCGTCCTGCACCAGGCTGCCATCGCTTTGCAAAGCCAGACCCAATTTTTTCATCGCATCAGAAACAACGGGGTCTGAACGCAAGGCTGACTTTGCGTCGCTAATGACGCGTTTTGCACTGTTGGATGCAGACGTGGATGCGGCTGAGTTGGCAGCGCCTGTTGCCGCACTGATAGAGGCATTGAATGTCTTGAAGAAGGTGCCCAGCGCCGTGGTGACCGCCTCAGGACTGGCCGTGCTCGATAGTTGGGTCAATGCCAGCGCAGTCACCTGGCCATCGGCCAGGGCTGACTTGAGCAGGCCAAATTTCGATAGCTGTGTGCTGCTGGCATCCAGTGCAGACTGAATTCGTTGCCCGGCCTTCGCCAACAGCGGTGAGGCCGCGCTGACAGTGGCCGTTTTTGATGCACTGGTGCTACCGCCCTGCGCTCCGGAAGTTCCGCTATTCAACAGTGCATTGATGTTCATGGATAGGCCCCGGCAAACGCGCCAGAACGGCGCAGTAATCGCGCGAGAGTAACTGCCTGCTCTCCACTAAAGCGTCAAAAGTAGCAGGACATTGGCGTGCTTTTCTGGAGACTGGGTCAATCGTTGGCATACTGCATTGCCATTGCCGCAGTCCGGCCAAGCTGACATCCCCGGACGCCGGATAAGTGGCTGAATCGTGCATACGCACCACCTGAAAGAACACATGTCTTTTGTACGTATCGTTGCATTGACGTCGATGGCCATGCTTGCATTTGCAAGCAATTCGCTTCTGTGCCGTGTTGCGCTCAAACACACTGGAATCGATGCAGCCAGCTTTACCTCCATCAGGCTAATTTCGGGCGCTGCAATGCTTTTATTGGTGGTGCGGATAGCGCGGGGAAAGTTGGACGGAAGCGGCAATTGGCTGTCGGCATCGGCACTATTTGCGTATGCTGCAGGATTCTCTTTTGCCTATGTGAGCTTGCCCGCAGCAACGGGTGCACTGCTGCTCTTTGGCGCCGTTCAAACAACCATGATCGGTCACGCTATCTGGATGGGTGAACGCCTGAAAAGACTACAGCTAGTCGGGCTTGTGCTCGCGCTCGGTGGACTTGTTGCCTTGCTGTCACCGGGTATTTCCGCACCGCCACTGTCGGGTTCACTTTTGATGTTGTGTGCCGGTATTGCATGGGGCATCTATTCTTTGCGTGGTAAGGGTTCCGGTGATCCGACCAAAGTAACGGCGGGAAATTTTCTGCGCGCTGCACCCATCGCTGCAGCCTTGAGCTTATTGAGCTATAGCCACATCACGCTGGACAGTGCCGGTGTAGGCTACGCAGTTTTGTCAGGCGCTCTGGCTTCCGGATTAGGGTACGCCATTTGGTACACGGCGCTGCCCGCATTGAAGGCTACCAACGCAGCAACCATTCAACTCTGTGTTCCAGTGATTGCGGCTTTGGGCGGCGTCCTGTTTTTGGGGGAATCTGTAACCCTGCGTCTGGTTTTCGCGTCGCTTGCCATACTCGGTGGGATAGCGCTGGTTATTCTTGAAAAGGCCAAACCATGACTAACACGAACGGCGAAATACTGATCGCACAAACTTGTAACCTGCGAACGTCCTTCACTCAGCGTTCAAAACTGCAGGAATGGTGCGCGGCGTATCGCGATCGATGTTCCAGTCAGCCTGACCTGCCACTTTAAAACAGGCACGCCCGGCCATTTTGGCCCGGTACATGGCTGCATCGGCGGCATTGATGATGGTGCCAGGTAGCGCGTCACATTCGGGGGTGGTGCTGGCTACTCCAATGCTGAAGGAGAGCGTGGCGGACGGCCCCACACCCTTGTGCTCGATTGCCTGCTGGCGCATCAATTCGAGACAGGATTGCGCAACTTCAATCGCATGATTCTGGTCCGAACCGGGCAATAGCAGGACAAACTCTTCGCCTCCATAGCGCGCCACCATCTCCCCGGCACGGCGCACGCAACGGCGCAGCACATGGGCCACGGCCTGCAGGCATTCATCGCCCGCAACATGGCCGTAGTGGTCGTTGTAATTCTTAAAGTGGTCAATGTCGATCATGAGCAGACTGATCGGACTGGCGTTGCGTTCAGCCCTAGCCAGTTCTGTGACCAGTACTTTGTCAAACAAGCGCCGGTTCACCAGACCGGTCAGTGCATCCAAGCTGGACTGCTTTTGCAGCAGTACATTGTCATCTTGTAGCGTCCGCTCTCTGCGCACCAGGTCCGTCACGTCGACCCAGGATGTCACCAGAAAGCCGCCCGCCGTCCGCTGCTCCTGTGTCCTGAACCACTGGTCGCCCGTATATTCCTTCAGCTTTGGCTCCGCACTCATGCCACGAGTTTTCAGTCGATGTTCCAACCACTCCTTCTCGCGACCAATGGCCGCCACAATTTGCCGATGCTCCAGTTTTTCACGTGCAAGGGTTTCAAAGGTTTTGCCAATGTCGCGGGGCGTTCTGAAGTGAATGCGCAAGCGATTAATCTGCTTGTTGTAGTGCACCAGCCGGTCTCTGGCATCCCATATTTCCAGTCCGACATCCAGGGTGTCCAGCACCGAGACCAATAGCTCCTGGGATACATTGGCATTGGAAGCCGATTGATAAACCTTAAACCAGGCGGCCACCAAGATACCGACGACGCTGAGCATGCCCAACCAGAGCGGCCGCACGTGAACTTCTGGTTGGCCGCTACGCAACCAGGTCAGCGCTTCAAGCGAAAACCCCAGCAGAGCTAGCGGAACCAGAACCCAAAACCAACCAAAATGCTTTGCCAGTTTCATTGTGCTAACAATTTTTAACCAGGCCCAAGTTTTGTCAATAAATATTGCACGGAATTACAAGTTTGTCATTTTTATCACATGCGGCGACAGCGATCACTGAGGAATCATTTTCATGCCGAATGGAACCACAGGCTCACGAAAGATCTTTATGACCCTCTGCAAAGGATTTGAGACATTGCACACAGACAATTGAGACACAAATTGCCTGGTGCTCTAAAGTCGACCTTAGACATTGAAAGGGAGAACACAACCATGAAAATTGCATTCGCATTGCTGGCATTTCTTGTGACATTTGGCCTCGTTCCACATTCAAAGGCTGATGAGGTTCCCGTTGGCCATCTTGAGCGGATAGAAACCCGTGGAGCGGTCTTACCGATTTACGAAGTGTGGAACAAAAGTGCCGTTGCAACCGTTGTGCTGTATTCCGGCGGTGGCGGTGGTTTCGGCAAGCTCGGATTGGATGGCTGGCCCAGCAGTACGAATTTTCTGATTCGCTCCGCCAAGCTATTTTCGGCGCACCCGCTCAATGTGATTTTGGTTGGTCGAGCTACGGATGTGTTCAGCCTCGATGGGGCGACCCGTATTGGAGACGACCATGACGTTGACAACCAAGCAGTCTTCCGGGCTATCAAGGTCAAAAGCCCTGCTCCGATTTGGCTGGTTGGCACCAGTATGGGAACGATCTCGGTAACGGCTGCCGCAACGCGCGATGCGGGTTCAAACATCGCCGGCATCGTGCTAACTTCATCCGTGACCGGACCGCGCGTTAAAGGCGCAGTGCTCAGTCAGGAACTGGCCAAAATCAAAGTGCCTGTGTTGGTGTTGCATCACGAACTCGACGCTTGCAAGGTTTGCACACCGGATGCGGCCAAAAGAATTGAAGGCGAATTAAAAAACGCGCCTATCAAGAAGACGCTATTGGTTAGCGGCGGTGAAGGCGCATCGGGCGACCCCTGTGAGGCCTTGCACTACCACGGCTTCATTGGCATGGAAAAGGATGCCGTTGATCTGATCGCCAACTGGGTCCTTCATCCGTCAATGTGAGCAATATGCGCCACGCAGTGGTCATAAGCCGGATTTGAACTTGGTGTACAGCCGGGTCATGATGCGACGCGTATCAGCCTTGCGTACTTCGTAAAACTGTGCCTTGTTGGCCAGATATTCCTCTGGTGGAAAAGCGATCGGATTGGCCAGCACCTCAGGCTTGATGAACTTACGCGCCGCCAGATTCGGGCTGGTGAATTTCACCTTGTTAGTAATTTCAGCCTGCACCTGCGGCCGCAAAATGTAGTTAATCCAGGCGTGGGCATATTCCGGGTGCGGTGCATCCACGGGAATCATCATCGACTCAAACCCAAACTGGCTGCCGCCCGGCGGCAAGGGTGCTTCGATGTGAATGGCCTTTCCACCGGCTTGTGCCTTGCCGTTGGCATTATTGAAGTCGCCGCTATAGCCCAGTGCAACGCAAATGTTTCCACTAGCCATGTCGGTGATGTAGCCGTTGTAGCTGAATAGGGCAATATCCTGACGTACCTTTTGCAGCATGGCAAAGGCATCGTTGTAGTCGCTCTGGCTATTGCTGAAAGCGGGCTTGCCCACATACATCAGCGCCGAGGGAAACAGGTCACTGGCCGTGTCCAGAATCGAGATGCCGCA
>CAIQYP010000414.1 GCA_903876045.1 uncultured beta proteobacterium | reverse complement strand
GGTCACCAGCTTGATGCGCTGCGCCTCGCCGCCGCTGAGTGTGGGTGAGGGCTGGCCTAGCGTGAGGTAGCCCAGGCCCACATCTTTCAGCAGTTGTAGCGGGTGGCTGATACTGGGCATGGCGGCGAAGAATTCCACCGCTTCGTCCACTTCCATCTGCAGCACTTCGCCAATGTTTTTGCCGCGCCAGGTGACGGCCTGCGTCGCGGGGTTGAAGCGCGCACCTTTGCAGGTTTCGCACAAGACTTTCACGTCCGGCAGAAAGCTCATGCCGATGGTGCGAATGCCCTGCCCTTCGCAGCCCGGGCAGCGGCCTTCGCCGGTGTTGAAGCTGAAGCGGTTGGATGCATAGCCGCGTGCCTTGGCTTCTAACGTGTCGGCAAAGAGTTTGCGGATGGTGTCCCAGAAGCCGATGTAGGTGGCCGGGCAGGAGCGCGGTGTTTTGCCAATCGGCGTTTGATCCACTTCGAGCACGCGGTCCACGCTCTCGAAGCCGGTGACGGATTCGCAGCCGGTCCAAGGGATTTGCTCGCCTGCGTCCAAGGCATCGCGCCCGGCTTTGGTGCTGCGTTTTTGTACGCCGGTTTGGACGTTGGCTAACAGCACGTCTCTGGCCAAGGTCGATTTACCGGAACCGGAGACACCTGTGATGGCTACGAGGCGTTTGAGCGGAATGTGGGCGGTGATGTCTTGCAGGTTATGCAGGTCGGCCTTGTTGACTGTTAGCCAATCGATTTTTTCGTGCGGCGTGAAAGGCGATTCTGAGCTCGCAGCGCCAGGGCTTGGGGCGGGCTCCTCATACGGCAAGCCCAAATCGTCACCCGCCCCAAGCCCCGTCCCTGCTGCGTCGGTGCGTTGTTGGTCTGCGCCAGTTTGATTGCGTGCAGCCGCATCCAACTGCGCCTGGTCAGCGGCCGCGTGACCTGCGGCCAACGCGGTTGCGTAATCCTGCGACTCTTGCTCGCGCGCCAAAAACTCCGCATTGGCCGCCACACTGGCAGCGGCGTTGGCCGCAATCACTGCCGCTTTAGCCGCCTTTCCAGACAGCTTCTTGACACCCTTCGCACCCACGCCAGCCGCGGCTGAAGTCGGTGTGCCGGGTGACGATTTGGGCTTGCCGTATGAGGAACCCGGCACACCGGCTTCGGCCGCAGCGAGCGTCAACAAAGCCTCTTCAGCAGCAACATCCAACGCCAAAGAATCCAGATAAGAAACAACGTGCCGACGATCCCCCAGCGGATGGCGAATCGCATGCAGCAAGTAACGTCCGGTCTGCGACTCGGACACCGCCTGCACATCGCTCACCGAACCCTGCGCAACCAGACGACCACCGCGCTTACCGGCGCTAGGCCCGATGTCGATGATGTGGTCGGCCGCGCGAATCGTGTCCTCGTCATGCTCCACCACCACCAGCGTGTTGCCCTTGTCGCTGAGCAACTGCAAAGCACCCAACAGAATTTTGTTGTCGCGCGCATGCAGACCAATCGTCGGCTCGTCCAGCACATAGCACACACCCTGCAAATTGCTGCCGAGCTGGGCGGCCAGGCGAATGCGCTGCGCCTCACCGCCGCTCAGCGTAGGCGCGCCACGGTCCAGCGTCAGATAGCCCAGCCCCACCTCTTCCATGAACTCAAGGCGGCTCTTGATCTCGGGGATCAGGTCGCGCGCAATGTCGCTTTCGCGTTGCGTCAGGCCACCCACTACCTGCAGCGTCTCCACCCACTTGCGCACATCGGTGACCGACAGACGCGCCACATCGGTGATGCCAATGCCGGCGAACTGCACCGCACGCGCCGTCGCGTTCAGGCGTGTGCCGTGGCAGGTTTGGCAAGTGGCGTCATGCAGGTCTTCCACATCGGCTTCGGCAAAGGTCTGCTCGCGGCCCTGGTTGTCTTCTTTCACCGAATCGTCAAACACCTTGCGCTGCTCACGCGTCAACGCCACACCGGTGCCCACGCAGTCCGGGCACCAGCCGTGTTTGCTGTTGTAGCTGAACAGACGTGGATCCAGCTCGGCATACGAGGTGGAGCACACCGGGCAGGCGCGCTTGGTGGAGAAGGCTTGCAGTTTGCCGATACCCGCAGCGGGCGTGCCGGCCAGCATCGCTGCACGCAATCCACCCAGATCGCTCAGCACCTGCACCACACCCTTGCCATGCGTCAGCGCATCGGCCAGGCCCTTGCGTAGCGCGGCCTCATTGGCAGGCGAGACATCCAGGCTGAGCACAGGCAACTCGATGTTGTGTTCCTTGAAGCGGTCAATGCGCGGAAAGCCATTGGTGGGCAAGAAGTTGCCATCCACCCGCAGATGGCTAAAGCCACGCGGACGCGCCCAATCCGCCAACTCGGTATACACACCCTTGCGGCCAATCACCAGCGGCGCCAACAAGCCAATGTGCTGACCGCGATAGGTCTTGAGTAACTGCGCCGCGATGCTGTCCGCCGACTGAGGCTGCACCGCCGCGCCGTCCTTAAAGCAATGCTGCGTGCCCAGCTTCACATACAGCAGCCGCAGGTAGTGCCACACCTCGGTGGTGGTGCCCACGGTGGACTTGCGCCCGCCACGCGATAGCCGCTGCTCGATGGCCACGGTAGGCGGAATGCCATACACCGCATCCACCTCGGGACGCCCAGCCGGTTGCACGATGGAGCGCGCATAGGCGTTGAGCGACTCCAGATAACGCCGCTGCCCTTCGTTAAACAGAATGTCAAAGGCGAGTGTCGATTTGCCGGAGCCGGAAACACCGGTCACCACGCTGAACTTGCCCCGCGGAATGTCCACGCTCAGCGACTTGAGGTTGTGCTCCTTGGCGTTGACGATACGGATGTTGTTGTCCAGCTTTACTTTGCCTGCAACTCCTTTCACACCAGCGGGCGGGCGCGCAGAGGCTGCTAGGGCGGGCTCCTCATACGGCAAGCCCAAATCGTCACCCGCCCTGGCAGCCCCTGCTCCCTGGAACTTGCTGTGCTCGCCAGCGAAGGAGTCCAAAGTGCCGCTCGCGCCCATACCACCCGCGTCGGCAGGGGGTACGCCGGGCAACGATTTGGGCTTGCCGTATGAGGCGCCCGGCGTATTCCCTGCCGCAGCAGCGCCAGAAGTGCCTGTCGCCGCAACAAAAGATTCACCTGCAGCAGCCAACCCGATCGCAGTCCGTATCGCCTCAGACCCCGCCAAAAACGACAACTCCTTGGACACATCAGAGGCCGACTCCGCATATGCATCCGCCGCCGAAAACTCGCGCACTTCATGCACCACACCCATGGCCGCCGCGTAATCACGCAGCGCCTTACCCGTGTGCGAAGTCGGATGCAAGAGCATCTCTTCCGGCGTGCCCACACCCACGACATGGCCGCCGCCTTCGCCACCCTCAGGCCCCAAATCAATCAGCCAGTCGGACGCGCGAATCACATCCAGGTTGTGCTCAATCACCACCAGCGAATGCCCGGCATCCAGCAACTTCCGCAGTGCCCGCATCAGCTTGGCGATGTCGTCAAAGTGCAGACCGGTGGTCGGCTCGTCCAGCATAAAGAGCGAGCCGCGCCGTGCCATGGCCTGGCGACTGGCGCTGCTGCTCTTGGCAGCCTCGGCCAGGAAACCGGCCAGCTTAAGGCGCTGCGCCTCGCCACCCGACAAAGTCGGCACGGGCTGCCCCAGCTTCACGTATTCCAGGCCCACATCGACAATCGGCTGCAGCACGCGGATCACATCGCGGTCGGCACTGAACAGATCGGCAGCCTCGCTCACCGTCAGGTCCAGCACATCGGCCACATTCAATGCGCGGCCCTTGCGCTCTATCGTCACCTCCAGAATTTCGGGGCGGTAGCGCTTGCTGTCGCAGTCCGGGCAGCGCAAATAGACGTCGCTGAGGAACTGCATTTCGATGTGCTCAAAACCCGAGCCACCGCAAGTCGGGCAGCGACCGTCACCGCTGTTGAAGCTGAACTTGGAACCGGTGTAACTGCGCTCGCGCGCCAAGGGTGCGATGGCAAACAGTTCGCGAATGGCGTCCCAGGCACCCACATAGCTCACCGGGTTGGAGCGCGCCGTTTTGCCAATCGGCGACTGGTCCACAAACACCACTTCGCTCAGCATCTCGGCGCCCAGCAGGCGCTTGTGCGCG
>CAIQYP010000413.1 GCA_903876045.1 uncultured beta proteobacterium | reverse complement strand
CTACACCGACCCCGAAATCGCCTGGGTTGGACTGACTGAAGATCAAGCTAAAGCGCAAGGCATCAAGGTCAAAAAAGGCCTGTTCCCTTGGACGGCTTCAGGCCGTGCGATTGCCAACGGCCGCGACGAAGGCGTCACCAAGCTGCTGTTTGATGACTCTCCCGAAGCGCATGGCCACGGCAAGATCCTGGGCGGCGGCATGGTCGGCACCCACGCGGGCGACATGATTGGCGAGATTGTTTTGGCGATCGAGATGGGTGCAGACGCCATCGATATTGGCAAGACCATCCACCCGCACCCCACGCTGGGCGAAAGCATCGGCATGGCAGCGGAGATTGCCCACGGCAGTTGCACCGACGTGCCACCGGCGCGGAAGTAAGCAGCAATAAAGCTCCAATAGAAAAGCCCGGGCCAGCGATGGTCCGGGCTTTTTGCTGTTTGTCTGCGCGCTAAGCCTGCAGACTTACAACCCGAGCGTCCAGCACATTACTTATGCCGGTGTTCACACAGTGGACTCGCTTGAAAGGCAATCGATTAACCGGTTGATCCAAATCAAAACCCATTGACAGACTGTTCGGTTGAATACTGATTCGAATTTCTGTTTGTCTTATGTCAAATGGCTAGCGTTAAGCTCGGATAAAACACCATAAACCAAGGTTGAGCAGGGCTAGGAGACACCGCAATAAACGCAAAAGGGGCACCAATGACCACTTCCCGCACCAGGACCAACCAATCAAGTCAAATGAGTCAACGCGCAGAATCGCGCTTCAAGTCTTTCATATTGGCACTGGATAACTTCTACGAAGAACCTGCGCAAGTCGTGCATGCGGCACAAGCCGCCAGTTACCACAAGCCTGAACATTGCACCGGATACCGCAGCCAGGAGGTCTACCACCCGCCCGGCATACGGCGGCGGCTGGAGCGCCTGCTGGGCTTGCACATCACGCGCTGGGACCGCGATCCGGTGGACGAAAACGGCGTTTTCTACCAGGCCTTTGCCAGCGGTTCGCGCAAAGAGGTTCCGGGGGTGCATGCCGACTTTCCACATACCGACCTGACGACATTGATCTACCTGACACCCGGTTTGCCCGTGGACTGCGGTACTTCTTTGTGGCAGCACGGTGCGACGGGTCTCACGTCCCCCCCAACGGTAAAGGATGCGCGCCGGCTTGGCATACCATTGCAAACTTTGCGCGACCTCATGGACGAAGACGCTACCCATCGCGCTTGCTGGTTGGAAACAGACCGCATTGGCTACCAGTTCAACCGGATGATCGCTTTCCCTTCAGGGCGCTTTCATTCTGCAACGCGCCACCATGGACGCTCAATGCAAGATGGTCGCCTCTTCCAAACTTACCGCTTGGGCGTGGATTGGGATAGATAGGCCAGCAGCAAACGCTGGTAGGCAAACATGTCCTTAGGTTTGGCGGTCACCATGTCGGCCACGGCTTGCCACTGCAGCGCAGTTTTGGGGGGCAAAACGACGGCCATCAGTGCTACCTCTTCGAACGCCTGCTGTTCGTCCGCATTGGCTGGCACTAGCGTCCGGACCAAGCCTTGTCGTAAGGCCTTCTTGGCAGCGGCAATCGCCACAACCCGGTTGCCACCATGCTTTTTTGCCATCCAAGTGGTCACCCGCTCCATCACCCAGGCTGCACGCAGTGCAGGCTTGTCAGCCAGTTCCAGTTCAATGTTGTCCCAGGTGAAGCGGATCAAGGTCTTTTCACTGCTGCGGTAGCCCTTGCGCAGCTGCATCTTCTGACGTTCCACCTCTGCCAGTGCCGCCAGTTCGGCATTGACACTGCGAAATCCAAATTTGTAATAAAACCAGTAAGCGCCCGAGGCAATGCCGTCCGGGTTGTCGGCACCGTATTGGTAGGGCTCTACTTCAAACGTGTCAACTCCAAAGGCTTGCCGGTACGTGCGCATCACCTGGCACAGCACCGTGCCAGATTCTCCGCCACGGAAGGGCTCGAAGATGTTGATGCCTGTCTTGGCCCTTGCGCCAAACACCCACGACCCACCGTAGGCCATGGGCAAACCGTTCTTGAACAGGGTAAAACCCACGTAAGACTCCAGCGGCAACTGCCGCCCAGGCACCATGCCGAACAGTGCAACCGCCATGCCGCGCTCCAATCGGTACAGACGCACGTTGGACAGATCGGTGTAGGTGGCGGGGTCGGTTTCGCGCACCGTCAAAGCCATGGCATTGCGTATGACCTTGACCAGTGCTTCCACGCCTGCAGAGTCGAGCGCATCTGCTGCTGGTAAGGGGGTGTTGAGCAAAGCTTTGTAGTCGAAGCTTTTCAACAACGCATCATGGACAAACACCGGGGAGGCTATGCGGTTATAGCTGCGCGAAAACGCCTGACTGCGTGGCTCCACCCGCACATATATGTCCAAGGCGTCAAACAGTTGGTCCTTGATGTAGGGCGTAGCGTCCAGGGATGCAAGCTGGTCCACCAAAAACTGCAGGCGGTTTTTGGGCAACACCTTCAGCGCATCCAGCAGTTCCAGGTTGTCGCGGCTTGCGGTGGTTTCGCTGCGTTCCAAGGTGGGCAGAGTGAGCTTGAGGACGGCGTTCAAATCGGCCGTAGGTTCGCCGAACGTGTCCAGGCTGACGCGGCATTCGCGTTGCGCCAGCAGCCAGCGCAGCATGTCGTGGGTAAAGCGGGTGAGGGAAGGTGTAAAGGGCAGGCCTTCGCTTTGCAGTGCCTCGGCATCGCGGCGTGGCAAGGCTTTCAGATGGCGGGCAAGGCCGGCCAGTTCACGCTCCGCCAAGCGCGCCTCCATGGCGCTGGAGGGGTAGGCGCACAAAAAGAGCAAGGTGTCGTGGTATGCAACTAACTCGCCGCCCTTTGGCAACGGCAAAGCGGCGATTGACGCCAGACTATCGCGCCGCAGCGGCACCGCCGCTGGGCCAAATTGTGCGGCGGCGTCTTGTAAACACGTCAGCGCACGGGAAAATGGTTTTGCCACAAAAGGTCTCCTTTTAGCTCAGCCCATCTTACGCGTTGACGTTGTGTCGCCTGTTCCCCCTTTTGGTTTGTCAAGCAGGCGACCAACTTCAACATGGGTCAGCGGGCACAAAGTCAATGCGCAAGCATTCCGTCACCCAAAATAAGCTGATCGCGGGTCATCAAGTCTTATTCTGTCTTGCGGATTTCATAGATGATTTCACCCTGCTCGGCTCCAGGGATCGGATGTGCATGGTTGGGAAACACCGTCTTGATATGGCGAAGACCGGCTTTCTCCAACACACGGCGCGACGCTTGGTTCACCACCATCGTCTCGGCTTGAACCCTGTCAAAGCCCAAGGAGTCAAAGGCTGCCTTTATCAGGGCCCGCACGCCTTCCGTAGCGTAGCCCTTTCCCCAGGCCTCTCGGATCAGGCGATAGCCAATCTCTGCGGTTCGAAGTCCGTCGACCATTCCGTCGTCGAACAGAGCAAACCAGCCGATGAAGGCTCCGCTAGCACGGAGGTGGGTGGCCAAAACCTCGGGCTCTTTACCACGTGGGGTCAGAAAATCAGCATCGAGAAGGCCTGCACTGGGAACGGGCTGTCCGCCGTTCAGATAACGCATCACCTCTGCATCCGCTTCAAGAGCAATCAAGTCAGCGCGATCGGCGGATGTGACGGGCCGCAAGGTCAGTTGGACAGTGTTGAGGCGAAAGTCGGGATGCATTGGCTGAGTCTGCATACCCGCCCTGAAAAGGTCAAATGGGCTCGGATGGGAGCGGTCCCGGTCCCCAGACTCTATTTGCCGTTGATGCCCAGCAATTCCACTTCAAACAGCAGCGTGGCATTGGGTGGAATCACACCACCTGCACCACGTGCACCGTAGGCGATGGCCGGTGGACAGGTGAGCTTGGCTTTGCCACCCACCTTCATGCGCTGCACGCCTTCAGTCCAGCAGGGAATCACGCCGGTAAGAGGGAACTCAATGGGCTCGCCGCGCTTGTAAGAGCTGTCGAACTCCCGTCCATCCGGGAAAGTGCCACGGTAGTGCACCTTGACCTTGTCACTGGCCGATGGGCTGGCGCCCGTGCCGTTCTTGAGGGCACGGTACACCAGTCCGCTGGGTGTGACCACGGCACCGGCTTCCTTGGCGGACGCTGCGGCCACAGCGTCCTGGGCCCACAGGCTGGACGTGGCCAAGGACAGCGTTAGCAGGGTGGCACTGAGGGTGGCAATGCGAGAGATTTTTTTCATGAAATAGTGTGGGGTTGGTTGATCGAAAGCGTGATTGTCGCTGGAGGCGACGAAGGGCTCACCAAACCATCCACTCGCACCCCACGCTGGTCCCAAGCATCGGCATGGCGGCGTAGATTGCCCACAGCAGTTGCACGGATCTGTTGCCGGTACGCAAGTAGTCCATGCGCAAACGCCAAAAGAAAAGCCCGAACCAGTGATGGTTCGGGCACTTTTGCTTGTGCGCCCCGCCTGGGCGCACACCTGCGCATTTAGCGCCTAGCCTCTGGGTTGAAACGCCAAAGAGCTAATACCCCCGCGTTGTTTGCTCAACGCCAGCGGTATAAATCCCAGTGCCAAACCACCAATGCCAATGATGTTGGTGAGCGTGTCAAAACTGCTGATGGCACTGTATACCGCTACGAACACCATGAAGGCCGCACTGAGAAATGGCCACAGCACAAAGGACACTTTTTCTTTGAGGCTGGTGGTGTTCAGCTTTGCCCGGTAATGCCAGGCGCAGGCAAAGCCAGCCATGCTCATATAGAAGCAGATCTGAAAGCAGGTTGCTGCCACGGATTTATCCAAAATGTCTTTCACGCTGGGCATGTAGGACGATGCAAACAGCATGACAACGGCCAGTGCCCAGATGGCAAAAGTGGCGACCCAGGGTGTTTGCCACTCCGGGTGAATTTTGGAATAGCGTGGGTGAAGCGCATTGTCGCGGGCCATGGCGAACATGCTGCGGCTGAACTGCAATATTTGGGTCTCGATAGTGCCGATCGTGGACAGGATGGTGGACAACACGGCCAAGTAGTTCCAAGGCGGCGCAAACAACTTGTTGGCAATGGCGTAAAGCACATTGGTGTTGGCGTCGGCAATCTCTTTGTCACTGAGCACCAGCAGAACCACGAGGATCATGATGATGTAGAAGAGCATCAAACTGATCATGGACCAGAAGGCGCCTTGCCCTGCGGGTTGGGGCGTTCCTTCTTTGGTTTCTTCGCCCAGGTTCATGGTTACGTCCCAACCCCAGTAAAAGAAGATCGCAGTCAAAGCGCCGGTGGCAAAGGTGGCGGGCGTGAAATCGACAAGCCAGGAAAACGAGGGCGCATGTGCCGGGTGCGCGCTGTATTGGACGAATGCTCCAATGACCAGGGCCAGCACAATGCCGGTCTCAATCACTGTCAGCATCAATTGCGCGTAGCTGGCGTGCTTGATACCTTTGGTCACCACGAGGGTAACGACCGTGAGCCAGACGGCAGCGGTAAAGGTTACCCAACTGGTGCTTTCTTTCAGGTCGGCAGCGAGACCAAAAAATTCCTGGATCAACGTGAGCGTCGAAGTGGCCGCAGGAATGGTGGCAGACACCATGAACACGACGGACGCCACCAACAAACCCCAACCAGAAAAAAAGCCCCAGGTGGGGCCAAATATTTTGCCTACCCAAGCGTAGGTTGCGCCCGCATGGGATGTGGTCTGGTTCAGGTGGATAAAGGCCAGCATGATGCCAAACATGATCAGACCACAGTACAGCACGCTGCCCACCGACAGGGGCCCCACGGCGGCCACGATCACGGCAGCGGTTACTGCCACACTGAATGCCGGGGCTGACCCGGCGACTCCCATCACGGTTGATTCCAGCGTACCTAAAGAGCCTGCGGCGAGGCTCTTGTTTTCATCTGACATGCCTGTCTCCTTTTTGGTTTTCACGTCATCACATCGAACGTTGCCCGCGCATTGCGGGCGAACAGTTCGGTTTGAACACAAGGAGTGGCGGTTAGTTCTGTCAATTGTTTTTCAGCAGACAATTGATCGCGGAAAGTATCGAGCCTACCTGTTCGGTGGTATGCATTACAGGGGGCGTCGGGGACGCCGGCACGCGCTAAGAAGCCTGGTAGGCGGCTTGGGCTCTCAGTTTGTCTTTTTTGCTGGGACGCTTGCCCTTGATACCGCCAGTATTGGGCGCAGCAGGTGAGGCAGCAGCGAGCGGATCACTATCAGATTCATGGTGCTCTGTTGTCGGCTCGAAACCGGCAATCACTTCCAGCGGTACCTGGAGCGCATGGCGCTTTTCAATCAATCGGAAGTGGGCTTCGGTGTCGCTGCTGACAAAGCTAACTGCCAGACCAGTTTCACCCGCGCGCCCGGTGCGGCCAATGCGGTGTGTGTAGTCGTCGGCAGATCGTGGCAGGTCGTAGTTGACCACCACCGGCAACTGGGCAATATCCAGGCCGCGTGATGCCATGTCAGTGGCAATTACTACCTTCAGGCGCGAAGCCTTGAAGTCGGACAGCACCTGGCTGCGCTTGCCTTGGCTCAATTCGCCGTGGAAGGGTTCTGCATAGATGCGTGCCTTGCGCAGTTTGTCGGCAACGATTTCTGCGGCGTGCTTGGTGGCTACAAACACCAATACACGTTTCCATTTGTGGATGGTGATCAAGTGGCGCAGCAATTGGGTGCGCCGTGTCGCATCTACCAAAATGGCTTGCTGATCAATATCGGGTTTTTCCTGGTCGGTAGCGCCGATCTCTATTTGCACCGGTTCGCGTAGCATGGACTGCGCTAAAGCAGCAACCGCAGGCGCAAAGGTGGCCGAGAAAAACAGGCTTTGTCGGTTTGCTGGCAGCAGAGAGAGAAGGCGGTTCAGTTCGGCTTCAAAGCCAAGTTCCAGCAAGCGGTCAGCTTCGTCTAGCACCAGAATCTGGGTGGCAGACAGGCTTAAAGCATTGTGGTGTACCAGGTCAAGTAGCCGACCTGGCGTCGCAACCACCACGTCGGTGCCGCCGCGCATGGCCAACATTTGGGGATTGATGGAGACGCCGCCAAACACCACGCTTATCCG
>CAIQYP010000412.1 GCA_903876045.1 uncultured beta proteobacterium | reverse complement strand
CTTCGTCCTGCGGGCTTGTCGCTTCCGTCACGCCGTCGCTGTAGATTACCAGCGTGTCGCCACTGTTCAGGTGTGCCTTCAGCGCCTATGTGCATGCAGAAAATAGCCGCAAGCTCAATGAACTCGGCGTGCTGATGATTGACCTGACACCCGCGGCCATTGGCCCCTTTTGCGTGCCCCCGGTGAACCTGACTTCGCATGTAGGTAAACGTGAAATGAATGTGAACATGGTGACTTGCGGTGGCCAGGCCACCATTCCCATGGTGGCCGCAGTGAGCCGTGTGCAACCTGTCGCGTACGGCGAAATTGTGGCTACCGTGTCCAGCCGCTCGGTCGGCCCGGGCACCCGCAAGAACATTGATGAATTCACCCGCACCACCTCGGCTGCAGTAGAAAAAGTGGGTGGCGCAAAGAAGGGTAAGGCCATCATCATCATCAACCCCGCGGAGCCCGCCATGATGATGCGTGACACCGTGCATTGCCTGACCGTTGATGAGCCGGACCAGGCCGCGATTACCGCTTCCATTCACGCCATGATCAAGGAAGTGCAGAAGTATGTGCCGGGCTACAAGTTGGTTAACGGACCGGTGTTTGATGGCAAGCGCGTCTCGGTGTTTCTGGAAGTCGAAGGTCTGGGCGATTACCTGCCCAAATACGCCGGCAACCTGGACATCATGACCGCCGCTGCGGCGCGCACCGCAGAAATGTTTGCCGAAGAAATCCTCGCCGGCACGCTCGTGCTAAAGCCCGCTGCCGCCGCTGTGGCTGCCTGAACCTCTGGAGAATTGAAATGAATTTGCAAGGCAAAAAAGTAACCGTTCACGACATGACATTGCGTGATGGCATGCACCCCAAGCGCCATCTGATGACGCTGGAGCAGATGAAGACCGTGGCCTGTGGCCTGGACGCCGCCGGTGTGCCGCTGATCGAAGTAACCCACGGCGACGGCCTGGGTGGTTCTTCCGTCAACTATGGCTTCCCCGCCCACACCGATGAAGAGTACCTGGGCGCCGTGGTGCCTCTAATGAAGCAGGCCCGCGTCTCGGCGCTCTTGATTCCCGGTATTGGCACGGTCGACCATCTGCTCATGGCCAAGGATCTGGGCGTGAAGACCATCCGCGTGGCGACGCACTGCACCGAGGCCGATGTGTCCGAGCAGCACATCGGAAAGTCCCGCGCACTGGGTCTGGACACGGTGGGCTTCTTGATGATGGCGCACATGGCCAGCCCGGAAAAGCTGGTGACGCAGGCCCTGCTGATGGAGAGCTATGGTGCCAACTGCATTTACATCACCGACTCGGCCGGCTACATGCTTCCCGACGATGTGCGCGCCCGTTTGGGTGCGGTGCGTTCCGCTCTCAAGTCTGACACCGAACTGGGCTTCCACGGCCACCACAACATGGCCATGGGTGTGGCCAATTCGATTGCCGCGATTGAAGTCGGAGCCAACCGCATTGACGCCGCCGCTGCCGGCCTGGGCGCGGGCGCCGGTAACACGCCAATGGAAGTGTTTGTGGCCGTGTGCGCGCGCATGGGCATTGAGACCGGTGTGGATGTGTACAAGATTCAGGACGTGGCCGAAGACCTGGTGGTGCCCATGATGGACCATGCCATCCGCATTGACCGCGACTCGCTCACCCTGGGCTATGCCGGGGTCTATTCCTCCTTCCTGTTGTTCGCCAAACGCGCCGAGAAGAAGTATGGCGTATCGGCCCGCGACATTCTGGTGGAGATGGGCCGCCGGGGCATGGTGGGTGGTCAGGAAGACATGATTGAAGACACCGCCATGACCATGGCGCGCGAACGTGGCATTGGCGGCATTCTCCAAAAGGCAGCAGCATGAAACTCGACAACGCCACCATCACCGCCCTGGCCGAGCGCCTGGAAAACTGCGAGCTGCAGGCGCATGACACGACCAAGATCACCGACGAATACCCGGACATGGATTGGGACGACGCCTATGCCATCCAGAACACCATCAAGGCCAACAAGATCGCCCGCGGCAACCGCATCGTCGGCCTGAAGGCCGGTCTGACCTCGCACGCCAAGATGAAGCAGATGGGTGTGACCACACCGGTGTTTGGTTTCATGGCCGATTACTACGCCGTGCCCGATGGCGGTGAGTGCAAGGTGAGCGAACTGATCCACCCCAAGGTGGAGCCTGAGATTGCCTTCGTCACCAAGGCCGAGTTGCGCGGCCCCGGTTGCCATATCGGCGCAGTGCTGGCGGCCACTGATTTCGTGATGCCCGGCATTGAGGTGATTGACAGCCGCTACCGCGACTTCAAGTTTGACTTGAAAAGCGTGGTGGCCGACAACACGTCGGCGGCCCGCTTTGTGGTCGGCGGCCAGCCCATGGATGTGAGCGGTGTGGACTTGCGCACCGTGGGCATCGTGATGGAGAAGAACGGCGTGCCGGTGGCCTTTGGTGCCGGTGCTGCGGTGCTGGGTCATCCTGCAGCTGCTATCGCCATGTTGGCGAATCACCTGGCCGAGCGTGGCGAGTGCATACCGGCGGGCACCCTGATTCTGTCGGGCGGCATTACCGAGGCCGTGTCGGTGGCGGCTGGTGACAACGTGACCCTGCGCGTGCAGGGCATGGGCAGCACCAGCATCCGTTTTGTCTGAATCCACCCAAGGAGCAACACCATGCCATTTGCACAAATCTTCATGATCGAGGGCCGCACCGAAGAACAGAAGCGTGCGGTGATAGAGAAAGTCAGCGCCGCCCTGGTCGAGGCCACCGGCACGCCGATTGCCAATGTGCGCGTCTGGATTCAGGACGTGCCCAAAGAGAATTGGGGCATTGCCGGGGTTAGCGCCAAGGACTTGGGGCGCTAAGCGCACTGATGAAAGTGGGCGAGGGCCTTCAAACCAAGTAATTCTGTTTGGCCATGGTTGCTTGGCCAGCTAGCGTTTGCACAAATTTGTAACAGGTCTTGAAATAGGCCTCAAGTCCTGCCCCGGAACCGCCGAAAAAATGAATTCGGACGGGGTCATCTGCGGTGACCTCGGTTTATATCCATTCAAGGGGAATCGATATGTCGGTCGCCACGCTCACTTCGCTCGGTGTCAATTTTTCTTCGTTCACTGCTTCCGTGCCACCCGCGTCGAGCGCTGACCGCCCTGCGCGCCCGGTAGAGCAGCAGGACGACGACAAACCACGATTCCGGGAAAACACTTTGGTGAGCGCCATGATGGCGGCCTTCCAGGCATTGGGTATCGGCCAAACCGCCACCACCCCGACTACGGGATCAACGACGCCAGCGGCTTCGGGTGCCTCGACCGCGCCGGCAACCGGCACCACGGGCAGCACAGGCACAGCTGGTACCACGGGCACTACCGGTACCACTGGCACCACTGGCACCACTGGTGCAGCGGCAACTACAGTACCTGCGCCCGACACGCTTGAGAAGGCCGTGAACGATTTCGCCCATGCGCTTTATGCCATGTTGCGTCAGCAAGGTGGGGGTGAGCATTCCGATGGTGAGCATGGTGGTGGTGAGCACGCGCGTAGCCATGAAGGTCACGGCCATGGTGGCTACAACGGTCTGGTGCAACGGTTGGAAAAATTGGCCCAATCCTTGGGGGGGACAACTCCGGCAAGTACCGGTAGCACGCCTGCTGCGTCAGGCACGACGGCGAGCAGTTCAAGTGATTCAACAGGTGTTGCACCTGCGAGCACCTCAAGCACCACGACGCCTGTCACCGATCCGGTTCCACCTTCGCCAACCTCCCGTCTGGATCGGCTGTTAACTGCTTTTACGAATGTATTGAATTTCTTGCAACCAGCAACGACAACAACGGCGGCAACGGCGACAGCGGCTGCTTCAACCCCTGCCGCACCGGCGGACACGCTTATTACCGCAACCAGCGTCACAGACAAGCTCAAGCTATTTTTGACAACGTTGGCACATTCCCTAAATACGGGAGAACAACTGTCACCCGTCGGATCCCGTGTGAACTACACGGTGTGATGCGGTAGAGGGTTCAGGCACGTGCCGGGAGCACCGTCCCCCGGCATTCGCCAAAGCCGATGCGTCGTGCACCGGCACGCTCGGCATAGGCTCTGAGAATGATGGTGTCGCCGTCTTCCAGAAATGTGCGAATTTCGCCATTGTCCAGCGTGATGTTGTTATGGCCACCCTGGCTGAGTTCCAGCAGAGAGCCGCCCTGCATCGCCTGCGGTCCGGACAGTGTTCCGGTGCCCAGCAAATCGCCGGCGCGCAGATTGCAGCCGTTCACGGTGTGATGGGCCACCAACTGCGACAGCGTCCAGTAGGCATCTTCAAAATTGGATTGCGAAAGTAGCTGCGGTGCCAGGCCGTCACGTTGCATCTCGGCTGTATGAAGCCAGACCTCCAGTTCGATGGCGTAGGCGCCGCCGCTGCGGTTAGCCGGGCTGTCGAGATAGGGCAGGGGCTGCGGGTCACCCGGTGGGCGGCGCTGTTTGCAACGGAAAGGTGCCAGTGCGTCCAGTGTCACAACCCAGGGTGAGACGGTCGTGGCAAAGCTCTTGGCCAAAAAGGGGCCTAGTGGCTGGTATTCCCAGGCCTGCACGTCACGCGCGCTCCAGTCGTTGAGCAGGCTCAGACCCCAGACATGATTTTCGGCGTGCGCTATGGGGATGGGTTCGCCCAAGGCATTGCCATTGGCAATCCAGATGGCCAGTTCCAGTTCATAGTCCATGCGCTGCGTGGGCTGCAACTGGGGTGCTATGCCATCGGCTTGCATCACCTGTCCGTGCGGCCGGTGAAACTTCAGGCCACTGGCCGCGACGCTGGAGGCCCTGCCGTGGTATCCGATGGGTACCCATTTGTAGTTGGGCAGGAGTGGCGTGTCGGGGCGCAAAAGTTTGCCGACTGCGGTGGCGTGGTAGATGCCGGTGTAAAAGTCGGTGTAGTCACCTACCTCGCTGGGCAGGCCTAACTCCACCGCACTTTGCAAATAGAGTGCTTCCTTCCAGCGCGCCTGCATCGGGCTGCCCGTGCCCAAGCCGTCAAACAGCGTTTTGCGCAGAGCCTTGCGGCCAGTGGCAGACAAAGCCATGACCGAGCCGCTGTCGGCGTCTTCCAGCACGCCTGCCTGCTGCAGGTCCAGCACGTCGTCACCAATTGCCACGCCCACGCGCCAAGCCTCGTCGCGCTTGCGCCGGAAGCGTGCAAAGGGCAGGTTCTGGATCGGAAAATCAGTATCCGTTCCGTTGGCAGATTCAACCCAGCTCTCGGCTCGCGGGTTGTGGGTGGCGTCCATAGTCATGCGATTTTCTCCGCGTTGTACTCAGCGCGCAATTTTCCTGGCATGCAAAAAAGCGGCGTGTTTTGGCGCGCGTTCGGTTTTGCTCCACTGCTCCAACTGAACCCGAAGAATAGCGGCGCTCGCAGTGTTTAGGAAAACTTTTTACTGCGACAAGCGGCGCTCGTACAGGGTCAGCAGGCCCCCTGCCGTGCCGCAGGCTGCAATCAGGCCGATGCCGATGAGCGACAGGTGGTCCGGGAGATGGTCAAAAATAATCCAGCCACCCAGCATGGCAAAGCCGATTTGCATATACATGTAGGGCATGAGCGTGGCGGCGGGCGAGCGCTCAAAGGACATGATCATCAGAATGTGCCCAACCGCACCGGCCACGCCCATCAGCAGCAGTCCAAGCCAAAGGTAGGGGTTTGCAATCGTCGTCCAGAACCAGAACAGTGGAATGCTGGACAGAATCGCTCCGATCCAGCTGGTGTAGAACTGGGTGGTCATGGTGGTCTCGGTGCGGGTCATTTTGCTGGTCAGCAACTGAAACGCGGTATTGGCCGCTACCAATACCAAAGGCAGCAGCATGTGCCAGCTATGCCAACTTACCGCGCCACCACCGGGTCGTACGATGATGGCGGTACCCAAAAAGCCGCCAACCACCAAAGCCACCCGAAAGGGAGAAACATGCTCTCCCAGCAAGCGTGCCGCCAAAAGAGTGACCAACAAGGGTGTGGTCATAACGATGGCAGTGAATTCACCCACCGGCATGACACCCAGGCTGGAGAACGCCAGCACTGTCACAGACACCATCAAGAGGCCGCGCGTGATTTGTTGCGCCAGGTGGTTGGTTTTCAGCACCGACCAGCCTTGCCTGGGAAGCACCAATGCGCTGGTAAAGATGGCCTGGAAAAAGTTGCGTGCCCATACGGCCATCAGCAGCGGCACTTCAGCCGTGACGCGCTTGGTCGTGGTGTCCAGCACGGCAAAGCATGCCACTGCGGCGAGGAGCAAGCCTATGCCGGCAAGTGCACGGGTATTGATGGCTGGGGTATGGGGGAGTTTGAGGGGCATGAAGGGGACGGTCCTGCGCTAGAGTTTAGCCTGGGGTAAACCCTGGCTCCTGATGGTGTTGTCTCCGTGCTGGAGTCCGAAATTCTGCGTAGCTCGTCCTGTAAATAAATGGGGGCACTGGCTGTCACAATCAACCCCGGTCAACACGGTGTTGATTGACAACCCGGACATAAAACCGCCCATGGACTCCAACGATTCAAGCTCCCCGCAATCCAGCGGTGTCAGCGGTTACTGGCGCGCTGCCACCATCTTCCTGGCTTTGGTACTGGCGATTGCCGGCACAACTGGCTGGAGCATGTTCGAGCAGTTCACAGCCCAATTGCACGACCTGCAGCAAAAGGTGCAAAAGACGGCGCAACTGCAATACGTTGCCGTGCTGCTGGACGAGAAGAGCGAGCCCGCCATTCTGGTGACACAGGTCTCAGGTGAATCTGCATTGCAGTTGCAGAGGCTTAATGCCGTGGTCGAGGGTGGTGAAGACAGCATGCAGTTGTGGGCTGTGCCCGTTTCAGGCCCGGCACATTCTTTGGGCGTCATGGCTGCCAAGCTCAAGACTCTGCGCCTGCCGGCCAACGAGCAAACCCTGGCCGAAGTAACACGGCTTGCCATTAGTGTTGAGAACAAAGGTGGTGTGAGCGATGGCCAAGGCCCGCGTTTGCCCTACTTGTTTACTGGTGCGGTGATTCGCAAGGCGCTTTAAACCGTTTTGCCCTGCGGCTGGAACGGCTTTCTTCAGCAAAACGCACCTCCGTGGTGCGTTATTGCATTTTTGGGTTGTGACGCGCCAACTTTTTTACGAAATTTTGAAAATAGGCCTAAATAAGCCTCTAAATCTGCCGTTATGAAAGGTACGTCAACCTCTCAAAGTAACCGGAGCGGCCCAAAAAGCTGAAACAAAGTGTCGATACCTTCCATTGAACGAACCCTAAATCTACGGCCTGCGGCTGTGGATCCGGTGTTGTCAAAGGCCGGTGTGGTCATTCCGGTGGCGCCGGTCAATCCTGGTATAGAGGCCAGCCCGCCATTGGAGCCAACACCTGGTGTTGTCAACCATGTCAGTCCTGCCCTGCAGAAGGCGCAGTCGCAGCAACCGCTGCCCAACGAAGGTGAACCCAATTTCACCAGCGTGCCGGACCCAGTCAAGTCTGGCGCGTCGACACAGCGTTTGCCGCATGACTGGGCGATTCACAAACCCACGCCGGAAAAAGTGGAGATCCCCCCACCCAAGCCGATTTCGCAAATGTTGCTGGATCAACTGAAGTCCATGTGGACTGCCAGTGCCAGTGCGGTGCAAGTGGAGCAGGTCAGCAACCAGCTGACCCGGCCGGCGCCAGTGCAACCTAACCAGATTGCAGGCGATCTGGCAAAGCAGGTGCTCACCTACCAGCCTACGCCGATCAAGCGCAACACAAAGGTGTAGAGCCCCCACGTTGCCTTGTGGCGGTCCGGCGGAAAAAAATAGCCCCCACAGTTGCCCATTGCATGGGGCGCGCGGCCATGCTCTAACATGGAGGCCATGCACACTACCGCTCTCGTACTTTTCTCTGGTGGACAGGATTCCACCACCTGCTTGGCCCATGCCCTTTCGCGCTACGAGCGCGTGGAAACAGTGGCCTTTGACTACGGCCAGCGCCATCACATCGAACTCGACGCCCGCCTGAACGTGTTGCGCGAAATACGTGCCCGGTTTCCGGCTTGGGGCAACAAGCTGGGCGAAGACCATCTGCTGGATCTGGCGGTGCTGGGCAGCGTGAGCGTCACCTCACTGACGCGCGATACGGCTTTCAAGATGGAGGCCAGCGGCCTGCCCAATACTTTTGTGCCAGGGCGTAACCTGCTGTTCCTGACGCTGGCTGCCGCTCTGGCCTACCGGCGCGGTCTGCAGGTGCTGGTGACCGGGGTTTGTGAGACGGACTACTCCGGCTACCCCGACTGCCGCGATGACACCATGAAGGCCATGCAAATTGCACTCTCGCTGGGTATGGATCAGCGCTTTTTGATCGAGACCCCGTTGATGTGGATCGACAAGGCCGAGACCTGGGAGATGGCGCGCGATTTGGGCGCCAAGTCCGGTGTGGCCGGTGGTGGCCAGGCCCTGGTCGACCTGATCGTGGAGCACACCCACACCTGCTATCTGGGCGACCGCGTGCACCGCCACGCTTGGGGCTATGGCTGTGGCACCTGCCCCGCTTGTGAACTGCGGGCCAAAGGCTATGCCGGCTTCTCTGCCAGTTTGAACAAAGCTTCGTTGCCCGCCGCCTGAGGTTCCAGCGCCCAATGCCGCTGGTGGAAGGCTGCCACGCCGGGGCGGTGCGCAATTGACACCATACCGCCCTGACGCGCTTCCACCAACGCCCTTAAACGTTGGTATAGCGTGGCCTCCGCCGCTTCGTCCAGCGCGCTGGTGGCCTCGTCGGCAAACACCCATCTGGGTTTTTTTAGTACTACGCGGGCAAATGCCAGGCGTTGCTGCTCGCCGCCCGAGAGTTTTTGGCTCCAGGCATCGACACGGTCCAGTTGGTCAACTAGCTGCGGCAGCATCGCGTCCACCAGAGCCTGCTTAAGGTCTTGGTCGGGGTAACTGGTAGCGGCTTGCGGGTAGGCCAGCGCGTCACGCAGCGGGCCGTCCGGGAAGTACGGCCGCTGTGGCAAAAACATGGTGTCTTCGCCGCGCTCCACTTTGCCGCTGGCAAAGGGCCATATACCGGCCAGTGTGCGAAATAATGTCGACTTGCCGCTGCCTGAGGGGCCGGTTAAAAGCACCGCATCGCCCGCCGTTGCCTGCAACTGCATATGTGCCAGCAGCACGGCGCCATTGGGCAGGGATACCGTCAAGTCGCTGGCACGCACCGCTGTGTCAGCAGGCGCAGTGTCATTCGTTGCGACCGGCACCAGGGCCTGGAAGGCGCCTTCAAAACCGGTCAGTCGGTCTGTCGTGGCGCGCCAGGTTGCCAGGCTGCGATAGTTGTCCACAAACCAACTCAATGCACCCTGTACCTCGCCAAAAGCGTTGGAAATCTGCATCAGTTCACCCATTTGAATCGCGCCGCTGAAAAAGCGCGGAGCGGCCACAAGAAACGGAAACACCACCGCTGCTTGGCCGAAGAAGCTGGTAAACCAGATCAAGCGCTTTTGTGCGCCGATCAACGCCAGGTAGTTGGCCAGCACGCGGCCAAAGCGCAGTTCCAACTGGGCGTGCTCCACGGCCTCACCCCGGTCCAGCGCGATCGATTCGCTGTATTCCCGCACCCGCACCATGCGGTGGCGAAAGTCCGCTTCCACCTTTTGCTGCTGGAAGTTCAAGGCAATTTGTGGGCGGCCAATGTAGTGGGTCAACACGCTGCCAACCAAGCTGTAAATCAACGCCATCCAGACCATAAAGCCGGGGATGATGTATTCACTGCCCTGAAAGCTAAAGGTGAAACCCCCTGACAGCGTCCACAAAATGCCGACAAAGCTGCCCAGCGTTACGACCGAATTGAGTAGCCCCATGCTGAGCGACAGGGTGAGACCTGTGAACTGGCCGATGTCTTCCTGGATACGCTGATCCGGGTTGTCCGGGGTGCTGACGGACTGGCCCTCGGCGCTGCCCGGTTGAAAGCGCGAAAGTTCAAATCGGTAAAAGGCCTGATCTTTGAGCCAGCGCTGCAGGTAGTGCGTGGTCATCCAGGCGCGCCAGCGAATGTCCAGCAGTTGCGTTAGATAAAACTTGTAAACCGCGATGACGATGAGGGCGAACGCCAAATAAGTGAACCGGCCCAGCTGCTCCCAGAATACGGTGGCATCCTTGTTTTGCAGTGAGTCGTAGAAAAGCTTGTTCCAGTCGTTGAACAGCACGTTCATGTAAACCATACCCAGGTTGAGCGCCACGATAGCCAACAGCAGCCCCCGCGCCTGCCATTTGTGCTCGGAAGAAAAATAGGGCTTGGATAAGGCCCAGACGCGCTGCGACTGTCGTCGGGTGGCGGCCCATTTGGCGCTGAGCGTGTTGCCGCTTGTTGCGGTGGGGGTGCTTGTTGTAGTGGACATGCCTTGCCTTTGCCTTTGAAACCTTGCGTCCTATGTTATCGGCAGCAATGCGCTGCTGCCGCGACGGTGCGTGTTAACCCCGCATCAGGCCGTCGAGCGCAATGTCCCAGGCAAAGCCGGGAAACAGCCGTGAGATGTCGCCGCTGGCCAGGCCTTGCGTGCTACGCAACACCTGTGCAAACACGCCGCGAAAATCGTGGTGCACCGGTAGGTCGCGGCCTTCGTGCAGATTGCCTTGTGCCAAGCCACTCCACTGCCCGTGCCAGCGGCCACCGTTCACCCGATTGCCCATTAACCACAGGGCATTGCCGTGGCCGTGGTCGCTGCCGCGCGTGCCATTTTCGGCGCTGGTGCGGCCAAACTCGCTGCACACCACCACCACGTCATTGGGTTCTGAGAAATCGCGGCGCAGTTGCACCAATGCCGCCGCCAGATTGCCCAGGTTGTTGGCCAGTGCGCCGGTGGCCGCACCCTGGTTGGCATGCGTATCCCAGCCACCCGCCGATAGAAAACCCAGACGCAAATTGCGGTCCCGGCGCATCAAGGTGCCCAGGTGTTGCGCGTCCAGCAATAGGCCTTGCGCGGAGCCTGCGCCATTGTTTGCGGCCTGCATTTCCTGCACGGTCATGGCGGGGTCGGCCATCTCGTTACTGAGGGTTTGCGCGGTCTGCATGCGGCTTTGTGCGCCGGCACGGAAGGCTTGCGACAGACCGTCTTGGCCTGCGTACAACTTCATCATCACCTCGCGCGTGCGGGCGTCGCCCAGGGCCCCCTGGCGTGTGGCAGCCTGACCGCGCGGCACCAGTTGCACCGGAGCGCCACCCGACAAAATCTGCGGATTGGCTTCACCCACGCCAAGCGCGTTGGCTTGCGATGGCCTTGCGCCGCCGCCTCCGTTGCTGCCCGGTTCTTGGGCTGCCAGCGATGCAGCCGTTGGACCAGCGCCCTTTGCACCCAATCCCGCCAGGGTGTTGAGCCAGCCTGCTCCCGCGCCACTGTGGCCAGGAATGCCAATTTCCCACTGGTGTTGGGCGTCGAAGTGTGATCGCGTGGAGTCGGGCGATCCGGCCGCCGGAATGACGGCCAGCACGCCTTGCTGCCAAAGTGGCTGCAGCGGTGTCAGAGCCGGGTGCAGGCCAAAAGTCTCGTCGAGTTTGATCGTGGTTTGTTGGCTGCCGTCGGGCGCGGCTATGGCGATGTTGGGGCGCAGGGCGTAGTAGTTGCGGTCGCCGTGCGGCACAAAAGCCGAGAGGCCGTCATATGCCCCACGCAAAAAGACCACCACCAGTCGCCCGTTGCTGTCTGCGCCTTGTGTCTGAGCCCAAGCGGATGGCACGGCCCAGACGCCACCTGCAGCCAGCAAGGTTGAGAGAAATTGCCTACGTGGCAGATGCGTTTCAAAAGCGTCAGTCATGCGGGGCCTTTGGCTATTTGTACATAAATTCGGGGCTGGCCAGCATCAAGCCGTTGCGCTGCCCCGGCTTTTGCTGCACTACGGTGTCGCGGGTGGCGGCGCCCAGAAACGGCAGCAGGAACTCCAGATCAGCACTTTGCTTGCCCAGGCTCAGGGCATAGTCGGCGCGCCGCGTCAGGGCCTCCGGTGCCAACCAGGTGGCAGCGTCGGTTTTGTAGCCATCGGGCGTCTGCCAACCATGCAGGGGCTGGCCAGCGTTGTTCAGGAAACCCAGGGTGAGCAGCAGATTGCGCCGGTCCTGTGCCCCTTGGGTAGCGGTGAGCGCCGAGCAGGCAAAGTCCATCGGCGTCTTGAACAGGCGATTCGTCGGGTCCCAAAATTCGGGCGATTGCAGCAGCGTTTGCAGCCACACCTTGATGTCGCCCTGGCTTTGCAAAAAGCTTTGACTTAAGCGCATGACCAGATTTGGACTGGGCTGGTCGGCGACAAAGAACTGCGCCAACCGCAAGCTGAGCCGCCTGGCCGTGCTGGGGTGGCGTGCCAGCATGCGTATGGCCTGTTCGCCTTCGGCCTCGCCCCGACTAAAGAAGCCATCGGGATAGCCGTGGCCCATGACCGATTTGCTGCCAGTGTCGTGCGAGCGAATGGCAAAGCGAAAACCGTCACTGCTGTTGGGGTCCACGGTCCATCCGGTCAGCACCCGCGCCATTTCGCGCACATCGGTCTGGGTATAGCCGCCATCCACCCCCAGGGTGTGTAACTCCATCAACTCGCGGGCATAGTTTTCGTTCAGGCCGCGGGTTGTGCCCTGCGCGCCGCGTGTGCCGTTGGCCACGCTTTGCGCCTGGTCCAGGTAATGCAGCATGGCGGGGTGGCGCGCGCTGGCCAGCAGCAGGTCTTCAAACCGGCCCAGGGCGTGGGCACGCGCCACATTGATCAGGTAATGGCCGACAAAGGGCCGCACCGGGCCTTTACCAATGTAGACGTTGAGGTGGTTGAACCAGAACTCGGTCATACGCGCCAACAGCAGGTTTTCCCGTTCGGGCTGGCTGCAGGCCTGTAAGCGCCAGACGTCGGTCTTCTCGACCAGGGTGCGGTTGAAGTTTTGCGGCTCGGCGGGCATGGAAAAGTCAAGACGCTGGTGGGGACGCTCATTGCCCGCATTGCCTTTATCGCCCACGGGTGCCGCGTTGCCGTCGCTGCCTTTGACCACCGTTTGCTCGGCGGTTTTAAGACTGGCGCGGGCTCCGCGCTCGCGCCGTGCACCTTCAAAAATCTCTGGCAGCGGAGCGTTGATCTCCTGCACCTCGCTGGCCATCAGCGGCGCTGACTGACTGGCGCTCCAGGCTATTTCAAGCTGTTGCAAAGCCCAGTTGCGCGGGCTGCTGGCGGCCTGTATTTCGCGCAACAAAGCGGCATTGGGGCCATAGCCCAGACGGGAAAGGGCACGCCATTGCTCTGCGAGTAGGTTGTCGGCGACGGGCGACAGGGTAGTGCCCGCGGTACTGGCCAAATTGGCGGCTTGGGCGTTGGCATTGAACGTCGAAGCACCCGTTGTCCAGCTTGCCAAAAAGGCAAGACGTTTGAGTGCGTGGCGTCGCGCAATGGGCATAAAAACCGGGACTGGCATAGGCAGGTGTCGCTTTATTTTCTGGCAGTGTGCCAGTCCCAACGCCGCATCGGATGGCTGCGCCGACCGATTGCCGGGAACTTTACCCGCCGTTACCTAATCGGCGGGTAAAGGCTATTCGATGGCGTTGCGCACCCCGCTGGCCACATGGCCGCTGGGCACATGGCGGGCGGCAGATTCAATGTGGCCGGTCTGGTCGTCAAAGAAAAAGTCGGGCTCGAACTCGCGCAAAAACTCGCCCTTGTCCAGCCCGCCCAGGAACATGGCTTCGTCCACCTCAATGTTCCAGTCCATCAGCGTGCGGATGGCGCGCTCGTGTGCCGGTGCGCTGCGCGCCGTGACCAGTGCCGTGCGTATGCGCATGTGCGGAATCTCGGCTTGCTGCATGCGGTGCAATGCCACCAGTAAGGGCTTAAACGGGCCATCCGGCAAGGGCAGGGTGATCTTGTCTTTTTCGTGCTGCTGGAAGGCATCCAGACCTTGGGCCTGGTAGATCAACTCGGCCTCGTCACTGAACAGCACGGCGTCGCCGTCAAAGGCAATGCGCACTTCGGCGGGATGCGCTTCACTGGCATGGGTGGAGTGCGGATAAACCTGCGCGGCGGGTACGCCAGCAGCTAACGCGGCACGCACATCGTTCAGGTGCGTGCTCAAAAACAAATTGGCATGCAGCGGTTTGAGGTAACGCCAGGGCGCCTCGCCGCGTGTGAACGAGCAGCGAATGATGGGCAACTCGTAATGTGCGGCCGAGCGCATCACGCGCAGGCCACTGACCGGGTCATTGCGCGAGAGGATCACCACCTCCACCCGTTGTGACGGCGTCTCATTGAATGCCAGTAGTTTCTTCACCAGCGAGAAAGCTACGCCGGGTTTGGCCGGAATGTCGAGGCGCTGCCGCTGCAATTGCATGTAAGCGCGGTCGTCGCTTTGCTCGAAGACCTGGTTTTCTTCTTCAAAGTCAAACAGGGCGCGGCTGGAAATCGCCACCACCAGTCGTCCGTCGAGAGTCATGGCCATGGTGGTTTACCTTTTTAGCTTTGCAGGAACATGCGGTAGACCGGGTTGGCAGTCTCTTCCACATAAGGGTAGTCCAGCGCCTGCAGGAATTTTGCAAAGGCCTTGTCGTCGGACTTGGGCACCTGCAGGCCGACCAGAATGCGGCCGTAGTCGGCACCCTGATTGCGGTAGTGGAACAGGCTGATATTCCAGCCCGGTCGCATCAGGCTCAAAAACTTCATCAGCGCACCGGGCCGCTCGGGGAAGACAAAGCGCAACAGGCGCTCGTCGTCCGCCAGGTGCGAGGCGCCGCCCACCATGTGGCGTATATGTTCCTTGGCCAACTCGTCATGCGTCAGGTCCAGCGTCTGAAAGCGGTGCTTGTTGAAGGTGGCGGCAATCTTGGTGGACTCGCCTTTGCCATGCGTGGTCAGGCCAACAAATACGTGTGCCTTGGCTGCGTCACTCATGCGGTAGTTGAATTCGGTGACGCTGCGCACCGCGCCGGGTAGGGTGCCAATCAACTCGCAAAAACGCTTGAAGCTGCCGCGCTCCTCGGGGATGGTGACGGCAAACAGGGCTTCGCGCTCCTCGCCCACTTCGGCCCGCTCGGCAACAAAGCGCAGGCGGTCGAAGTTCATGTTGGCACCGCACAGGATGGCGCCATAAGTCTCGCCTTTGGTTTTGTTCTTGGCGGCGTATTGCTTGATGGCCGCCACCGCCAGCGCGCCCGAGGGCTCGACGATGCTGCGCGTATCCACAAAGATGTCCTTGATGGCGGCACACACGGCGTCGGTGTCGACGAGTATGAATTCGTCAACCAGGCCCTTGGCTATGCGGTAGGTTTCTTCGCCCACCAGTTTCACTGCCGTGCCGTCCGAGAACAGGCCGACATCCGACAGCGTCACGCGCTTCTTGGCAGTCACTGATTGGCTCATGGCGTCGGAGTCATTCATCTGCACGCCAATCACCTTGATGCGCGGGTCCACGGCCTTGATGTAGTTGGCCACGCCCGACACCAGGCCGCCGCCGCCAATTGCCACAAACACGGCATCCAGCCTCGCGCCCTTGAGCGCGCCTTCCTGGCCACTGAGGCTTTGCACCTGGCGCAGCATTTCCATCGCGATGGTGCCCTGGCCGGCAATCACATCCGGGTCATCAAACGGGTGCACGAAGGTCAGGCCCTGTTTTGTCTGCAGCAACAGAGCGTGGTCGTATGCGTCGGTATAGCTGTCGCCAAACAGCACCACCTCGCCGCCAAAGCCGCGCACCGCATCCACCTTTACCTGCGGTGTCGTGGTGGGCATGACGATGACGGCACGCGTGCCCAGCTTGGTGGCGCTGAGGGCCACGCCCTGCGCATGGTTGCCGGCCGAGGCGCAAATCACACCCTTCTTCAACTGCTCGGGTGTCAGGTGAGCCATCTTGTTGTACGCGCCACGTAACTTGAAGCTGCGCACCGACTGCTGATCTTCACGCTTGAGCAGCACGTGGTTGTGGATGCGCTTACTCAAAATCTTGGCGTGCTCCAGCGCGGATTCCTTGGCCACGTCATAGACGCGGGCGGTCAGGATCTTTTTCAGGTAGTCGGCGGGGGTAAGGTGTTTGCGTTTCGGAGTGGTCATAGCGTGCTCAATACAGCCGTGCATGATAATGCCGCCTCATTTGGCGCTACCGCGCTGCACTTACCAAGGAAAAAGTACATGGAATGCACAGTCAGCTGGACCGGCGCCCTGGGCACGCGCTCTGGCATGGGATTTGTGGCGGAAACCGGTAGTGGCCACACCATCGTGATGGATGGCGCGCCCGACGCTGCCAAGCCTGAGAACGGTGGCCAGAACCTGGCGCCGCGCCCTATGGAAACCGTGCTGGCCGGCACCGGTGGCTGCACCGCCTATGACGTGGTGCTGATCCTCAAACGCGGCCGCCACAACGTGCAAGGTTGCAGCGTCAAGCTCACTAGCGAGCGTGCCGAGGTTGACCCCAAAGTGTTCACCAAGATTCACATGCACTTCACGGTGAGTGGCAAGAGTTTGCCCGCCGCCGCGGTGGAGCGTGCCATCGCCATGAGCCATGAAAAGTACTGCTCGGCCAGCATCATGCTGGCCAAAACGGCTGAGATCACCACCAGTTTTGACTTGGTGGAAGCCTGATTGAAAGTTTGAACGCGTGCGCTAAACGTGCTCGGCCACGGTCGTCATGACCTTGGCTGCGGCACGCATCATCTGCTTGACGGGCAGAGGCAAGTCCACCGCGCCAGCCGCCTGCGCCTCGCTGGCGTGACGCATTTCGTCGTCGTACATTTGCGCTACGATGGCGCGTGAAGCATGGTCACCCGTGGGCAGCGCATCCAGATGGCTTTTCAGGTGGGCGCCAACCTGGTGCTCGGTTTCCACCACAAAACCCAGGCTGACCGCATTGCCCATGCGACCAGCCAACAGCCCCAGGCCAAAGGCACCGGCGTACCACAGCGGGTTCAGGATTGACGGACGCGCGCCCAGTTCATGTAAGCGCTCGGCCGTCCAGGCCAAATGGTCCACCTCATCTGCGCTGGCCTGGTTGAATTGCTTGCGCAACTCCGGGCTTGGGGTGGTCAAGGCCTGTGACGCGTACAGCGCCTGGGCACAAACTTCGCCCACATGATTCACCCGCATCAGCCCAGCCGCCGCGCGACGGTCGGCATCGTTCAATTCGGATGGCCCTTCGGGCAGGGTGGGGCAGGCCTTCGCCGCGCGAGGCTTGGCAAAAAGAGTGCGCAGCGCGGTGTCGGCGGCGATGAAAAAGGAGTCCATATTCAGTGCTTTGTGGAATGTGCTGACGAGTGTAAGACAGAGGTGCACTTTGCAGGCTCGATACAAATTGTTGCAGTCGTGCAACGGAAAATGCTCTGATCTGCACCAATTGTCCGCTTTCCTTTGCCAAAGCCCGTTCTGTCTGGTGCAATACATCCAACTTCCTTGTTAGGAGGTTGGCCCGGGGTTCCACCTGGAGCCCTTTGTTAAACCTTGGAGAATATTTACATGAAAAAGACACTCGTTGCATTGGCCGTTCTGGCTGCTTCCGGCGCTTCCTTCGCTCAAGTCACCATGACTGGTTACTTTGAATATCACTACCGTGCTACTACCGACGTTGCAGGCAATGGCGCTGGCGGTTTCGGTACTGACGGTTCTGAATTGTTTTTCAACGCATCTGACGACCTCGGCGGCGGTTTGAAGGCTGCTGTTTCTATGGGCATTGCTGGTGCTGACCGCTCTTCTGAGTCTGGCAACTTCAACGGAACAGGTCAAAACAGTGCCGTTATCGGCCTGGACGGTTTCATTACCATTGGTAGCGAATCCCTCGGTACCTTCAAGCTCGGTACCACCCAGCCAGGTGACTACCTGTCCGGTGGCATTGCAGGCGTTGCTGGCTACGGCTGGGACGGTCAACTGTATGACGGCCTGTCTAACCGTGACAGCGTTGGCTACAGCAAGGGCTTCGGTCCAGTCAAGGCTTCTTTCACATACTACGAACCAGCTAAAATTGTTGGCGAAGGTACGGGCACATACGGTGGTGCTGGAAATTCTGGAACCAATCAGCGTAAGAATTCTTACGGTCTCACATACGAATCGGGCCCACTGGCTGCTAACTTGAGCTTCGGTACATACGATCAGTCGGGCAACACTGCTACGACTGCGGCTGGTTACCTGACCAACGTTTATGACTTGTCGGCTGCTTACGACTTTGGCGTTGCCAAGGTTGGAGCAGGCGTTGAGAAGAAGACCTTCAATGTTGGTACACGTCAGGACACACTGCTGGGCGTTTCGTTCCCCGTTGGTGCTTTGACACTGGGTGCCCAAGTTGGTCAGCGTTCGTTCAGCGGCGTTCAAACTGGTGGTACATCCAATGGTTCTAACTTGCAAGCAGACGCATCTGGCAATGGTTCGGTTAACGCCACTGCTGTGACTGCTAAGTACGCTCTGAGCAAGCGCACATACGTGGGTGCTAAGTACTCTTCTTGGGGTACTTCCGCTGTTTCCGGCGTGAGCAACAGCAACCAAACCGACCTGTACATCGGTTCATCGTTCTAATCTAACGCTGGCGTAAGCCAGTTTGAGATTTGAATGTATAAAAGCCTCACTGTGGAAACACAGTGGGGCTTTTTTTTGACCTGCATGGACTCACTCCTGCGGGTGAAATTCACTTAACGAATTAGCCGTGGTTGTGGAAACCGGCAACTCAGCTTGAAGATTGGGATGGAATCTCTCATCAATTCATTCTTAAGACGGCCCAACGTATCGCTAGCAGAAGCGCACAGGCAGTTCAATACGTCAAGGCGAGGTCCACAAATTGGATTGGAAGGTTGCGGCTGAACTAATAAACGAGCGGCTGAGACAAGGTCGATAGCCCCGCCTCTTTTGATACTGTCTGCCAAGTCTGCCAAACCATGTCTGCGTTTGGCGCCAGCTTCCCACCGACAGCCACTTGATAGCTGCAGTCCACAGGCCCGGCGCGCCAGGCGCGAGGCTGGCTAAAGATTTGTACAACAGGTAAGTCCAGCGCTACCGCCATATGGCTTAAACCTGAGTCCACGCCAATCAGCCCAACTGAGTTCGCAATGCGATCCATGATTTCAGCCAGACCGCTAAGTGGCCATACCTCGGCTTTGTCTCCAAGCGCCTGGGCGATGCGGTTGCACAGTGCAAACTCGTTTGCATTGGCGTGCGGCAAAGCGACGCTTTGACCGGATTCGATCAGACGTCGCCCCATTTCTATCCAGTTGATTTCATTCCATTCGTTGTCGGCGCGAGTCGTGCCGTGGGCAAGCACAACGGTCGGCCGCTTTGCGGCCAATGAGCGAAATAAAGGGTATACGGCCTTTCCTTGTGGTTCATATCCAAAGGTAAGTCCTGCCAGTAGTCGGTAGCGGGCTACCGCATGGATGCGTGAAGGCATGCGCATCTTACGTTGCAGCAGCCACTTCACCGGCCATTCATATCCGCATTCGTCGCTGCGGTTTCCATAAGTTGCACTGAACCCATCGGGATTGAGCCGAGCGGAGCGTGCCACCAGAGCCGACTTGATAAGCCCCTGAAAATCGATGACCGCGTCATACGAATCCAGACTTAGTTCTTGATCAAAGCGATGTCGCTCGAGCCGCGTTGCTTCGCTCCACCATGAACTTCGCCAGCGCCGCTGCGCCAGTGGCAACACTCGACGCACACCCTCAATCCGATGTACCAAAGGTGCAAAGGCTTCCTCCACCACCCAGTCAATATTGGCATCGGGAAACTGCTTGAGCAGGTCATGCACTACTGGGACGGTCTGTATCACATCCCCCAGCGACGACATCTTGACAATCAGTATTTTCATATCCGCACATTGTAGGTAGCACTTGTAAGCATCCTAGCCCCATTTGTGGCAAGGCGCTCTTGAGAGGCGCTTGGGCGAAGCGCCTAAATTCCTAGGCTCACTAGGATTCTGTTGGGCGTTGTATATGCAGCGATTTGCTGGACTGCCAATGATGACGCTAAAAAGCGTGAACCTCTCTCTAAGCCTATCTTTACGTCCTTGCCACATTAGGGTTAGCTGATTGGCGCAGCTTTGCAAGCT
>CAIQYP010000411.1 GCA_903876045.1 uncultured beta proteobacterium | reverse complement strand
TTTTGCGATCGTGACCGCAGAGCGCGCCCCCAATTTAGCGAAGGCGCTGCGGGCATGCGCCGGCAGCAATTCAAAGGAAAAGTCGTAGATCACTTCGTCGTGCGGCATCGAATGCCGACTTGCAGCGCGAAGTACTTCGATCAACGGGCGACGCTCGATGCTGCCGTCACATTTCAGAATCCCAACGTCTGCCTGCAGGACCAACAGCGCGGGTACCGTATCAGCGCAGGGTGAAGCATTGGCAACGTTTCCCCCTATCGTGGCCATATTTCTGATCTGCATAGAGCCCACGCCGGCTGCGGCTTGCGCCAGACAAGTAGCGCTTTTCAGGACCGCTGCACTTTCAGAAATTTCAACGAACCGGGTCATGGAGCCGATCACCATTCGGCTGCCATCGATCCGAATGCCCTGCAGTTCGGAAACCCCGGAGAGGTCCAGCAGCAGGTCGGGCAATTGCGTTGCTTGCCGCAAATGGAGCATCAGGTCCGTACCGCCAGCAATAGCCTGGCTTTGCTGTGTAGTCTGTCCCAATGCTTCAACCAGCGTCGCAATGCAGGTGGGCTGCAATACTTTTGGCTCACGCATTTTGCACCTCGCGCATGGCGGCAGCGGTTGCACGCACTGCATCGATGATGCTGGTGTATCCGGTGCACCGGCATAGATTGCCAGCCAGTGCCTGCCGTATTTCGTCATCGCTCGGATCAGGCTTCTGCGCTAGCAAACTGGTGGCTGCCATGAGCATGCCGGGTGTGCAAAATCCGCACTGGATGGCTCCGTGCTCGACAAACTTTTGCTGCAACAACGACAAGTCCCGAGGGTTGGCGAGCCCTTCAACCGTTTGTACTTTGCGGCCATTGACTTGCACTGCCAAAACCAGGCAGGCATTGACAGAGCGCCCGTCAAGCAAGACGGTGCAGGAGCCGCATTCGCCTTCCGCACAACCTTCTTTGGTGCCGGTTAGTTGCAACGGATTGCGCAGCAGATCAATGAGGCGATCAGTCGTGCTAACTTCGATTTGAAGGTTGCGCCCATTGATACAGGTATTTAGCAGCATGTGACCTCCTGAGCTTCTGCGACGCAAGGCGACGGCAGTGCCTGCAGAATGCGCTCGGGTAGGAGCGGCAGCGTGCTGAGCGTGGTTCCGAGCGCGCGGTTCACCGCATTGACCACGGCTGCGGCCGTCGGGACGGCGGCCACTTCGCCAACACTCTTGGCTCCAAACGGTCCGTCGTCGCCGGGATGTTCGATGAGCAGAACGTCAACCCGTGGCATATCGACGCAATTGATCAGGTGGTAGTCCCGCAGCCCGCTGACGTTCAGGCCGCCTCGTGCATCCATGCTTACCTCTTCACAGAGCGCGCTACCTATGCCGGCCTGCACGGCACCGCGGCACTGACCCTCGACCAGACCGCGATTCAGTGCCAGGCCGATGTCCACAACGCACAGGAAGTCTGTCACCAGCACGCGCCCGGTGTAGGTGTCCACATTCACTTCGGCAAATTGCACCGAGTACGAACCCGGGTTGCTCTGCCCCCGATAGGTCTGCGTGACCACCATGTCGCACGAACGCTGCATGCGTGCGAATTGCACCACTTCACCGTAAGTTAGAGACCTGCATCCTTCCCGTTCCATGACCATGCCGTCTTTCGATTCCAGCTGTTCCGGCTGCACACCCAGAAGCGTTGCGGCGTCTTCCAGCAGACGCTTGTGCATGGCGATTGCAACGTCCCGGGCAGCGGCTCCACAAACGTAGGTGACACGGCTTCCGAAGCAGCCGAAGTCAAACGGTGTGGTCTCGCTGTCAGCCTCACCCACGGTGATGCGCTCTGGCGGCACACCTAAAACCTCTGCGATTACCAAACGCAGCATCACTTGTGCACCGGCGCCGACCTCGTGCACACTGGCGCTTAAGTTGAGACTGCCGTCCTCGTTCATCTTGAGAGTCATGCTGCTACTCTCGGGAAATTTTTCGCTCAGCATTCCGTTCTTATGGGCACCACAGGCAACCCCCACCGCCCGGCGCCACCGCCCGGAGCCCGGTGCTTGTGCAGAGCGGGTTGACCAGTTAAATGCCTCTGCGCCGCGCTGCAGGCATTCCAGCACGCGTGCATCACCCAACGACTTTCCACTTAGCCGGTCTACCTCGTTGGGGTGCACCAGCATGCTCGCTCGAAGTTCTACCGGATCGGCACCGAGCGCGCGGGCAACGTGGTCCATATGTATTTCCGCGCAGGTGGCAATGTCAGGTGCACCCCAACCGCGCATGCCACCTGCAACGGGCGAGTTGGTATAGGCAACGCGCGCGGTATGCCGGTAGTGATCAAGGCGGTAGAGCCTGGTCAATTTATGCGCCATGGCTTCGGAATAATCCGGCGAACTGCTGGCGTAGGGCCCGGCCGCCAGCAGGGTGTCGACAGACAAGGAACGCACCTGGCCTTTGGAGTCGACCGCGCTGCGCAATAGGGAACGCTGCATGGGGCGAACCATGGTTGCCCGAATGCAGGCATCGCGGTTCAGCGTAAGAAGAATGGGTTGGCGTAGTTGCCGGGCGAGAAAAGCCGTCAATGGCTCAAAGATGAACTCCTGCTTACCGCCAAAAGAGCCGCCCATCGGTACCTTGATCACACGCACCATGCTGTAGGGCAATTCCAGCCAATCAGCCACAACCGTGCGGGCGCCATACACGCTTTGGCAAGCGCTCCACAGCGTGATCTTGCCGCTCGCGTCGCATTGCGCAAGGCACATATGCGGCTCGATGGCTGCGTGGTGCAACATTTGCGTAGAGATTTCGGTGCTGATGATCGTGCAGTCTTCCGCAACGGGTGAGCCACAGGCATGGTCAAAGGTATGCAGCAGATTGCCCTGTGGATGAATGCGGGGTGCAGTGGAAGACAGGGCGCACTCCGCGTCCAGCGCGGCCGGCAAAATCTCGTATTCCACCTGGATCAGACTCGCCGCTCGTGCTGCTGCGATGGCGCTCGTTGCAACTACCACGGCCACCCGGTCGCCTACGCAGCGGACCACGGGCGAGAAAAGCCGTTCATCGTCAATGCATCCCTTTTGATTGGGAATAATCCGGTAGCGGCAATACGGTTTGGATGGCGTGTTGACGTGCGTGAAAATTGCCTTGACGCCCTCGGCGGCCAAAGCCTGCTGCGCGTCGATGCGCAGTATGCGTGCATGCGCATGGGGGCTAAGTAGCAAGTGCGCATGCAGCATGCCAGCCATCGTCAGGTCTGTGCCGTAGATCAGGCTGCCGGTGACCTTCTTCAGCGCATCCGCTGCCGGATAGGTCTTGCCAAGGTATTGAAAATTTGTAGCTGCTTCAGTTGTCGACATGTGCACTTTCCTAATAGCCTGGTGCGGTCGTCACACTGGGGTCTGACTATTCAAGTAATATTTGATGATAAAGAAGATTCGTGCCCTGTATGAATCGAATTTCTTAACGCACCTTATAAATTAACTTGAATCAAAAACTCTTCAGAAATACCTCAACCCTAGGTCTGCGCGCATTGCGCACCTATGAAGCCGCGTCCAGGCGGCTCAATTTCACCAAGGCAGCAGAAGACTTGTGCGTGACCACGGCAGCCGTTAGTCATCAGATCAAAGAGATCGAATCACAGTTGGGCGTCGCGCTATTTCTTCGCCAGGGCAGGAGCATGAAGCTAACCCCAGAGGGTGAGGTGATTCGCCAAGCGGTGCACGAGGCCATTACGGCGCTGGAGCATGGCATCCGACGCATCGGTGTGCGGCGCAATGCTGACCGGGTACGAGTCAGCGCTGGTCCCTCGATTGCTGCAAAGTGGTTGGTGCCAAGGCTGGAAACATTTCTTCAAAACTTTCCTTCGGCAGACATACAGATTGATGTCTCCTATACCGATGCCGACTTCGGCCATGAGGACGTGGATCTTTCAATCCGCTACGGTAATGTCGATGTGCCCAATGCGCACACCGATCGGTTGTTCGTTGAATCCATTTTCCCGGTGTGCAGCCCGAAACTGCTGGGCAAGCGCGAGCGCTTGCGCGGCCCCATGGATTTGTTGAAATTCAAACTCATTCACGTGGACTGGGCTACACCGCACGTGCCTTGGCCGACTTGGAGCACCTGGATGAAGGCTGCGGGGATCGACGATTTCGATGGCGTGCGCGGTATTCATTTTCAGCAGACGTCCCTGGCCATCGAGGCGGCAATCGCCGGGCAGGGCATTGCGTTGGGGGAATCGTCACTGGTGGCTGATGACTTGGCAAATGGCCGGTTGGTCAAACCCATGGGGGCTGACTTCTCCGTTCATGCCGACCGGGCCTATTGCCTGGTCACGCGCGAAGAATCGCTGGCCTTTCCTATCGTGCGGGAGTTCCGGCAGTGGCTGCTTTCGCAAGCTCAAATGTTCTCAAAGGCGTGACCTCATTTCGTATCCGTCTTCACGGAAAACCCCGACTACACTTCGCGTACTGTGAAAGAAACTGTCTCAAAAGCCATTGAAGTAAGACTCGAGCGGTTCCTGCAAAAGAGCCGTATCCAGGCCGGATCATTGATCACCACGGTGTTTGGTGATGCGATCCTGCCACGCGGTGGCCGGGTCTCACTGGGCAGCATGATCCAGCTTTTGCAGCCCTTGGGTGCCAATGAGCGCCTGGTCCGCACCGCCGTTTACCGCCTGGTCAAGGAAGAGTGGCTGCAGTCGGAAGCATTGGGGCGCAAGACGGATTACATGCTCACACCATCCGGGCACCGGCGCTTCGATGAAGCATCCCGTCAAATTTATGCTGCAGACAACCCTGGTTGGGACAGGCGCTGGCGCCTTATCCTGATCGTTGGCGAGTTGGATACCCGCTTGCGTGAGCAACTGCGTCGGGCACTCTTCTGGCATGGGTTTGGCGAAACCGCCACCGGCAGTTTTGTCCACCCGACCGCCGATCTTGAAAATGTGATGGAAAGCCTGGTGTCGGAGGGCCTGGAGGCGGTGCTCACTCATTTGATGCCGATGGTTGCGGTCAATTCGCGGGCCGCCCACTGCGCCACGGATATCGAGATGGTGCAAAAAGCCTGGAACCTGGACGGCCTGGCTTTGTCCTACGAAGGTTTTCTGCAAAAGTACGAGCCCATCCGGGATGCACTCATGGCTTATGGTCAGACGGATTTGTCTGAAGAAAATGCCTTCCTGGTTCGCACCTTACTGATTCATGATGTGCGCAGGTTGCTGCTGCGGGACCCGCAATTGCCGGAAAGCCT
>CAIQYP010000410.1 GCA_903876045.1 uncultured beta proteobacterium | reverse complement strand
CTGACCGACCCCAGCTATTGCCAGCAGATCGTCACGCTCACCTATCCCCACATCGGCAACTACGGCGTGAACGTCGAAGACGTCGAATCCGACAAAGTTCAGGCCGCAGGACTGATCATCAAGGACCTGCCGCAAATCGCCTCCAACTTCCGCATGTCGCAGACGCTGAGCGAGTACCTGGTAGACCAGGGAACGGTCGCGATTGCCAATATCGATACGCGCCAGCTCACGCGTCAACTGCGCACACAGGGAGCGCAAAACGGCTGCATTCTGGCACTGGCAACCGGTGAAAAAGTCACGAGTGCTGCCATCGAACGTGCTGTCAACGCGGCTCAGGGCGCACCCAGCATGTCTGGCCTGGACCTGGCCAAGGTAGTGTCCAGCAGCCAGACTTATGGCTGGACCGAGACTGAATGGGTGCTGGGGCAAGGTTACGGTCAACAGTCCGAAGCCAAATTTCACGTTGTGGCTTTTGACTTTGGCGTGAAGAAAAACATTCTGCGCATGCTGGCAGAGCGCGGTTGCAAAGTCACCGTGGTGCCTGCGCAAACCTCGGCCGCGGAAGCGCTGAGTCACAAGCCGGACGGAATTTTTCTGAGCAATGGCCCAGGTGATCCGGAACCTTGTGACTACGCCATTGCCGCCGCCAAGGAACTGATCGAAACCGGCATCCCTACCTTTGGCATTTGCCTGGGGCACCAGATCATGGCCTTGGCTTCTGGCGCCAAGACTTTCAAAATGAAATTTGGTCACCACGGTGCCAACCATCCGGTCAAAGACTTGGACAGCGGCCGCGTTTCCATTACCAGCCAGAACCACGGTTTTGCGGTGGACGAGAAGAGCCTGCCTGCTACCTTGCGCCCCACCCACATTAGCTTGTTCGACAACACACTTCAGGGTCTTGAGCGCACCGACAAACCGGCTTTCTGCTTCCAGGGTCACCCGGAAGCCTCGCCTGGTCCGCAAGACATCGGCTACCTGTTTGACCGCTTTGTGGGCTTGATGGAGGCACGCGCATGAGTTTTTACGGGGTCACTGATTTGTGGACCTATGTAATAGGCGCCTTCGGCATCATTCTGTTGCCCGGCCCGAACTCGCTCTATGTGCTATCGGTTGCCACGGCGCGCGGCGTCAGGTCGGGTTATCAGGGCGCCTTCGGCGTGTTTCTGGGCGACACCATCCTGCTGCTGCTCACGGCACTGGGTGCGGCCAGCATGCTGCGTTCAAATCCCTCCCTTTTTCTGGTGGTGAAGTACCTGGGAGCCGCGTATCTGGCCTGGGTCGGTGTGAATTTAATTTGGGCCGCGATTAAGAAGTTGCGCAGCAATGAACCGGCAGTTGCGACGCTGGCTGATGCTCCTGCCAATATGCAGCAGCCGTTCAAACGTGCCCTGGTCATCAGCCTCTTGAACCCCAAGGCCATATTGTTTCTGCTGTCCTTTTTCGTGCAGTTCATTGACCCCACGTATGAGACTCCCGCCGTTCCCTTCTTGATCCTGAGCGCCATCATCATGGTGTTCAGTGCCCTTTATCTTTCTGCACTGATTTTTCTGGGCGCTCGTCTGGCTGCGGCCTTTCGCGCCCGTAAACGCCTGAGCGCCAGCCTGTCCAGTGGTGTGGGCGGTTTGTTCCTCTGGTTTGGAACAAAGCTGGCCACAGCAAGCCTGACCTAAAAAGACCCACAAGATAAAAAATGCCAAAACGTACTGACATCCAAAGCATCCTCATCATCGGCGCCGGCCCCATCATCATTGGCCAGGCTTGCGAGTTCGACTACTCCGGCGTGCAGGCCTGCAAGGCCCTGCGTGAAGAGGGCTATAAGGTCATTTTGATCAATAGCAACCCGGCCACCATCATGACGGACCCGGCCACGGCCGACGTCACCTACATCGAACCGATTACCTGGCAGACGGTGGAAAAGATCATCGCCAAGGAGCGTCCTGACGCCATCCTGCCCACCATGGGTGGGCAGACCGCACTGAACTGCGCGCTCGACCTGTGGCACAACGGCGTACTGGAAAAGTACAAGGTGGAGCTAATCGGTGCCTCACCCGAAGCCATTGACAAGGCTGAGGACCGACTCAAGTTCAAGGACGCCATGACCAAGATTGGTCTGGGTTCGGCCCGCTCCGGCATCGCCCACAGCATGCAGGAGGCATGGGATGTGCAGAAGACGTTGGGTTTCCCCACCGTTATCCGTCCCAGCTTTACCCTCGGTGGTACCGGCGGCGGCATTGCCTACAACTCGGAAGAGTTTGAGACCATCTGCAAGCGTGGACTGGAAGCTTCGCCTACCAACGAACTGTTGATTGAAGAGTCGCTCTTGGGTTGGAAAGAGTATGAGATGGAAGTAGTGCGCGACAAGGCGGACAACTGCATCATCGTCTGCTCCATCGAAAACCTGGACCCTATGGGCGTGCACACCGGCGACTCCATCACCGTAGCACCGGCTCAGACCCTGACCGACAAGGAATACCAGATCCTGCGTAACGCGTCGCTGGCTGTGCTGCGCGAAATCGGCGTTGATACTGGTGGCTCCAATGTGCAGTTCTCCATCAATCCCGAAGACGGGCGCATGGTGGTGATTGAGATGAACCCGCGCGTCTCGCGCTCTTCAGCTCTGGCTTCCAAGGCGACCGGTTTCCCGATTGCCAAGGTGGCGGCCAAGTTGGCCGTGGGCTTTACCCTGGACGAATTGCGTAACGACATTACCGGTGGTCTGACCCCGGCCAGCTTCGAGCCCAGCATCGACTACGTCGTCACCAAGATCCCGCGTTTTGCCTTTGAGAAATTCCCCGCTGCCGATAGCCGCCTGACCACGCAAATGAAATCGGTGGGCGAGGTGATGGCCATGGGTCGCACCTTCCAGGAGTCCTTCCAGAAGGCCCTGCGCGGCTTGGAAGTAGGCGTGGACGGCATGAATGAAAAGACCCAGGATCGCGAAGTACTGGAAAAAGAGTTGGGCGAGCCAGGCCCCGAGCGCATTTGGTACGTGGGCGACGCCTTTGCCCAGGGTATGAGCGTGGAAGAGGTGTTTGCCCTGACCAAGATCGACCGCTGGTTCCTGGTGCAGATCGAGCAGATCGTAAAAATCGAACTCGAAATCGAGCGCCTGCCGCAACCCGCTAGCGGCAGCACGCTGGACAAAATAGACGCCGCCACGCTGCGCAACCTCAAGCAAAAAGGCTTCTCGGACCGCCGCCTGGCGCGCCAGTTCAAGACGACCGACAAGGCCGTGCGCGAGAAGCGCCGCGCCTTGGGTGTGCGCCCGGTTTACAAGCGGGTGGATACCTGCGCTGCCGAGTTCGCCAGCAATACTGCATACCTGTATTCCACCTACGAAGCCGAGGGCTCGGAGTGTGAAGCGCAGCCTACCGACAAGAAGAAGATCATGGTGTTGGGAGGTGGACCGAACCGCATCGGCCAGGGTATCGAGTTTGATTATTGCTGCGTACACGCAGCGCTAGCCATGCGCGAAGATGGTTACGAGACCCTCATGGTCAATTGCAACCCGGAGACCGTGTCCACCG
>CAIQYP010000409.1 GCA_903876045.1 uncultured beta proteobacterium | reverse complement strand
GTGGAGCCGCTGGTGCCGGAGTTGAACGTGGCGCTCACCACCGGAATGCCGACCGTGGGCGCGCGGCCCACCGGCATGTCCAGTGCTTGTGCCAGCAGGTTCAGGTAATCGCTCCAGTCGTGCATGCCGCTGAGCGTGGTGACGTATTGGCCATCACGAAAGAACATCAGCGTCGGCCAACGGTTCGAGCCGAACTTCAGCGCCAGCGCTTCGGCACCTTCGGGCTCTGCTACAGCAATGGCGAAGGGCCTGCCGGAAGACTTGCTGGCTTTTTGCAACTCGGGAAGCACCACCGCCACGTCGAGCGCTTCGGGAAAACGAATCGGGTCGCCGGCAAACAGCAGTACGTTGTCGCCCTTCTGGTTTGCGCGCCAGTCAGCGATGTTTTCGGCATCAACCCACTGGCCGTGGCGTGCCACGAGTTGGGCCAGCAGCGGGTGGGCTTGGACTTCGATTGCTGTATCGGTTGCGGTGTCTGAAGAGGTCATGGGTGCTCCAAAAATGGCGGAAAGATTCAGGTCTGGCCGGTCAGGTGTTGCAAGTCAGCTGCGCTCATGGCCGACGGCAGGGCAAAGCCGGCATTGGTGTCGCCGGTGGACAGGTCGCCGTCCATCACGGCCTGCAGCAGGTCCAGCGTGGCGTTGACCTCCAGGGCGCGCCCGGCGCTGATGATTTCGCGGGCGTCGTCGATGAAGGTCAGCAACCAGTCGCCGACGGTACAGTCGCCGATCAACGCGGTCTTGATGCGCCGTGACTCACCCCGGCCCTGGACCTGCGCAAAACCTTCCTCCACCGCGATCACCTGCATGGGGATACCTATGCACATAGCGCCTCCTCGGATGGCTGCGAACAAGCTGAGCTTGGGGGCGCCATATCAGCCTTTCTCCGGCATGGGGATAAAGCGGTCATCGCCAATGCGGCAGGCCTGCTCGGCGCTAGGGCGTTCGCTCTCATAGCGGTCCAGCGTCAGCATGGCGCCGGTGAGCGTGGCGTCTTCGGGCAGTGGCTCATCACGCAGCACCGGCTCGGCGCCCCAGTCGCGCAGACGCTGCAAGCCGATGTTCAACGCTTCGCCCATGGCATGGCGCACGATCGGGCGCAGGCTGCCGCCGTAGTCGTCCAGTTCTTCGGGTTGGCAGCCGATCAGCACCACCTGTTCGGGGTAATGCTCGGTGAGTTGGGCCACGCTCAGCACTTCCTGAAAACCGGTCTGGTGCAGGCTCATCTTTTTGGCACCCATGAAGCGCGGCACGTCGTCGTTTTCAATCACCTTGAGCGTGCCGGGTTCGAGGCCGTAGTCGATGGCATCAAAGATCAGCAGCTTGGTTGCCGACTGCACGTTGTGCAACAAGTACAGGCCCTGCGTTCCGCCGTCCATTACTTCAACTTGCGGCGCGAAGTGCCACAGGCGTTGCAGCGTCTCGACGCAGCGCACGCCAAAGCCCTCGTCGGCCCACAGCACATTGCCTATGCCCAGCACCAGAATATGTTCGTTAGCAGAACTGTCACCCGAGGGGTGGCAGGTGGTTTCAGACGTGGAAGTGTTCATGGCTGGTAGGTCCCGGTGTCAGGGATGGGAGAGAGGTGCGTGCGTGCGCAGGGCGGCAAGCGTGGGGGCTCTCAGCTTCCGCCAGGCCTGGAAGCAATCCCAGTTGGACTGCAGCGAGAGCCAGAAATCGGCACGCACGCCAAAGGCCATGGCGCAGCGGATGGCGGTGTCGGGTGACATGGCGCGCTGGCCTTGCGTGAGCTCATGCATGC
>CAIQYP010000408.1 GCA_903876045.1 uncultured beta proteobacterium | reverse complement strand
CACGCCCTCTGCCTACAATGGCGCAGAGTTTACGTTTACGTAAACGTCAATTATGTAGCATAAAGACACCCCATGAACGACCTCGAAAGCCAGTTGGACTACCCCTTGGACGACGCCCTGCCCGCCTACGGCGAATGCATCACCGTGGCGCCCGGTGTGAAGTGGGTGCGCATGGCGTTGCCGTTTGCGCTCAACCACATCAACCTCTGGTTGCTGCGAGACGAGGTCGATGGCGTGCAAGGCTGGAGCATTGTGGACACCTGCATCCACCGCGAAGAAGCCAAGGCGCATTGGGAGGCGATCTTCGCCAGTGAACTCGAAGGCCTGCCGGTGCTGCGCGTGATCGCCACGCATATGCACCCGGACCACATCGGCCTGGCGCATTGGCTGTGCAAAAGATGGAATGCACCCTTCTACATCAGCGCCACGGATTACATGGTGGCCACCGTTCTCTGCGCAAATCTGGAAGCCTCAAGCGGTGAACGCACCGTGCAGTTCTATGCAAAACATGGCCTGAACGACGCCGAGACCGCGCGCAAATTGCGCGAACGCAAGCCCTACTTCACCACGCTGGTGCCCTCGGTGCCCGCGCAATACCACCGCCTGCTGGATGGTGGCACGCTGCAGATCGGCGCGCACCGCTGGACCTGCATCAGCGGCTACGGCCACGCGCCGGAGCACATGGCGCTGTACTGCGCGGAACTGGGTGTGCTGATCGGCGGCGACATGATGCTGCCGCGCATTTCCACCAATGTCAGCGTCTATGAGCAGGAGCCCGAGGCCGATGCGTTGACACTGTTCTTGAACTCGATCGATCGCTTTCTGGCCCTGCCGGCCGATACCTTGGTACTACCCTCGCACGGCAAACCGTTTACCGGCCTGCACATTCGCATCCAGCAGTTGCATGACCACCACCGCGAACGCCTGGCCGAGGTGATGGCAGCCTGCACGGAAAAGCCTTGCAGCGCCGCTGACGTGTTGCCGGTGCTATTCAAGCGGCCACTGGATTTTCACCAGATCACCTTCGCGCTGGGTGAAGCGGTGGCACACCTGCACGCGTTGTGGCACGGTGGCAAGCTCAGACGGGAATTGGAAGCAGATGGTGTTTACCGGTTCCGCGTTGCAGGTTCTTAGGAAGAAGAAAAAGAAGCTACACGCATAGACAGCGGGTTGCGCCTTTAGATGCGACCGAGGTGATGGGGGTTACACGCCGCCGATCTACGGCCCGTGAGGTCTGACTCTCATTGCATGCTTTGAAGCCCAGGTCAACACGGATTTCCAAGCTTGCGTTGCTAACTGGTTAACAGCATCGACCATGTTGATTTGGCGACGATTCTGGAGGGCTGGAAGCGGGTGCACAAGTCTGCGATTTGCTTGCCTCACAGTTGCCATTTGCTACTAAGGACCTACGGGTAGCCACGGGCGCACACGCGCTCTGCGACACCCAATGGCTTGTCAATTGCTGGATCACGTTAGCTCACTCAAATAGGTGTCAGACGATTTGCGCCACAGTGCGCTGAACACATCCCTGATTTACGCCAACCTTGACGCGCCTCGCTAGCTTCGTGGCGAACGCCCACTTCAGCCCTCCATTGGCCATTGACGTCATGGTCGAGTAGGTACGCCAAGAAATCTACACAACTTGGCAGGGTGGCACTTTACTGCCGTTGACGTCCGCGTGATTCGGAATTTCTATTGCTAATTTTTTTGAACTTTGAAGTTTCAAAAATTAGGTTTTTCTAAAGCCGAAGGCGACATTTTTAAAAAAATCGGTCTTTATTCACATTTTTTGTTATTTTATTTAATTTTTACATGTTTTATCTTATTTACTAAATATGTAACTTTTTGCAAAATATGTGTGTGAATTGGATGTTAGAGATCTAGATCCAGTCGTCTCTGCTGAAGTGCTGCCGAGATTCACGCAGACGAAAAGTAGTCGGTTAGAAGACCACTATTTTTGTTCGGGGAGTTATCAATATGAAGCAAAACACCATGAAAAAAGCCCACCGCGGTTCATTTAAGTTCAGTCCGGTCACATCAGCTTTACTGGCAGTACTGACCGCACAGGTTCCTGCCAACCTAGCCCATGCCAATGCAGCTTTCGGTGGCAACACTGACGTCGCAGGCAATCCGATCGACGTACCCACGTATTACGCGACCAGCCCTCAGGGTGTTCAACCAGCCTATGACCCAGCTACCCACGCACTCAGCCTTCCTGTTTCTAAAGGCGGGAAAGGTCTTACCGTTGATACCGGTACCCCGATCCGCAAATTCGTGGATACGCTCGGTGGCGTGTACAACGGATTGGAAAACCTGCCGGGAGCGACAGACTTGGCAGCTGGCATTCCGGTGGCGATTACTGAAAAGTGGGTCAATCCCCTCACGGGTGTGCAGACATCGGACGACTACTACGAAATCGGTATTGTTGAATACACCGAGCAACTGCACTCTGATCTAGCCAAGCCGACGCGGCTGCGTGGCTATGTGCAGATCGAAACCCCGGCGATTGCAAAAGGTTTGAAGGACATCACAGGCCTCATTGGCAGCGAGCACATCCCCGCTCAATATCCAGATGGCGCACCAATTTACCGGATGAAGCCGAACCCCGCCAAGCAGGGCGACTGGATTCCGGACACCACTCAGCAGGTCTATTTTGTTCACAAGCCACACTATCTAGGTCCCGTAATCCTTGCGGCCAAGGGCACGCCAGTGCGAATGAAGGCGACCAACTACCTTCCCTATACCAATTCAAGTGGCGTTTCGGTAGGTTCCTGGAACAAGATGGGCGGCGAACTGGCCGTCCCGGTGGATGAATCCATTGCAGGTGGCGGTCCGGTGCTAAAGGCTGATGGAACGCCACAGCGCGATCAATTCGGCCAACCCATCAAAATGGCCCAGAACCGTGCAGCCATTCACTGGCATGGCGGTG
>CAIQYP010000407.1 GCA_903876045.1 uncultured beta proteobacterium | reverse complement strand
CGCCGCCACGGCCTCCCTGCTGAACACACACTGCACCCCGATGGATTTACCTTCTCTGGGTGCACCATGAAACTTACGCAATCGGTAGCGCACCTGGGCTAGTAAAGGATCATGTGTCACCAGCGACAAATCACCGACATCGACCAAATGGGCGTGGCGTTTGCCACCTGCCGCACCGACAGATACGAATATGGTCTTGGTGCGCCGCGCCCAATCGGCCATCGCAGACTTCGATTGCACCTGATCACAAGCATCAATAACCGCGGTCACTCCTAATGGCAAAACCTGAGGCCAGTTGTCAGGCTCCACAAAAAGGTCGACACAACGAACTTTGCAATCCGGGTTGATGAGCGCAATGCGTTCACGCATTGCCTCTATCTTCGCCATGCCCAGCGTCGTCGTAAGTGCGTGAACTTGACGATTGATGTTGGACTCAGAGATATGGTCCATATCTAGCAGGCTAATTTCACCCACCCCACTGCGGGCTAACGCCTCGGCGGCCCATGAGCCCACACCGCCAATTCCGACTATGGCCACATGGCTGCGTTGAATACGGTCGGCGGAATCCATTCCGAATAGACGCTGCAGCCCCCCGAAGCGACGCTGGGAGTCTATTTCGATATCGTTCAACTTGTACCTACTTCAAGCGACTCAGCCGATCCTTGGCAGCATTCGCCGCATCGGTGGTCGGATACGCAGCAACGAGTTCCTCCAAAGTCTTGCGCGCAGCCTTGGTGTCTTTGCTTTCCATCTGGCAGTTGGCAATGGTCAACATTGCGTCGGGCACGTGGATATGCTCCGGTGCCAGTGAGATTAGGCTCCTGAAGTTCACAACTGAACTCTTGCAGTCCTTGCTGGCGTACTGGGCATTGCCCAACCAAAACAAGGCCGAAGCACGATAGCCAGTTTGTGGATTGCGGTTCAGAAAATCCACAAAACCATTGGTGGCAGAGGCAAAGTCTCCTTTTCGGAACAATGTCAAATTGGCGTCGTAATCCCGCTTCTCGGATGGATCGGCTAAAAATGTCTTGCCGTCCACAGCTACGCTAATCGGTTCAAATTTGCGCAGTCGCTCATCCAATCCAAAATCCATATCTTTTTGTCGACGCTGAAATTCCGAGAGATCGCGCGCAAGTTGTTCATTCTGACCACGCAATTTAGCTACGTCAGCGCGAGTTAATTCCAACTGACTCTGCAAATCCAGAATGCTTCGTCGAAGTTGGGCCGACTCTTCAGACGCACGCTGCACTTCCTCAGCCAACTTGCGATCTGTTTCAGATTTGTCAGACTTGTCGGTCTTGTCCTGTTTTAGCGCTTCAACCCGTTGGCGCAAATCCAGAATAGCGCGACGCGCTTCTTCGTCATCAAAAAGGCCCGCAGAAGCCGAACCGCTGGCAAGCACAAAACAAGCTGCGGCCGATGCCCGCAAAACAAGTGTCCGAACAGTCATTTTTGGATTGATCACCGGTATGAAATTTCAGCACGGCGATTTTTCTCCATCGCAGCTTCGGTAGATCCCAGCACAGCGGGCTTCTCTTTTCCAAAACTCACCGCTTCGAGTTGTGCCTCCGAGACGCCCAGCAAGTTCAAAGCCTTACGCACAGCTTCTGCACGTTTTTGCCCCAAAGCCAAGTTGTACTCGCGACCACCGCGCTCATCGGTGTGGCCTTCAATAGCAACCTTGCGGCTTTTGTCTGCAGCCAGGTACTTTGCATGTGCCTCGATGACCGTCTGAAACTCTGATCGAATAACGAAGCTGTCGTAATCAAAGTAAACGACGCGCGTGGTGGCCTGCATAGCTGCATCCTGCCCAGCCTTGTTCAGATCCACCGAAGCCACTGCCCCCTTGCCTACCGCGGAGCCGTCGACCTTGCCTGCGTCTAACGCGCTGCCCGAAGAAGCCCCCGCTGAAGCGCCAGACCGATCCTCAACCGGAACGTTGTCCAGCCTTACTGCCGAACCACAGGCACTGAGTATCGCCACCAGACCGACTACCACCATAAAACGCTTCATTTCTCACTCCTTGTTGCAATTCACTATTTTTGGAAGGGACCCCAATTGGGCTCCCGTATGTCACCCGTTTGCCCAGCCAGACGTGCCTTAATTTTTCCATCCACGGTGGAGATCATCAATGCCTCCTTGCCTTGCTGCTGGGTAGCATAAATCAGCATTCTGCTGTTGGGTGAAAAACTGGGCCGCTCGTCGGCAATCGTATCGGTAATGGCACTGCTAGAACCGGAAGACAATTCCATCACATGCAGTTTGAACGCGCCGCTAACCCGGGAAATATAGGCTAGCCAACGTCCGTCTGGACTGAGTGCGGGAGAGATGTTGTAACTGCCGGTAAAAGTGACGCGCTCTGGATTGCCGCCTGCCTGACTAACCCGGTATATCTGCGGCGAGCCACCGCGGTCACTGACAAAATAGATGGTCCTTCCGTCTGCCGTAAACGCTGGTTCAGTATCTATCGAGCCCGATTGGGCAATACGCCTGGTCTCAGAACCTACCGCCGACAGGTCCAACAGATTGAGCTGTGAGCCGCCGTCCCGGCTAAGTGTGACCGCAAGAGTCTTCCCATCTGGAGACCAGGCCGGCGCACTGTTGGATCCTTTAAAGTTGGCAACCAAACGCCTCTTGCCGCTCGCTACCTCGTGTACATAAATTGTGGGCTTGCGTGCTTCAAAGGATACATATGCCAGTTGCTTACCATTGGGCGACCAGGCCGGAGAAATGATGGGCTCTGAGCTGCTGAGCGCGCTTTGGGCACTGTCACTGTCGGCGTCAGCCACCCACAGATTAAAATTTTGGCCGCGCTTTGTCACATAGGAGATGCGGGTAGAGAAAACCCCCTTGTCACCGGTGAGCTTCTCATAAACATAGTCGGCTATTTCATGCGCCGCCAGTCTCAAGTCTGCCTGAACCACAGCTTTGCTCTGCGAGCCAAGATCCTGCCCACGCACCACATCCCACAAGTGCATGCGCACGTCAAATCGACCATCGGCTAGGCGGCTGATGCTACCAGTAAGCAGGGCATCCGCGTTCTTCTGACGCCAGTTTGAAAAATCCGGCCGACTGGTTTCGTCCAGGCTGACCCCAGCGGTATCAACCCCTCGAAACTGACCGCTGCGTTCCAAGTCTGCCTGCACGATCGCAGAGATTTTCTGTACCGCCGAGTCTTCGCCTTTGAAGGCAACCATGGCCACAGGTATCTGCGTCAGGCCAACGCCGGAGACTTCCACGCGAAACTGCGCCCAGGCAGTGGCATGCAGAAAAACAAGAAGGAGTATTGAGAAAATTTTCATCATCGTTCTGCGATTATCCCCATCTACGTATGACCACATCTTGAGAGCCCTTGCTTTCGCTGTAACCAATTGTTGGCATCACCTGAGAACTATGCATGCGCTGCCTGACGGTCGCTGCGTTTGCCGACTCTGCAGTACGACTGGCCTGCTTATGCCAGAGGTGATAAACCTCAGTGGCGCAAAAACCATTCTTGCGTTTTATACCGGCGTTGTGCAAACGCAATACAAAGTCGGCATCCTCATGCCCCCATCCTACGAAGGACTCGTCAAAGCCGTTTACCGTCTCGAAGTCCTTGCGCCACACGCCCATATTGCAGCTGCGTATCCCCTTCCACTGAAATTTGACATGTGTGCGACCGGCAAAGTCAGGCAAACGCAGCAGTGAGCCAATCTTGCTCGCGCCCCCCGACAATCTCTGGGCAATCCAGAAGAGGAAGCCGCGTCCATAAACTTTGGCATTGCCTTCGATGGCTTGCCGGGTTAACCGTTCGGACAACATCACCCGGCTGCCATTGACGAAGCAACCTTCTTCGCTAAGCCTGCGATGCTGGCGTACAAAATCGATCTCGGGAACGCAATCACCATCGAGCAAAACAATGTAACTGCCGCTGCTGGCTGCGACGCCAAGGTTGCGCACGCGCGACGCCGTAAAGCCCACGTCCGGATGCCAAACGTGAATCAGCGGCAATCCGCATACCTTGGCGCTAGCAACCATGGCGTCCTGATGGGATTGGCTTGAGCCGTCGTCAGCAACAATCACTTCAAATGACAGGTCATCCTGAGCTGCCAAGGCGGCCAATACGGATGCCAAAGCATCGCTTCGGTTGTAGGTGGTAATGACTATGGAAATCAAATTGGCTGCTGGCATTTTGGAATAGACTCAAGCCCCGAGGCTGTGCCCCCAAAAGGCAGGCTGCTTCTAACGATTTTTTGATGTTATCACCTTCAATGTCCCTGGTTTCCGTTTACATCATTGCCTTTAACGAAGCGGAAAAAGTCCGGGCGACCATTGAGAGCGCACGCTGGGCTGACGAGATCATTGTGGTCGACTCGCACAGCACTGACGGTACGCAGGACATCGCATTAGAAATGGGAGCCCGTGTTGTACAAGTGGACTTCAAAGGCTTCGGCGACCTTCGAAACCATGCCATTGCCGCTTGCACGCATGACTGGATCTTCAGCCTGGATGCCGACGAGCGCTGCACTCCTGAGGCAGCCGCCGAGATAAAGACGATCGTCAACAGCCCTGAATCTGCAGACGCCTACTGGACGCCACGCCGCAATTTTTTTATGGGCAAGTGGATAAAGCACTCTGGTTGGTACCCCAACTATCGACAACCGCAATTGTTTCGCAAAGGCAAGATGCGCTATGACCTTAAACCCGTGCACGAGGGCTATGAGTTGAACAGCGACAAACCTGTAGGCCACATGCAAAACGCCATCTGGCAGTTTCCATTTAAGAACATGGCTGAAGTGATGCACAAAGCCAATCGCTACTCATCGCTCGGGGCCGAGAAAATCAAGCACAAGAAAATCAGCATGGGCTCGGCCTTGACCCACGGCATCTGGTCCTTTGTGAAGCACTACATATTCAAGCTTGGCTTTCTGGACGGGTGGGCTGGGTTTGTGATTGCGCTGGGCAACTTTGAAGGGACTTTTTATCGGTATGTGAAGGCGCTAGAGTCTCAAAAAGGACTTAAATGGAAAGCGCCTGAAGAATCACCGAGTGGCTTCAATGGGTAGTTCGGACCGAGATCTTTACTTCCGGCTATTGGGTTATGTAAAGCCCTATTGGAAGGTTTTTGTACTGGCGGT
>CAIQYP010000406.1 GCA_903876045.1 uncultured beta proteobacterium | reverse complement strand
TTCGATCAGCATGCGCGTAGGCGCGTTGCAGCTTTGGCCGGTGTTGTTCATGCAGCGTTTCACGCCGCGTGCCACCGACTTGTCTACATCGCTGTCGGCAAAGATGATGTTGGGTGACTTGCCGCCCAACTCTTGCACCACGCGCTTGACCGTTTCCGCGGCGGCCTTGGCCACCGCAATGCCAGCGCCGGTGGAACCGGTGAAGCTCACCAAATCCACTTCCGGATGGGCGCTCAAGGCCGCGCCGACCACCGGGCCGTCGCCATAAACCAGGTTGAAAACGCCGGGCGCGTAACCGGCCTCGTGCATGTATTCGCCCACGAGTTTGGCCGACAGGGGCGCAAATTCGCTGGGTTTCAAAACCACCGTGCATCCGGCCAACAAGGCCGGGGCCAGCTTGGCCACCACCTGGTTCATGGGCCAGTTCCAAGGGGTGATCAGCACGCAGACGCCAATCGCCTCGCTGTACAGATCGCCGTTGCCGCTCTTCACCTCAAACGGATAGTCCTTGCCCGCTTCCAGCGTGGCCTTGATGTGGCCGGGGCCGCACTCGGCCTGTGAGTCGTAGGCCAGATCCCACGGTGCACCCATCTCGGTGCTGATGGCCTGTGCCATCTCGGTGTAGCGCCGCGCGAAAACGGCTTGCAGCTTTTGCAACATCTCCGTGCGGTAGGCCAGGGTGGTCTGACTGTAGGCGTCAAAGGCGGCGCGTGCGGCCAGCACAGCGCGGTCAGCGTCCGCCTTGCCGCCCATGGCGACGGTGCCTACCGATGCTTCGGTGGCCGGATTGATGACCGGGAACAGTGCGCCGGGCTCGGCAGGTTCGCACCAGACGCCGTTAATGTAGAAGTTGCAATGTGTCAAAAGGAGTCTCCGAAGAATAGGGGGGCGTCAGGCCAGGTTGAACCAGGCTGATTTGGTTTGCATGTAGGACAGCATGGAGTCCTTGTATTTGTCGCGCGAGTTGCCGCTTTGCTTGTAGCCGCCAAAGGGCTGCGTCATGTCGCCATCGCCAAAGCAGTTGACCCAGACCACACCGGCTTGCAGCGCGCCCACCACACGGTGCGCGGTCTTCAGGTCCGCGGTCCAGACGGATGCGGCCAATCCGTAAATGCAGTCGTTGGCCATGCCGATGGCTTCTGCTTCCGTGTCAAAAGCCTGCAGCGACGTCACCGGCCCAAAGGTTTCTTCTTGCACGATGCTCATCTTTTGGGTGGCGTTGATGAACAGCGTGGGCGCCACATAGGCCCCCGCAGCATTCGGTGGCGTTGCGCTGTCGCCCATCACCAGAGTCGCGCCTTGCTCTTGCGCCAGCTTGACGCGCTTCAGCACGTTTTGCTTCTGTGTTTGACTGACCAGCGGGCCCATGGTGGTGGCTGGGTCGAGCGGGTCGCCCATGCGGTAAAGCGCGTCGGTGCGGGCCACAAAACGCTCCACAAACTTGTCGTGCAGCGAGCGGTGCACCAGCAGGCGCGAGCCCGCATTGCAGACCTGGCCGGCGTTGTCATAAATGCCGCCAATGGCGCGGTCAATCGCCGCGTCCAGGTCATACAAATCGGGCAAGAAAATCTGCGGGCTTTTGCCACCGGTTTCCAACGCCACGCGCTTCATATTGCTCTGTCCGGCATAGCCCATTAGCAGCTTGCCGACCCCGGTGGAGCCGGTGAAAGAAATCTTCTGCACATCGGGGTGCAGGGCCAGCGCTTTGCCAGCTTCGGCACCCAAGCCGTTGACCACATTGCACACGCCGGGCGGGCCGCCAGCTTCCACAAACAGTTGTGCCAGTTTCAGGCAGGTCAACGGTGCCTGCTCGGCAGGTTTGAGCACCACGCAGTTGCCGGCCGCCAGAATGGGTGCGAGCTTCCAGATCGCCATCAGCATGGGGTAATTCCACGGCGTTATGGCGCCCACCACACCGAGTGGTTCGTGCGTGATCATGTGCAGGGATGAGGCATCGGTGCTGGTCACCGCGCCTTCCACCTTGTCGATGCACTCGGCAAAGTAGCGAATGGTTTTCAGCACCTCGGGCAGATCGATGTTGAACATGTCCGAAATCGGCTTGCCCATGTCCATCGACTCCAGCGCTGCCAATTCAAAGCTGTGCGCCTCCACCAGATCGGCCCACTTCAGCATGATGGCAAGGCGCGTGCGCGGTGCCTGTTTGTGCCAGCGCCCATCGTTCCACGCCGCCAGGCTGGAGGCCACGGCCGCATCGATGTCGGCCGCGCCGCCCTTGGCCATCACCGCGATCACTTCGCCGGTGGACGGGCTGATGCAGTCAAAGCTCTCGCCCGACTTTGCCGCGACAAATTGGCCATCGATAAACAGCCCGGTTTCGATTTTCAGGGAGGCGGCGAAGGCAGCCCATTCGGCATGCGTGGTGGGAGAGCTCATGGTGTTTCCTTGTCTATTCAGCAACCAGTTCAGTGGGGTAACCCGGTGCGCGCAGTTCCAGATCACAAGCCTTCTCGATCATGCGCACCACCTCGGGGGATTGTGCGTTGCCGCCCATAAGCCCACGCGCGCGTCGGAATATCTGCTGCGCCATGCTGCCCAGTTCCAGCGGCACGCCCAGCTTCTCGGCAATGCCGTTGACCAGCCCCAGGTCTTTGCAGGCCAGGTCCATGGTGAACTTGACGTTGTAGCTGCCGGAGAGCACCAGCTTGGATTCGGTTTCATGCACAAAGCTGTTGCCCGAACTGGCGCGGATGGCGCGGTACGTGGCGTCCGGATCCACACCGTATTTGGCGGGCAGCATCATGGCTTCGCCCGCGGCAATCAGGTGGATGAAGGCCAGCCTATTGGTCACCACTTTGACGACCGATGCATTGCCCATCTTGCCCATGTAAATGATCTCGCCACCGATGGTCTTGAGGATGTCTTCCACACCCTTGAAGGTGGCTTCTTCGCCACCCACCAACACGGTAATTTCACCCGAGTTGGCCAGGTGCACGCCGCCGGTCACCGGGCACTCCAGCACCTTGATGCCTTTGCTCTTGGCGACGTCTGAGAGGCGTAACAAGTCTTCCATGTCGGTGGTGCTCATCTCGATCCAGGTGCCACCACTCTTCAGGTTGTCGAACACGCCGCCAGCGCCTTCGACGACCTTGCGGGAGATGGCGGGCGAGGGCAGCGCGGTGATGACCACATCGGCATCCTTGCAGGCGTCAGCTGCTGAGTCAGCCCATGTGGCTCCTGCCGCCAGCAATCGGGTGGCAAGGGATTTGTTGAGGTCGTTCACAGTGACCGGGTAGCCTGCGGTGACCAGACTGTTGCACAGGCCTTCGCCCAGGCTGCCCAGGCCGATAAAGCCGATTTTCTGTTTGCTCATGGAGGTGGCCCTTTAGTTGTTGGTTAGTTTGATTGTTTGAGAAAAAATATCAGGCGTTGTCCTGCAGGATCATGTCGGCAGCTTTCTCCGCCACCATCATCACCGGCCCATTCGTATTTCCCGAAGTCACCTGTGGAAAAATCGACGCATCCACCACGCGCAGGGAGGCAATGCCATGCACCCTAAGCCGCGCATCGACAACCGAAGTCGAAGGGTCAGTGCCCATCGCACAGGTGCAAGACGCGTGATAGACCGAGCCACCGCGTGTGCGGAAATCTTTCAAAATATCTTCATCGCTCTGCACGGCAATACCCGGCAGATGCTCGCTCTGCATCACTTCCACCAAGGGCTTGCTGTTGGCAATGCTGCGCACCATGCGTGAGCCTTCCACGATGTCGCGCAGGTCGTGCTCGGTGGTCAAAAAGTTGGTTTCAATGCGAGGCTTGTCCAGCGGGTTGCTGGAGATGATGGTCACGCTGCCCCGACTGGTCGGCACACAGGTGTTGAACGAAATCAGAAAGGCCGAGAACGAATCCGGGTTGGTGATCTTGAAGCGGCCCGGAACAATCGTGGCGGCGCTGTAGCTGATCGGGTTGAAATACAGATGCAGATTGGGCCGCTCCAATCCGGGGCGACTGCGCACAAAGGCACCGGCCTGGTTCACGCTCATGCCCAACGGGCCTTTGCGGGTGAAGGCATAGCGCACGCCAGCCCAGAGCTTGCCGTACCAGGGGCTCAACTTGTCGTTCAGCGTGGGCACCTTGGACTTGAAGAAGTAAGACACGCATAGATGGTCTTGCAGACCCTGACCCACGCGCGGCAGGTGGTGCACCAGCGGCACACTTACTTTTTCCAGCAGCGCTTGGTCGCCAATGCCGGAGAGTTGCAGCAGTTGCGGCGAGTTGATGGCGCCCCCTGACAAGATTACTTCCTTGCGCGCTGTGAAGGTCTGCTTAACTCCACCGATCAGGCACTCCACACCCACGGCCTTTTTGTCTTCGATCAGCACCTTGGTCACATGCGCATGTGTCTTGAGAACCAGCTTGATGCGCCGCAGGGCGGGGCGCAAAAAGGCCGTGGAGCTGGAGGCGCGCCAACCATCGCGAATCGTCATCTGCCACAGGCCAAAGCCTTCTTTAAGCTCACCATTGAAGTCTGCCGTGCGCTTGAAACCCAGGTTCTCACCGGCTTGCAAAAAGCGCGCACACAGCGGGTGCACCTGGTCGGCAAAGTCGCTCACCCGCAGCTCACCGCCTGCACCGTGGTGTTCATTGGCGCCGAACACATGGTCTTCATGCTTTTTGAAGTAGGGCAGCACATCCTTCCAGGCCCACCCGGTGTTGCCGGCGGCGGCCCAGTCGTCGTAGTCGCCTTGCTGGCCACGGATATAGACCATGGCGTTGATGGAACTGCTGCCGCCCAGCACTTTGCCGCGTGGCCAATAGCTGGTGCGGTTGTTCAGCGCGGGGTCGGGCTCGGTGGTGTACATCCAGTTGTACTTGGGGTCGGCAAAGGTCAGCCCGTAGCCCAGCGGCACCTGGATCAGGGGGCTGCGGTCGGTGCCACCGGCTTCGAGCAGCAGGACTCTGTCTTTGCCACTGGCCGATAGTCGGTTGGCCAACACGCAACCGGCCGAACCGGCGCCCACGATGATGTAGTCGAATGCATTCATTGCAAGATACTATGCCTGTGATTGCATGCTATCAATGCCACCATCTTGAGTAATTGCACACTAATTAAGGGTAAACACCAGTGCCGCTAGAAAACCTGCTTTCGAAGTCCGTTTTCAAAGACGCCAGCCAGCCCAGGTACCTGGCCATTGCCGAAGAGTTGGCGCAGCACATTCTCAATGGTCAAATACCTACTGGCGAGCGACTGCCGCCGCAGCGCAAACTGGCGCAACGCCTCGCGGTCACCGCGGGCACGGTCAGCCACGCCTATGCCATTCTGGAGCAGCGCGGCCTGGCGATGGCGCGCATTGGCGATGGCACCTATGTGCGTTCGCCCGAGCAGGCCGTGGCCCATCCAGATAGCGCCACGCCGGTCGACCTGGCGCACAACGTGGCCATTCCGACAGACGATGGCCGTGCACTGACCGAGGCCCTGCAACGCGTGGCCGCTGACCCCCATGTGATTCGACAGGTGCTGAGCTACCAGCCAGAAACCGGCCACGCCCACCATCGGACCGCAGGCGCGCAGTGGCTCAAGCGCTTTGGCACCACGGGCGACGCCAATCGCGTGATGGTGACGCATGGCGCGCAACACGGCCTGTCCTGTGTGCTGCGCACGCTGGCACGTCCGGGTGATGCGTTGTTGACCGAGTCGCTCAGCTACCCCGGCTTGCAGGCATTGGCCAGGCTGATGCGCTTGCAACTGATTGGCATTGAGACCGACGATCAGGGCATGCTGCCCGACGCGTTGGAGCTGGCAGCCAAAAATATTGACGCCAAGTTGGTGTTTTGCTCGCCTGATCTGCACAACCCCACCAATGCCACCATGTCACAGCCACGGCGCGAAGCCATTGCACGGGTGCTGCGGCAGCGCAACTTGCTGGTGATCGAAGACGCGGTGCATGCGGCAGCGCAGGCCGCACCCCTGCCTGCGTTATCGACATTGCTGCCCGAGCAGTCCTTCCTGTTGGCCAGCTTTTCCAAAGTGGCAGGGCCGGGTTTGCGCGTCGGCTATGTCGAGGCCGCACCGCAATGGCTGAGCAAGCTGGCGGCGAGCATGCGCGCTGATTGTTGGATGGTGGCGCCCTTGTTGCCCCAGATTGCCACCGACTGGATTGAGAGCGGTGTGGCCGAGCAATTGATCGCGGCCCAGCGCGCAGCGATTGCCGAACGCCTGGCCGTAGCCCTGCCACTGCTCCAAGGGCTGGACTACCGCAGCGACCCCGAGTCGCCGTTGATCTGGTTGCCCCTGCCTGAACCCTGGCGCGCCGGCCAGTTCTCGGCGGCCTTGCGACAGGCGGGCGTGCTGGTGCGTACGGCCGACCACTATGCCGTGGGTCGATCGCCGGCACCGCATGCGGTGCGCATTAGTGTGAATGCAGCGAAGTCGTGTGCCGAAGTGGCCAGTGGCATGCAGAAGATACTGGGTGTGTTGCACGGGGCGCCCACCGCGCAGATGGACCCTTGACGCGTGGGTCTTCCGCATCTTCGCCGCTGACCGGGTGTCGCTTAACAGGCGCAGGGACAAGAGCACTGCAGGGATCAGGTAATCTTGCCAAGCTTGCCAAGCTTGCCAAGCTTGCCACCTCGTGCCACACGAATTTTGTGGAAATTTGAAATAAGAAGAAAATTGTGGAAAAGTCACCGTTCAACATTCCACACACCGAAATCACGCCAATCATCAACCCCCTTACAAAAGCCACTCCTATGAACGAAGTCGAATTGAAACAGCAGAAGATCACCAAACTCGTCAAAGTTGGCGTGATGCTTGTGGTCTGCGCGGTACTCGGCCCTCTCGCATACCTTGCCATCAAAGGCATCGTGGGTCTGGCGGCGTTCGGTGCGTTGGTCTTTATTGGCTATCACGCTGCGCCTGTCATCGCGCTAAAAGTCGCCAATGCCAAATACCGCGCCCTGGATGACGAGAGAATTTCGCACATTCAGAAAGTAGTGAAAACGGCCTCTGAAAATCCTATTGAGACCGCGACGCAGCAGTCGCTGGCCTACAAAGAACGTGCAAAGAAATATCTTGAGGGCATTACTGCGTACAGCACAGAGGTCGGCAATTTTGAAAATATGACCGCTGAATTTGCTAAGAAGTACCCTGATACCGCCCCGCGTTATAGGGAGCAACTCGCCACCATGAGAAAAGCTTTGGCTTACAAGAATGAAAAGTACAAAGAGCTCGTTGAGAACATCAAACTGATGGATGAGAAGATCGCCTTCCTGACGGCGAACTGGAAAATGTCCCAGGCCTTGCAGAAGGTCAATGCACTCGGTGGCGTAGACGGCGGTGATCCCATGGAGCAACTCAAGGCCGATGCCGCCATTGATGCCGTGGTGAACTCCATTAACCGGGCATTCGCTGAAATGGATGCTTCTGTCCTCGCTGACTCGGTAGCCAAGGGTGGAACCACCATGGATCGTACCGACTTGATAGCCAATGGCGCAAGCCCGTCTTTGCCTGGCATCGAGGTGCACGAGTCAGCAAAAGTTCCCAAATCCCTTAACTAAGAATAATCAAAATGAGCAAAGTAATTTCAGGAATTTTCATCCTCATCCTGGTACTGGTTGGCGGCTATTTTGTCGATGATGGCTACAAGGCCAAGGTGGACCACCTGCTGCGCAAGGAGGCACCCGTTGCCCAGTCAACCAATGGTTCTGAATGGTCTGACCCCAAGCCCGACACCTCTGGCAAGACAGTCAAAGCGCAGTCTGGCGGCACACTTGCGAACATCATTTCAACGGGGGTGGTGCGCGTCAGTGTCCAAAGTCCGTCGAAGCCTTTTTACTTCCGCGACAACCGCGGCACAGCCAGGGGCTTCAACGTGGACTTTATGAAGACGCTGTTTGCGCAAACCGAGTTTGGTGGTCATGAGATCAAGCTGGATACGGAGCATGAAGTTGACGCGTACGAAAAGGTACCCAAGCAACTTCTGCAGGGGACTGCGGTTGACATCGCCATAGACGGACTGACCTTCAACGACGATGACTTGAAGGGTGTGGCATACACGATTCCCTATGTGAAGGATTTTGGCTACGCCCTGATTGCGCAAAACAATTCAAGCATCACCTCGGTCGGTGCGGCTGATGGAAAAACCATGGGTGTGCTAAAGGGTGACCCCGATGCCATGGCCTTCGCCAAGCGCACCTTCCCCAAGTCGCGTTTGGTCGAGCTGTCTGACAAGGCGGATGCAAACGGCAAATGGATCGTGGGCTATATCGACTCCCATCAGGTCGATGCGGTCATCTATGACTACCCATTTGCTGTTGCCGAACTCGAAGGCACAGACATGCAATTTGTTTCTCCCAAGCTTGCCGGCAGCAACATTGAGTACAAGATCGCAGTGCGTTCCGGTGACCGGGACTTGCTGGAAGCTCTGAACGCTGCAATCCGCAAGGCCACCGCATCCGATGCTTACACTGAAATGCTCAAGACCTACTTCATGAGCAACAAGATTGCTGCCGTGCGCTCTGCCAATACCAATGAAACGGTCTACGCCGTGGTTCGTGGCGACACCCTAAGTACCATTGCCCAGACCCACCTTGGCGACAAGATGCGCTACCCGGAAATTCAAAGCCGCAACAACCTGGCCAATCCCAACTTCATATCGGTCGGACAAAAATTGGTCATCCCCAAGTGAATGTAAATAGAAGGTAAACACTTCACCTTGGCCGTCAATTAAAGCGTGTCCTGATAGCAGTAAATCAGGATACAAAGTAGCATCGGCACTCGCTTCAACGAACGGGTGCCTATGACGCAAATAAATGTAAACAACACGGTCCGATCTGTGGATGCGGAGGCGGACACACCGCTGCTGTGGGTCATCCGTGAGCAACTCGGGCTGACCGGCACCAAGTACGGTTGTGGCATGGCGCTGTGCGGTGCCTGCACCGTGCACGTTGATGGTGTGGCCACACGTAGTTGCGCGATTCCCCTGGCATCTCTCAACGCAACTGCCAAAGTCGTGACGATCGAAGGCCTGTCTGCCGATGGCTCGCACCCGGTGCAAAAGGCTTGGGCTGCGCTGGACGTGCCGCAGTGCGGCTTTTGCCAGAGCGGCATGATCATGGCTGCCACCGCTTTGCTGCGCGAGAAGCCGCACCCCACGGAGGCTGACATCGATGCAGCCATGACCAACATTTGCCGCTGCGGTAGCTACAACCGGGTGCGCGCAGCTATCCACGCGGTGGTGTCGGGCAAGTTGTCAGACGCAGGTCTGAAAATTCAGCATGTCGATGGGAGCAGCACATGAGCACGTCGCGTCGGGGCTTTCTAAAGACATCGGCCGTGCTGGGTGGCGGCCTGGTTCTGTCATTTCATATTCCACAAGATGCGCAGGCCGCCGAAGCAGGTACTGCGCCCGCTGCACCGACCGCACCCGAGGTCAATGCCTGGGTCGTGGTGCGGCCTGATGACTCCGTGGTGATCCGCATTGCGCGCTCCGAGATGGGGCAGGGCACGCTCACCGGGCTGGCCCAATTGGTGGCTGAAGAACTGGATTGCGACTGGGCCCGCGTGACCACCGAATACCCGACGCCGGGCCAGAGTTTGAAGCGCAACCGGGTGTGGGGCAGTTTCAGCACCGGTGGCAGCCAGGGCATACGCCAGAGCAACGAATACGTGCGCAAGGGCGGTGCCGCAGCCCGGCTGATGTTGCTGCAAGCGGCTGCCAGTGCGTGGAATGTGCCTGTGGCCGAATGCCAAACTTCCAAGGGCGTGATTACACACGGAGCCAGTGGTCGCACCACCACCTACGGCAAGGTGGCGGATGCGGCAGGCAAACTGCCTGTGCCCACCGACATCACGCTGAAGGCACCCGCAGATTGGAAGTTGGCGGGCAAACGCCTGGCCCGGCTCGACACGGTGGACAAAACCACCGGCAAACAAATCTACGGCATGGACCTGGTGTTGCCGGGAATGCTGAATGCCGCCATCAAGGATTGCCCGGTGTTTGGCGGCACCTTGGCCGGATTTGACGAAAGTGCGGTGCTGACTCGCCCGGGTGTGAAGAAAGTGGTGCGGGTGGGCAGCAGTGCCGTGGCCGTCATTGCCGACACGTGGTGGCGTGCAAAAACAGCGCTGGATGCGCTACCGGTGCAGTGGGATGAAGGCCTCCATGCGAATGCCTCCAGTGCTGAATTTGGCGAGGTGCTCAAGGCGGGACTTACGCAGGAACAAGCCGTTGTCGGCAATGAGGTCGGCAATGCAAAAGAAGCCTTGGCTAAGGCCATTCACAAGATAGAGGCGGTGTATTCCTACCCGCATCAAAACCACGCCACCATGGAGACCATGAACGCCACCGTGCGCTGGACCCCTGAGCAATGCGAGGCTTGGGTTCCCACACAAAATGGCGAGGCGGCGTTCAACGCGGTGGTGGAAGCCTCCGGCTTGAAAGCCGAGCAATGCGAGTTGTACAAGTTGCTCTTGGGTGGAGGCTTCGGGCGACGCGGTGCCACCGACTATGTGACACAAGCCGTGCACATTGCCCGGGCCATGCCGGGTACACCTATCAAGCTGATCTGGTCGCGTGAAGAAGACATGGCCCATGGGCGCTACCACCCGGTCACACAATGCAAATTCACCGCAGGTCTGGATGAGAAGGGTGAACTGAACGCGCTGCACATGCGCATATCAGGCCAGTCCATCCTGGCCACTATTGCCCCGCAAAATATCAAAAACGGCAAGGACCCGGTGGCCTTTCAAGGGCTGAATCCGCCGGGGCCCGAAGCATCTTTTGGCTATGCCATCCCGCACCTGCTGATTGACCACGCCATGCACAACCCGCATGTGCCGGCGGGTTTTTGGCGGGGTGTCAATTTGAACCAAAACACGCTGTATGTGGAATGCTTTATTGACGAACTGGCCCACGCCATGGGACAAAGCCCGCTGGCGTTGCGACGCAAATTGCTGGCCCAAAGCCCCAAGCCACTGGCGGTGCTGAACGCGGTGGCTGAACGTGCGGGCTGGGACAAGCCTGCGCCCAAAGGTGTCTACCGCGGCCTCGCGCAGACCATGGGTTTTGGCAGCTATGTGGCGGCTTGTGCCGAGGTGTCGGTCAGCGCTGCAGGTGAGCTTAAGGTGCACCGCATCGTGGCCGCCACAGACCCCGGCCATGCGGTCAACCCGCAGCAGATCGAAGCCCAAATTGAAGGTTCCTTTGCCTATGGCTTGTCGGCTGCGCTGTATGGAGCGTGCACCGTCAAAAACGGCCGCATCGAGCAGAGCAACTTCCACGACTATCCGGTGCTCAAGCTGGCGGATATGCCCCGTGTGGAATCCATCGTCATGCCCTCGGGTGGGTTCTGGGGTGGGGTTGGTGAGCCGACGATTGCGGTGGCCGCACCCGCCGTGCTCAACGCAATATTTGCCGCTACCGGAAAGCGCATTCGGAATATGCCGCTGAAAGATCACGCGCTGAAAATATAACGAAATAACGCGCAACTTTGATTTCTGGAACGGTCGGCACTTTGCCTGTACCGTGAAGCCCGCTTAGGCACTGAGGCTATGGGCAGGAAGCCGACTAATCTGCCGCTCGAGAGCAGCTACTTAAAGGCCACTGCATTGGTATGGGAATCTACGCTCCTGTGACTTCCACCCGGGCGTTGAAGGTTGACTGTCCAGCAGAAAATGTGAAGCGGTCGGCAGCAGCATCTGGCAACACCGATGCACTGTCGGCGCGGGCGAGCGTTGACGAAGCGTGCGGTGTTGGGCTGACTGGCAAAGTTGGCGCCCCAAAGCAGGATCAAGCGTGAGTGCTCACCCATGTCTTCCTTGGTGTGTGTCTCCTGCATGCCTGTGAGCGCCAAGCCGAAGGCACCCAATCCCCAGCAGATCATGGTCGGGTTGAAGAACTGGCTGCCGTGGAAGTTCGCAAAGCGGGCGAACAGCTGTGCACTGACACGCGTGCTGTAGTTGGTCGTGAATGTGCCGGGCCCGGGCCAGATGGCCGTGGCCTGCGGCGGATGGGCACCAACATGCTGTCCGCCGCAACGCAAAGTGTGAACCCTAACGAATGAAAAGGACTTCCCCGTCCAGGCGAGCCGCGCCCCGTCCGGGTAGCAGTTTACGGAATAAGGGTGCCAGGATGGAAGGGCAAATCTTTTCATCAACACCCTTAAGTGGAGCAATCATGGCCATCTTGTTCGAGCTCATTGTCAGTGACATTCGTACGATTGGAAATCCCCCATTTTTCGGGCTAGAGAACGGCTGCCAACGATGTATCGCTCACCGAATGGTCGCGTTTTTATTGCCGTTCATGAAAACGAAGTTCGCGGGTGTGGCGCGTACCGTTGGCTTGCGGATGGCACATGCGAGATAAAACGTGTCTTCGTTCCACAGCGATACCAAGGTGCAGGCCTGGGGCGGAGAATTTGCACTGCGTTGATTTCTGCTGCACGAGAAGACGGCTTTCAGCTAATGCGACTGGACACTGGAAGCATCATGAATGAAGCAATCACCATGTACCGGTCCTTCGGGTTCAGGGAATGTTCCCCGTACTATGACTACCCGGAAAAGCGCATGCCCTACTTTGTGTTTATGGACCTGCCGCTGGTAGTGATGACTGCTTGGCTCTTAGTGAGGCAGGGTGGGGCTGTCTATGGGTTGGCATTGCAGCGAACCAGCCCTTAGCGAGCGACTGCCTTCGGCTATGCCCGTTACCGTTCAGGATGGAAAACTGCCCGCATGCGTGATTGGCGGGCATGTGACCAGATTTAAATTTGTGCCAGTTGGTCAGTAGCCATCATGCCTGCAGGCACAGGGCTTGTGGCACCAGAACCAACGCCCACGGCCATCAGCGGGTTGGTGGCGGTGTAATTGGAATTGGTCATCAGTGTATTTTCCCAACCACCTCTGTCCAGATTGGAACGGGTGTAACTGGCAACAATTTCGCCCATCTGCTGATCCCCCGACAAGGCCACAACCACGGCATTGGCGCTGGCCTGCGGCATCCATACGTTTTGCCACTCAGTACTATTGTCTGCCGACAGGTATTGGCGCAGGGATGCTTCCATGGCGTCCTCGCTGCTTCCGGCATGTGCCGGGAACATGGCAAAGACAGTCATGGTTGAAAAGGCCAAGGCCTTGAATGTGGTGGACAGCAGTTTCATAGCGTTTCTCCTGGAGCGTTAGTAAATGGTTGATTCCCTCGCCTAACAGTTCGTGTATCCATAGGGATGAACCGTTGACCGTTGAATAGTAGGAATTGCGTTGCATCAAGTCCCGAATCCGCGCCGATCACTTCCGAAGACTTACGAACACCTCCGTCCTTGAACCCGTAGATGCGAATAAGAACGGTTGACAGCCCCTGGGACTGCACGGAAACTGCAGAAAATGAATGAGCAAAATCCACAACCCCGGCTTGTTAACCTGCGCGGCTACAAAGTTGACTTACAGCACCAAGCACTGCTGAATGAGGTCGGCGCCACCGTTGAGTTGCGCCCGCAGGCACTGGAATTGTTGTGTTTGCTGGCTAATAACGCGGGCAAAGTGATGGAAAAGCAGGAGTTGCTAACGCAGGTCTGGAAGGGCTTGTTCGTTACCGATGACTCCCTGGTGCAGGCCATTGGCGACATCCGCCGCGCCATAGACGACCAAAGCCACCAGATCATCCGCACGGTGCCTCGACGCGGCTACCGGCTGATAGAGCATGTGCCGGGCGCTGTGGCAGGCCCTGACACTGAACCTCCTGCAGAGAATCCCTTCGAAGCGGTGCCGATGGATCTGGTGGAAGAGGTGCCATATCTTGCTCCCGCTTCCGCGCCAGAGCCTGCGTTGCAGGCGGCGCATGTGGCGACTGTATATGCCAGTTTTGATCAGAAGTGGCTTGCAGGCAAATGGGTGATCTGGTTGGCGGCGCTCCTGCTGATGACCGGAGCGGTTTACCTGGTCTGGAACAAGCAGGCAACGGGGACGCCTCCGCCGCGTTTGTCCATTGTGGTGCTGCCCTTTGTCAATTCCAGCGGGGATGCCAGCAAGGACTACATCGCAGACAGCGTGACCGAAGATGTGACGGTGCAACTATCGCGCATCAAGGGCAGCTTTGTCATTGGCCGGGGCACAGCTTTTACATACAAGGGCAAAGCCGTGGATTTGAAAGCTCTCGCCAAAGATTTGAACGTGCGCTATGTTCTAAAAGGCACAGTCGACCGGTCGGATGCCGGTTACCACATCACCGCCCAACTTGTGGATGGCGTATCAGGCTCCAATCTGTGGGCTGACGCGCTTGACATCGCGGGTGATAAGAAAGGCGATATTCGCCAATGGGTAGCGGCCCGCATCACGAATCTTTTGCGGGTCCAGTTGGTCCAGGCAGAGGCAATCCAATCGGCAAAACTGGCATCACCTGCTTCTGAAGACCTGGATATGCAGGGGTACTCGAAATATTTGGCTTGCTACAACAAGGAAACTTGCTTGGAAGCCCATCGGCTATTCACCAAAGCCATCGAATTGGACCCGCAGAACTCCACTGCCAGAGCGCATCGCATCCCAAATATGGTGGGTCTGTTCCAGAATGAGGGCGTTCCACAATCTGGTGAAATTTTGGCGCAATTCAATAGCGATATTGCCCACTTGGAGGGCTTGGTCGCACTGGATGCAAACGGCCACCGTGCGCTGGCCAGAGCCCGATACCGTCAGGGGCGCAACGAGGAGGCTTTGCAGCACATTAATGCCATGCTGGAGATGGACCCAAATGATGTAGATGCTCTCAGAACCAAACCCGTCTACCTCATACTCAATGGACAAGCAGCCGAGGCCATTCCCGTTGCCAGGAAGGCGATGGAACTTTCTCCAAAAGATCCATTCAGAGACGATTATTATTTTTATACTTGCCATGCCTATATGCACTTGGGGAAATTTAAGGAGGCGGTGGATTGGTGTGAAAAGGCATTTGCGACCTTCAGCTATTTTTGGCCCTTGGTCGATTTGGTTTCTGCCTATACGGCCCTCGGTGATACCGACAAGGCCGCTGTCACCAAGGAAAAATTAATGGCGATGAAGCCGGACTTTTCGATTGGTTGGTACAAGGCGCTTAAGCTCTCCAGCAATCCGATTTGGCTCAAGGAAATCGAAGAAAATTCTTGGGCCAATCTGCGCAAGGCAGGGATACCCGAGTAACGCTGCAAAAATTTGTATTGAGTCAGCACAAAACATTCCTTCGATGAAGGACCGGTTTGAAACAGGCAGTTTACAAACTACAAATTCCAGAATAGCCCGTCAGCGATGGCCAACATCGCCGCCCAAAAGTTTTCAAAAATGGACGGCAGGAATGAAGCTTCCGCAATTACCATTGCGCCGACAGCAGACCTTGAAGGCAGAGTTTTGTGTACGCCGATGACAGTGGGGTAGATGGTTCCGTTCGTGCCCCCCGCCCGCTTGAGCGGACTCCGCTTTTACCTCACAGCACCATCCACCCCGCCCAGCGTCTAGAAGTGCCTTCTTGGGAAAGGCGGCTTCCAGTTCTGAACCATCACACAGGTGATCAGATCGAGTGAACACTCCTTATCCAAACTAAGACATTTGCTTATCACCGCAATGCAGCGGTTGTAGGTGACAGTCAGCTGTCCGGTTGTCCAGTTCAGCCCGGTTTTGCAGCCATTCCTGGCCTTCTCCATCGTGTCCAAAGGGGGGGCCGAAATTCAAAAGTTTTCGAGCAGTTAGGCTGGGGCCGGATTCACCTAAGAGGACTTCCTCAGGTCCCCTTGGTTGCGGCCAGCAAGCACAAACACTCGTACATCAAAGTCGCCGCCACCAGCGCAGTGTTGCCTGACGGGTCATAGGGCGGCGCCACCTCGACGACATCCGCACCGACGAAATCGATACCATTCAGGCCCCTGAGCAACTCTAACGCTTCACGCGTCGTGATGCCACCGATTTCCGGCGTGCCGGTGCCTGGCGCATACACGGGGTCGAGGCTGTCCACATCGAAGGACAGGTAGGTGGGGCCGTCGCCGACGATCTTGCGTGCTTCTGCAATCACGGCGGCCACGCCGAGCTGGGTGAACTCTTCAATGAAGACGACACGCATGCCGCTCTCCAGTGAGTAACGCCAGCCCTCATCGGAATTCTGGGCGCCTCGAATCCCAATTTGGATGGTCTTCTTCGGGTCTATCAGTCCGGCCTCGACGGCTCGCCTGAAGGGCGACCCATGGGTAAATTTCGAACCCAGGAAATAGTCCCAGGTGTCGGTGTGAGCATCCACATGCACCAGGCCAATGGGCCGTGCGGGCGCAAGGGCCTGCAACACAGGGAAAGTGATGGAGTGGTCACCGCCCGCGATCAGTGTTTTCTTGCCAGCTGCGAACACGGGTGCAAAGAAGGCACGAATGTCCTCATGGGCGCGCTCGATGTTGTAGACGTCCGTGAATGGAACGTCACCGATGTCACCCACCCGGCAAACCTCGTAGGGATTGAAGCGGGTGACATGGTGTATCGAGCGCGTCATGGACGACATGTTCCGGATTTCCCGCGGACCGTAGCGGGCTCCTGAGCGCGCGGATACACCCCCGTCATAGGGAACGCCGGCAATGGCGATGTCCAGATCATTCAAGTCCTGCACCGCAGGGACTCGCATGAAGGTCGGGATGCCGCTATAGCGGGGCTGCGTCTGGGCTTTCATATCGGTCTGGTTCATGATTTTCCTGGGTGGCTTGCAAGGCGAACTGGGGATTGAATTTCGTTACTTTCGCTGTCAGCATAAACGACATAAAGGCGCATGACTGAGGTAAAGTGACCCGGCCACAAAGTGACTGTGGTTAGCAGTTCATCACCGACCTCAACTACATACTTTTTATCCCATGCCCATGCCGGAATCCACTCGCAATCAGCCCCTCGGCGGTAACGCCATGCCCCGGTTTGCGGGTCCTGCAACCATGATGCGTTTGCCTACCGCATCCAGTGCCGCGGGCTTGGATGCCTGCTTTGTGGGCGTGCCCTTTGATATCGGCACCTCCAACCGGGCTGGAGCCCGCTTTGGCCCCAGGGCCATTCGTGCGGAGTCTTGTCTCCTGCGCCCCTACAACATGGCAACGCGTGCTGCACCGTTCGACTCGATGCAGGTAGCAGACATTGGTGACGTGGCCATCAACACCTTCAATGCCCCCAAGTGCATGGACATCATTACCGATGCCTACGACGCCATCCTGCAACACGACTGTGTGCCGCTCACGCTAGGCGGCGACCACACCATCGTGTTGCCAATCCTGCGTGCGATGTTCAAGAAACACGGTCCGGTGGGTCTGGTGCATGTGGACGCCCACGCCGACATCAATGACACCATGTTTGGTGAAAAGATTGCCCATGGCACCCCTTTCAGGCGCGCGGTCGAAGAGGGCCTGCTCGATGGCAAGCGGGTGGCCCAAATTGGTTTGCGCGGCAGCGGCTACACCGCCGAAGATTTTGACTGGCCACGCAGCCAGGGCTTTCGCGTGGTGCAGGCGGAAGAGTGCTGGTACAAATCTTTAGCGCCTCTGATGGCGGAAATCAGAGCACAACTCGGTGCTGGCCCGGTGTACCTCAGCTTTGACGTCGATGGGCTGGATCCGTCCTTTGCGCCCGGCACGGGCACACCGGAGATTGGCGGTTTGTCGATTTGGCAGGCGCTGGAAATTATTCGGGGTTGCCGTGGTCTCGACATTGTGGGCGGCGATCTGGTGGAGATTTCTCCACCCTATGACCTCTCTGGCAACACGGCCCTGGTGGGCGCCAACCTGTTGTTTGAGATGCTGTGTGTCCTGCCGAAAGTTGCCTACCGCGCCTAACACGGCACTTCTTTCTTTTCAGCGGGAGCCCCCATGCAATTTTCTACCAATGCCGTATTGCGCACGGTTTCTGCGCCCCCGATTGCCCATGCGCACCGCTGGATTGCGGGACGCACCTTCCCCAAAGACCGGCCTTTGCTGGACGTGTCGCAGGCCGTGCCCAGCTACGCACCCGCGCAGGACCTGCAGCGCTTTTTGGCAGAAGAAATTCAAAAGCCAGGCACCGCCCTCTACACACAGATTGCAGGTTTGCCGGTTCTGCGGGAGGCGCTTGCTGCGGCCCTCTCGCTTGACTACGCGGGCCGGATTCAGGCGGAAAACATTGCCATCACTGCGGGCGGAAACGAAGCCTTTTCCGTAGCCATGATGGCGCTTGCCGGGCCGGGCGACGAGGTGTTGTTGCCCTTGCCCTACTATTTCAACCACCAGATGTGGTTGCAGACCCTGGGCATAGCTCCGGTGTATGTGCCCTTCAACCGGCAGAGCGGCGGCACGCCGGACATCGACGCCATTGCATCCCGAGTCACCCCGCGCACGCGTGCCCTGGTTTTGGTCACGCCGAACAACCCGACGGGTGCTGTTTATGCGCCTGAATTTTTGGAGCAATGCTTCGACTTGTGCCAGCAGGCCGGTATTGCCCTGGTTCTGGACGAGACCTACAAAGACTTTCGGGACGACGTGGGTGTTCCACCGCACCGCCTTTTTTCCCGGCCGGATTGGGAAGACGTGCTCATTCATCTGTACAGTTTTTCCAAGGTGTACGCGCTCACCGGTTTTCGTGTGGGCAGCCTGACGGCGGGAACTGCGGTTCAGTTGCAAGTGGCCAAACTGCTGGACTGCATCACCATCTGCGCGCCCCACATTGGCCAACTGGCGGCCTGGTACGGCTTGACGCACCTGGACCCGTGGCGGGAAGAAAAGCGACTGGAAATGCGCGCTAAAAAGGCGGCATTGCAGCGTGTTTTTGCTGAGCCGGTGAACGGGTTCCGGCTCGTGTCATCAGGCGCTTATTTCGGCTATCTGGAGCACCCTTTCCAGGGCAAGTCAGCCTTTGAGGTGGCGCATAAGCTGGCGGACGAGGCCAATATTTTGATTTTGCCTGGGAGCATGTTCGGTCCGGAACAGGACGCCTATCTGCGCGTGGCTTTTGCCAACCTGGACCTAAAGGCCTTGCCTGAACTAGGACAGCGTCTGGAGCAGTTCCGCATCTGACTGGCGTTTTCCCACCCATAACGATTGCAGCGGTTCACCACAGGCTGCTTTAGGTTGGTCCCGTGTCTGGCAGAGCGCAGCCCCGCACAGTACATAGGCCGCAGGAATCGTGGCACTGGTTCCGATCAATGTTTATGGCCTTCTTCGGGGTCGTCCTGCAAAATCGTTTCGAAGTCCTGGCCGCCATAGAACACACCGAGAATGGACCCGCACTGTTCGTCAACAGCAAAGGCGATCACGGCGCGCTTTTTGTAATTGGTGATTCTCAGCCCTGTGCGGATATCGTCGCGCGTCGTGCCACGGTGCGGAAGTGTTGAAAAACCTTCGCAATAGCTCACGATGGCATCCGTATATCCAACTGCAATTTCTGGGGAAGCCGCAAGGGCTATGTAGCGGTAGAGCTCAGCAAGCTGCTCCAGCGCTTCGGGAGCAAAAACAACCCGATAGATCATCGCGCCTTGACGCTGGCATGTTCAGCCGCCAGTCGCGCACGTACCTGGTCAATGCTCACGGCTTGCGCACAACGGCGCCTGGCCGTCAAATCAGTGCGAAATCCAGCAGGTTGATCAGCCCGGCTCCGCCAAAGGGCAGCAGGATGGCGCGCACGATGGGCTGGCTGGAGAAGGACGCAAAAGCGCCCTCCTTGAGATGGACTGCAATGTCCTTCATCAGCGCCAGTTGCTCTTTGGTCGTTTGGGTTGTCGTCTGGTAATCCTTGGCGCACATCCGGACCTCCAGCGACTCGAACTGCTCGATCGTGTAGCGGCGTATCCGTTCGGCGTTTTGGCGCAAGGTAAAGGCAGCCAGCGTCAACAGTGTCAGGATGACGAAGATGATGACAAGGTAACCCGCCGTCATGCCCCAATTGTCGAAATAGCGTGCCCTCGCAACGATCAGCATCAGCACCAGGATGAAGGGGTAGACGATGACAGTGCCCACGTGGTGGCTGATGCGCGCGCTGAGGCGAAGGTCGATATAACTATCAACCGCCCCGGCGTCTTCGCTGGCGTTCTGTGTCGGGGACAGCGTGCTACAGCCGCAGTAGCGGGCCTGCGTCTGGGCGCTCCAGCCGCTGTGCTTGGGCGCGTCATCGGAACCATAAAGCCGGTGCAGAAACAGGCTGCACACGGCCACGCGATCCAGCGTCCACACCAGCAGGGGAATGGTCAGCAGGTAGCCGGGAATGACCATGAAGAAATACAGATTGGTACTGGTATGTCCTCTCACGGGGGAGGTGGGCAGCCCCAGATCCAGGATCATCACCCCAGCCAGAATGAAGACGGCCGCCACGCCAAGCGCCAGGCGCAGGGCGCAACTGCGGCCCCGGCCCCAGGTCTTGTATTTCAGCCACACGGCCCAGGCGTGGCTCTGGCTCGGCGGCTCCTCGCTGTAGCTGCCGGGAAACCAGGACTCCTGGAACTCATTGAACCATTTGGTCCTGCCTTTGGGTGCCTGTGTTGGCAGCGTTTGCGTCAAGTCGGCCTTGAAAAACTCCTCTTCGATGGCCGCTTCCCCTTTTCTCAACGTGCGGCGGCCGTACACAAAAAACGCCACCGCCAGCACGCCGGCCAGGTTGCAAATCAGCGCTGCGGGCCACACGCTGACACCGGCAAACCAACGCATCGGCTCCTCACCGGGTGTGGCGGAAACCTTGCCGATGCACACCAGGATCGCAATGAAATAGGCCAGCACCGCAGCGCCCGCGACCGTGCTGCGCACGGCATAGTGCTTGCGGCGCCACAGATCGATCAGGAACTGGCGCAGCCGCCAGTTGACCGCAACACCGAGGACAATGGTCATCGTCACCGCCGTCACGAAGATCTCCCAGGAATGCCCCAGCCCGCTGTTTTCACCCAGCGGCCTGACTGCCGGGTTAGATGCGTAGTCGGCCTTGACGCTCAGCGCAACCGCGCTCTGGTTGCCGATTTCAAACAGCCGCACGCGATGGCTCACTTCGCGTATTTGCGCCAGCAAGTCATTTCCCCTGGCGTCTTGATTCACCAGCGCCATGCGCGTCGCGAGAAAACTCGCGCTCTGCGACGTGTCGCGAAACGGCGGTGCGGCTATCTGCAGGTTTGGCGGCAGCTGGAGGTCGAAGCCGGAGCCGACCAGGACATTGCGCGTCCATGACAACTGCTCCTTCTGCAGCAAGCCAGCGTCCAGATCGGTGGTGACAAACAGGGCCTGCGGCAGACTCTCGCGCAGTGCGTGCAGCACCACCAGTTTGTCATGGATGTCGCTGCCCAGAACGATGACCGCGCGCACAGCGCCGCGGCTGGTGAATGAACCCGGGTCGGGTGACAGGTGTTCGCTGTCCCGGCTGCCCGCTTTGTTTCCCTTGCCATCGGTGACCTGGACAGCGCGTTGCTGTTCGTCGCTTCTTAGCTTGATTTCGTCGCCAATGCGCCGCAGGTAGTCGAACTGACCTTGGCCCTGTGGCCGTTCCTGGTAGGGCGTGTACTCCTGGTTGGATTTGTCGCGCTGTCCGTCGTCGGACTTGCTGGCTTGCGAATCGTCCTGCGCCCCCTTGCCGTCCAGACCGCGGAAATAGTGGAAGACCATGGGCGTGAACCGGGGCTCACACGGCTTGAGCAAAGCACTGAATTCATGCGTCAGACTGCGCGCATAGTGCGTGTCGGCCTCGACGACCAGCGCCACCTGATCATTGCAGCGGCCCTCGGGGCCGGTGTTCAATTGGACGCCACGGTTGGCGAGCTCACCCACCATCAGTTGCGCCAACTGCGCATCGTCCGGGCCCAGGCGCAGGCGCTCCAGCGCAGGTCCGAGCGCTGCATGCAATCGCGCCTCCTCTTCTTTCTGCATTTCTGGTGGCATGCTGGATTTGGCAAGTTGCCGCGCCAACGCGGCGGCCGTAAATGACAGGTCTGGCGCGATGAAGCGGATCTGGCGTTCGCCAACGCTGATCTCCACCGCATCGTCCGGGCCGGAGCCCGCTGATGCGCCCGCGGTCTGCTTCGCCATTTGGTCGGCCAGATCGAGGGCCATGCGGTTGCTCGCCGGGCCGAGCACGGTGACGGCGATCGACGGGTCATCGGGCGGAACCAGGTCCTGCAGCACCCCGCCCAATCGCGCCAAAGGTTTCAGGCCCAGGCTTTCCTCGTTGACCCAAAGCACATACACCTCTTCCCACGCGCTTCGGTTGACGCCGATTCTTGTCCACTTCTCGAACGGCACCAGCACTTTGCGCTCGCTCAGCCGCGCGTAGCCGATACTGCGGCTGTTGTCAGGCTCGAAGCCCGATTCGCGCAAGCCCGACAGCACGGCGTAGCGCGTGCGCCGCCGTTGTTCGGCATCCTCGGCATAAGGGCCGCCAAAAACCATGACGGGCAGCACCAGCCGACTCTTGCCCTTACTCTTGTTCATCCAGGTGAGAAATGACCCGGGTTTGTGCCGGTCTTCTTCGGCGGCGTCCTTTGCTGGGGGCGACTTGGCGTCCTTGCTGCTTTCAGCCTCGGCGCGCTTCACGGCCTCCAGCGGGTCCTGCCAGAGCCGGGCGTCCACATCCTGGTGAATCTCGGCGTCTCTTTGCTGCTTGAGCGCCACGCCCGGGCGATCCGACTGCAGCGGCTGGTGCTGTACCCACAGCCCGCTGGTAAAAAGCACCAGCGCCACGATGCTCGCTATGGGCAGATTGCCACCCCCGCCCTTGTCGTCTTGTGCCATGTCTTGTCTCCCCTATTTATGTAAGTCCGGGGTATGCCCGGTAACACAGTCTTACGCGAGAAGCGTTCGTGGCGGATTGATCAACCCATGAATCGGGGAACGGCCGGCCCTTGTCACTCCTAAGCCTTGTCCAATGAGGTGTGAGCCAGAAGGCGACACGTATTTCCACCCGGAAATGAGCTTGAGCCCTGATTCTGTAGGCGGACCGGTGTCAAACTATTTCTGTAGGATGCGATCGCGCCTTTTCTGCAGCAACCAGCTGGTGGCAGCGCAGGTGACTGCCACCAGGGCGATGTCGAAGGCGAAGTAAGTCAGGCTCTCGCGCCACTCGCCACTGGCCAGCGTGGCAAAGGCGCCCAGTGCTACGCTGCCAGCGGAGGCTAGGGGCCAACGCTGGCGCAGACCGCCCAGGCGCTCGCAGCTGAGAGCGAGCAGCACACCGAAGGCGAAGGGAAATGTCTCGATCAGGAATTCCATGTTCGTACCTCTTTTGGTTGTGGATGGTCTGGGCTCAGCTCAGGGGTACATCTTTTTGATCATCGAGGTATCCAGCGCCGAGACATTAGTGTTCTCGTTGGTGGGGCCCTTGCCGTCTGCGAATAGCACGCCATCGAAGGCATACAGCATGATGGACTTGGGGTCGAACTTGGTGGCCGAGATGCCCTTGGGCGAGTACTTCTGCAGCACGTTTGATTTGATGTCGTCGGCGCTCCAATAGTTGGGCGGGCCGGAGAAATACTTCATCACCTTGGGCACGTCCCAGACGCGGGTGAATTTGGGTTGTTGGTGCTCATGGATGCAGCCCAGCGCGTGGCCGAACTCATGCGTGACCACGCGGTGGTATTCGGTGTCAGCGGTGTCGTCGCGCAGCCAGCCGTAGTTCATCGTTGGCTGGTGCAGCGGGAAGTAGCTGGTGTTGAGGGCGTCGCGGCCCACGGCCGACCAGGAACCGGCGTCGGCAAAAAACGAGATGCGGATCTCTGCCGCACCTACGGTGACGAACTTGAGCTTGATGTTGGCAAGCGCCTGCCACTCCAGCGCCACGGCCTTGACCTTGCTTCGCATCTTGGGGCTGCCGTCCAGAAACCGGCAGCGCAGCGTGGTGCCGGCGGGCCACTTCTTGGTGTTGACCACGGCCATGCGGGCAATTGACCCCATGTCATCGGCGCTCAGTCTCTTTGCGCCGCCAAGCGACTCCGTGATCATCTGACGCATGTTGCGGCGGATGTCATGTTCATGGTCGATCTCGTCGGGGATGATGCGCTCGAAGCAGATCTTCACCGGTGCATCGGCTTGAGGTGCGGCCTGGCTTGTCGGTTTGGCTTTGGTCTTGGTCTTGGGTGCTGCAGGTTTCTTGGCCATGGTGTCTCCTGAAGTAATTGGGCCGGAAGTGCTGGCCTTGGGGTGGAACAAAGTGTCAGAGGAATGAGCTGGCGGTCGGGTGCAGGTACTTGAATGTGGGAACAGTCTCCTCAATTGATGATGCGTACGGCGCGTACGGCGACCGCCGGGTTATTCAAAACCAGCTCACGCAGCGGCACTGGCTCGATGACCAGGTCGGTGCCTGAACGCAGCACGGCCACCAGCAGCACCACGCTGTCATTGCGGTGCGCGCCCACGTTCAACCTGAAGCTCACTACCCCGGGGTTGAGGGGGTCCAGCGTTTGACCGGCAAGGCTGGCCCGGGGCGCGGGGTCCAGTGGCATCGCGTAATGCCAGCCATCGCTCAGGTCCGGCGCGGCCTGTGTCAGCGGGTTATTCAACATGGCTTGCACGTCAGCCGCCCAGGGCACGTTGCCAGGTGCCCACGATGCCACCTTGTTGTAGCGGGCCCGGTTGACAGTGCGGGTGTCCACCCACCACAGCAGGGTGACTTGTACGTTGTCGCCGTCCACTGGCTGGCGGCCGCGCTGGGCCACCACCACATCCACGATCCAGTCCTTGTTGGCGGCCAGACGG
>CAIQYP010000405.1 GCA_903876045.1 uncultured beta proteobacterium | reverse complement strand
GCTCGGTGGCGAGTTGCAACTGGTGGGCCATAGCCCGGCAGTGCTGGAAGTCTTTGAGCTACTCAATGTGGCCGCGTTCTTTGGTGATCAACTCCATCTTCCGCGCTGCGCACACCATCAAGGGTTCCTCGGGCCTGTTCAGCCTGGATCATGTGGTGGCCTTCACCCATGTGGTGGACACGCTACTGGGCGAATTCCAGACGGTGATCAAACCATTGCACGAAGTGTTTAGCCAGGTCAAGTGCATTAGCGGCTCCACCATTCTGGGCAGTGGCGAGGTGGCGTTGATTCTGGATGTGCCGCAGTTGATACATGAGGCGTTGGCTGGCGCTGCGGCAGCCAGTCGGCTTCAAAGGACAGCGCCCCATGCGGAGACCGAGAAAGTTTAGTGACAACGTTGATCAGGATCAATGCAATTTTGGTTTCCGATGTTTTGATAGTGAAAATATTTTTAAGGTATGCACCATGTTTGCAAATATGAAATTGGCCGTGAAATTGGGCCTTGGCTTCGCGGTGACATTAATTCTAATGTTGGTTATTGCGGTGACCAGTTACACGCGACTAACAGCGCTCAACGAAAGCATTGGGTTGATGGTTAACGATCGTTTCCCAAAGACCGTGCAGGCGAATAATGTTATCGATGGAATTCACACCATTGCCAGGCAATTGCGCAATGCCTACATCTACTCAGGTGCAGAGCAGCAGAAATCGATTGAGGCTATCGCACCGCAAAGAGCAATCATTACGGAGAATCTCGAAAAGCTTGATAAGTCGATAAAGAGCGAAAAGGGCCGGGAACTTTTTAAGGCCATAAGCGTTGCCCGTGCGACGTACGTGGGGTCTCAGGACAAATTTTTGGCCCTGCTCAAGACTGATAGCAAGGCCGATATTGTTCTGCTTATGCAAGGAGATCTCCGCAAGACTCAGACAGACTATCTGGCAAGCGTCAACGCCCTGATTGACTTTCAGACCGAGACCATGGAAAAGGCAGGTAAAGAGGCTGACGATATGGTGAATGCTGCCGAGCGCCTGATCATCATCCTGGGAATCAGCGCAACTGTATTTGCGGTGCTAATTGGCTGGCTGATCACACGTGGCATTCTCAAGCAAATCGGCGGTGAGCCGGAGTATGCCCGTGACATGGTAGCCCGACTGGCAGAAGGTGATCTGACCATGAAATTACAAACTCGACCAAGGGACGAGTCCAGCTTGTTATTCGCAATTCGGAACATGATTGAAAAACTCTCTCATGTTGTTACAGATGTAAATAGTGGTGCCCAGTCGCTGGCCAGTGCGGCTGAAGAGGTGAGTGCTACCTCGCAGTCGCTGTCACAAGCCTCCAGCGAGCAGGCTGCGAGTGTGGAAGAGACCAGTGCTTCGGTGGAGCAGATGACCTCCAGCATTGCGCAAAACACCGAGAACGCCAAGGTGACGGACGGTATGGCTAGCAAGGCTGCCAAGGAAGCCGCACAGGGTGGCGAGTCGGTCTCGGCCACGGTGGCTGCGATGAAGCAGATTGCCAAAAAGATCAGCATCATTGATGACATCGCCTACCAGACCAACTTGCTCGCACTGAACGCGGCCATCGAAGCGGCGCGTGCGGGTGAACACGGACAAGGCTTTGCCGTGGTGGCCGCTGAAGTACGCAATCTTGCCGAACGCAGCCAGGTGGCGGCACAAGAGATTGGCGAGTTGGCAAGCTCCAGCGTGGACTTGGCGGAACGTGCCGGCAAGTTGCTGGATGAAATTGTTCCCAGCATCAAAAAGACGTCCGATCTGGTGCAGGAAATTACAGCGGCATCGGAGGAGCAGTCGTCCGGCGCGGCCCAGATCAATGCCGCAATCAGTCAGCTAAGCCAGACCACGCAGCAAAACGCATCAAGCTCTGAAGAGTTGGCCGCTACTGCCGAAGAGATGAGCAGCCAGGCCGAGCAGTTGCAGCACACCATGTCCTTCTTCAAGTTGGAGAACTCGGGCGCTGCAAGCTTTTCGCGCAAACCCGCAGTCAGCAAGAAAGGCGGCATGGGTAAGCCTTCGTCCACTTTCAAAGTTGCGTCAGCTTCAATGGCCAGTATGGATTCGGATATCGACGAATCCAAGTTCAAAAGGTTCTAAGCCACCATGAATGAGCTCATTCCGGTCAGGGGCAGGCAAGTTGCGTCAAACCAGACGCAGGCCCTCAACGTCAAGCAATACCTGACGTTCTTGCTGGCAGGGGAAACCTTTGGCATTGGCATTCTGTGCATCAAGGAAATTATTGAATACTCCGGACTGACCGAGGTGCCGCTGATGCCGCCTTCGATTCGCGGTGTTATCAATCTGCGCGGCGCTGTGGTGCCGGTGCTGGATTTGGCGGTGCGCTTCGGCAAGGTGCCCGGCGAAGTGACAAAGAAGACCTGTGTGGTGATCGTAGAAGTGCACACAGAGGACGAGCGCCACATCATGGGTTTGGTGGTGGATGCGGTAAACGCCGTGCAGAGGATTGCCGCGTCCGAGATAGAACCCGCACCCGGATTTGGCGCCAAAATCCGCACCGATTTCATCGAGGGCATGGGCAAGGTCAATGGCAAGTTCGTCATCTTGCTCAATGTGAGCCAAGTGCTGTCCGTACAAGAACTTGGAGCGTTACAACAGTTGGATGTAACGATCGGAAGTCCGTGATCTTACGGTTGCGCGAAATAGTGCTATCTATTCAAATCGATAAGCGTATAAGGGATTGATGCCACCTTCAGAATGGAAACATGACGCCCAAGACGGAAACCTTAGGGAGTACATGACGCGGGCCTTGATGAGTGTGCTCAAGCTCGGCGATAAAGGTAGTGTGGAAGTGGGTTTGCAACTCGGCGACGACTCGGTGTTTCAGACACAGTTGGACTGTGTGAGAACAATAGTCGGAGATAGTCTGGCGGCACTACGCATAGGCCTCGCCGACACCAGCGAGCGCGAGCAGACCGAAGATGCTCTGCGCTACAGCGAACAGCGCTTCCAGGACATCGCCCGGGCATCTGCCGATTGGATCTGGGAAGTCAATGCCGAGGGCATTTACACCTTTGCCTCAAACAACGTTCAGGACATGCTGGGTTACACCCCGGCGGAAATTGTGGGCAAGACCCCGTTCGACTTTATGCCGCCGGGGGAGATGGAGCGAGTAGCCGCCGAGTTTGCCGCCATCGCCGGCCGCCGCGAATCCTTCCGCGATCTTGACAACACCCTGTGTCACAGGGATGGCAGCCTGCGTCAGGTGCAGACCAACGGCGTGCCCATCCTGAGCGCCGACGGCGCGCTGCTGGGATACCGCGGGACGGACCGCGATATCACCGAACACAAGACCATCACAAAACAGTTGCGCAAATTCTCTCAGGCGGTGGAACAGAGTCCCGAGAGCATAGTCATTACTAACATCGACGCCGAGATTGAATATGTGAACAACGCCTTCCTGTTGGCGACCGGTTACCGCCGCGAGGAAGTCATCGGCCGGAATCCGCGCGTGCTGAACTCGGGCAGGACACCGCCCGAAACATACGTTGCCATGTGGGAGGAACTTTCCCATGGCCGCTCGTGGAAGGGCCAGTTTCACAACCGCCGCAAGGATGGCAGCGGGTTTGTCGAGTTCGCCATCATCACGCCGCTGCGCGAGGACGACGGAACGATCAGCCACTATGTGGCAGTGAAGGAAGACATTACTAAAAAGAAGCAACAGGGCGAAGAACTGGACCACTATCGCCAGCACCTGGAGGAACTGGTGGCCGTGCGTACCACCGAACTGACCGCCGCCGTGGC
>CAIQYP010000404.1 GCA_903876045.1 uncultured beta proteobacterium | reverse complement strand
TGGATACAGCGCGGGGCGGACTTTCCCGTGCGCGGCTTTGTCTAGCGTGCTAAGCTCATTTCCCGCTTCGATGCCATAACTACTTTGACGGAGACTTTCACCATGCCAGGACTTGTACCTAATATTGACCCGGACGGTTTGCTTGAATTTTCAGTGGTCTACACCGACCGCGCACTCAACCACATGTCGCAGCGCTTCCAGGGCGTGATGAAGGACATCTCGGTCATGCTCAAGGAGGTGTACCACGCGCCCTCCGTGGCCCTGGTGCCTGGCAGCGGAACCTTCGGCATGGAAGCCGTGGCGCGCCAATTTGCCACGGGTAAAAAAGCATTGGTCATCCGTAACGGCTGGTTTAGCTACCGCTGGACACAGATTTTCGACATGGGCAATATCCCGTCCGAGTCCACTGTGCTCAAGGCCCGCCGCACCAGTGATTCCAGGCAGTCGCCCTGGACGCCCTGCCCGATTGCCGAAGTGGTGGCCACCATCCGCGAGAAAAAACCCGATGTGGTGTTTGCACCGCATGTGGAAACCTCCGCTGGCATGATCCTGCCCGACGACTACCTGCGTGCCGTGGCCGATGCCGTGCACGAAGTAGGCGGCCTGTTTGTGCTGGACTGCATTGCCTCCGGCGCGTTGTGGGTGAACATGGAAGAGTTGGGTGTGGATGTGTTGGTCACCGCACCGCAAAAGGGCTGGAGCGGTTCACCCTGCTGCGCCATGGTGATGATGAGCGCACGTGCCCGTGCAGCGATTGATGGCACCACCAGTTCCAGCTTCGCCTGCGACCTGAAAAAATGGATGCAGATCATGGAAGCCTATGAAAAAGGCGGCCATGCTTACCATGCCACGATGCCCACCGATGCATTGATCCGCCTGCGCGAAGTGATGACTGAGACACGTAGCTACGGCTTTGAAAAAGTGCGCCAGGAGCAACTCGCTTTGGGTAGCAAAGTGCGTGCGTTGTTCGAGAGCCGGGGCATTGTCAGCGTCGCTGCCGAAGGCTTCAAGGCACCCGGCGTGGTGGTGAGCTACACGGCCGACCCCGAAATCCAGAGCAGCAAGAAGTTCCTGGCCTTGGGCCTGCAAACCGCCGCCGGTGTGCCGCTGCAATGTGATGAGCCTGCTGACTTCATGACCTTCCGTGTTGGTCTATTCGGCTTGGAAAAGTTGCACAACGTAGACCGCAGCGTGGCCCATCTGGCTGCAGCGCTGGATGCCATGGGCATCGCAGCGCCCGCTACTGCCGAGGCCGTCGCGGCCTGAGCGGGACGCGTGGGCTAGGCTGGATTCTTTTCCAGCCAGCCCTTAAGCCGCTCCACGCCCAGGTGCAGCCGCGCAATATCTTTGGATGCGAAGCACCAGCGCAGCCAGCCGTTGGCTTCCGGTGCGAAGGCATTGCCGGGGGCCAGACCCAAACCGGCCTCCTGCACCAAACGCTTGGCAATCGCCAGCGAGTCCCCCGCCACCGGTAGTTTGAAGAAGGCGTACATGCCTCCCTTCGGCATTGCCAGTTCCAAACCGTGCAGCGCCTGCAACTCGGGCACCAGTGCATCGCGGCAAGCCTTGAGGTGCGCTACTACGCGCGGTGTGACTTCATCGGCACGTTCCAGTGCGGCGATACCGGCGCGCTGCACAAATACCGGGGCGCACGAGGTGTTGAACTCAATCAGCTTGCCCATGGACCCGGTCATGGCGGGCGGCATGATCAGCCAGCCCAGGCGCCAGCCGGTCATGAGGTAGCTTTTAGAAAAACTGTGCACCACCACCAAGCGGTCTTCGGCCGTTGATTGGTCCAGAAAGCTGGGTGCGCAGGCGTGCTCGCTGGGTGCGTAATACAGGTTTTCGTAAACCTCATCGGCCAGTATCCAAGTGCCCGTCTTGCGGCAGTGCGCCAGGATGGCACGCTGCTCGTCAGGCTCCAGTGTCCAACCCGTCGGATTGTTGGGTGCGTTGATGATCAGCAACTTGGTTGTCGGGGTGATGGCCGCCAGCAGCGCGTCCAGATCGAGCGTCCACGCGCCGTCTTTGGGCTTGAGGCTGACGGTGCGCAGCGTGCCGCCCATGATCAGCGCCTGCGCGGTGAGGTTGGGCCAGACCGGGGTCACGGCCACCACCTCGTCACCAGGGTCGACCAGTGCCTGCACCGCCAACATCAGCGCATTGACGCCGCCGCTGGTGACTGCCACGCGGTCTGCGTGCACGCCGCCACCTGCGTCATGCTGCGGGTGTTTGAGCGTCATAGCGCGCGCCAGCCCTTCGCGCAGATAGGGCAGGCCCATGTTGTGGGCGTAAAAGGTTTCGCCGTGATTCAGCGAGTCAATGGCGGCCTGGCGGATGAAGTCTGGCGTGACTTCATCGCTCTCGCCAAACCAGAAGGCCAGCACATCGCTGCGGCCTATGCCTGCGTTGGCGACTTCGCGGATTTTGGATTCTTCAAGGTTCAGGATGGCGCTGCGCATGGTGTTGTTGGCTTGTGGGGAAACAAGCTCACAGCATACGCGCCACCAGCGGAATCAGCACTGATGCAAACACTACTTGTAGCCCCAGTGCCAGGGCGGCCCAGGCGCCTGCGTCGGCATTGACTTGCATGGCGCGTGCTGCGCCTATGCCGTGGGCAGCTGTGCCCAGCGCAAAGCCGCGCGCCATCCAGCCGGTGCTGTCTGTGCCAATGCGCAGCAGGTCAAAAAGGTACTTACCCGAAAGTGCGCCGACCATGCCGGTGACCACTGCGAACACCGCTGCCAGCGCGGGTATGCCGCCGATCTTTTCCGCTACGCCCATGGCGACCGGTGCAGTGACGGATTTGGGCGCCATGGAGAGTAGCACGTCGTGCGGCAGATCCAGCAGCCAGGCGATGCCCGTGGCGCTGATGGCCGCCGCCGCGCCACCCGCTAGCGAGGCAATCGCAAAGCGACCAAAGCGCGCGCGCAACACGGTGCGGCGCTGCCACAGCGGCCAGGCCAGCGCCACCACGGCGGGGCCGAGCAAAAAGTGGATGAACTGCGCGCCGGAAAAATACGTGGGGTAAGCGGTGCCAGTCAGCGTCAGGCCCACTGCCAGTGTCAATACCGACCACAGCACCGGATTGGCCCAGGCCGCCTGGCCCATACGCCCGTAAAACGCTTGGGCCAACACATACACCACCAGCGTAGCGGTGAGGCCAAACAGCGGCGTGGAGGAAAGATAAACCCAGAGCTGGACGAAGTCAGCCATGGTCGGGCTCCGCATTGGCTGAGTCGTTGAAGGTGCTGGCTTCGGTACTCGTTAATGCTGCAGCATCTGGCGCCACTTCGTCTCGCATCAACGCCCGCAGCACCAGTGCCGTGACGGCCAAGCTGATCCAGGTCGACAGCACGATCACGATGGCAATGCGCACACCGTATTGGCCCAGCACATCGAGGTGCGTCATCACACCCACACCCACCGGCACAAACAGCAGCGAAAGATGCTGCAGCAAAAACTCGGCCACCACCCGCACACTGTTGTGCACGATGGGCCAACGCAGCGCCAGCAATAGCAGCAGCATGCCCACCACGGGTCCGGGCAGCGGCAGATGCACCCCACGCGAAATCACTTCGCCCATGCTGTGCAGTAGCAAAAGCCAGGTGATGCCGCGCAGTGCGAGCATGAATGAAGCTTCCGGGCCGCAGCCCTAGAAGCGTTCCAGGTCAGGGTGCTTGATTTGCCCGCCACGCACCAGCATCTTGCCGTACTCCGCGCAGCGCTGCAGCGTGGGGATCACCTTGCCGGGGTTCAGCAGACCCTTGGTGTCAAAGGCGGCTTTCAGGGAAAACATCTGCGCGTTTTCTTCGATCGAAAACTGCACACACATGCTGTTGAGCTTTTCCACACCCACACCGTGCTCGCCCGTCACCGTGCCGCCCATGGCCACGCTGGTTTCCAGAATGTCGGCGCCAAACAACTCGCAGCGGTGTAACTGGTCCGGGTCGTTGGCATCAAACAAAATCAACGGATGCAGATTGCCATCCCCGGCATGGAACACATTGCAGCAGCGCAATTGGTATTTCTTTTCCATCTCGGCAATGGCCAGCAGAATGTCGGCCAGGCGCTTGCGTGGAATCGTGCTGTCCATGCACATGTAGTCAGGGCTGATACGGCCCGAGGCGGGGAAGGCATTTTTGCGCCCGCTCCAGAAACGCAGGCGCTCGGCCTCGCTCTGGCTGACTGCAATTTTGGTGGCCCCGGCGGCAGTCAACACGGCGCTCATGCGGCCGATTTCTTCTTCCACTTCTTCGGGTGTGCCGTCGCTCTCGCACAGCAGGATGGCGGCGGCGTCCAGGTCGTAGCCGGCGTGCACGTAGTCTTCTACCGCGGCGGTCATGGGCTTGTCCATCATCTCCAGCCCGGCCGGAATAATGCCGCAGGCGATCACCTGCGCCACCGCGTCACCGGCCTTGCGCACGTCGTCAAAGCTGGCCATGATGCAGCGCGCCAACAGCGGCTTGGGGATCAGTTTGACGGTGACCTCGGTGGTGACGGCCAGCATGCCTTCGCTGCCGATCACGATGCTCAGGAATTCGTAACCCGGCTGGTCCAGCGCGTCGCTGCCGAACTCGATGGGTTCACCCTCCATGGTGAAACCGCGCACCTTCTGGATGTTGTGCAGGGTCAGGCCGTATTTGAGGCAATGCACACCGCCCGAGTTTTCCGCCACATTGCCGCCAATGGTGCAGGCGATCTGGCTGCTGGGGTCGGGTGCGTAATACAGGCCGTACGGGGAGGCCGCCTCGCTGATGGCCAGGTTGCGCACACCGCACTGCACAACAGCCGTGCGGCTGCGCTTGTCGATCTTCAAAATCTTGTTGAACTTGGCCAACGACAGCGTCACGCCCAGCGGGTTGGGCATGGCGCCGCCCGAAAGGCCGGTGCCCGCGCCGCGTGCCACCACCGGCACATCCAGCGCGTAACAGGCTTTCAGCACCGCAGCGACTTGGGCTTCGGTTTCAGGCAGGGCCACCAGCAGCGGGCGGGCGCGGTAAGCGGTCAGGCCGTCGCATTCATACGGCGTGGTGTCTTCGCTTTGGTAAAGCAGGGCGTGGGCTGGCAGCAGGGGCTTGAGCGCCTGCAGGACTTTGGCCTGCAACTCCGCCTTCTTTAGCAGGTCATTAGTGGCCGGTGCGGTGGGCGCATTCATAGGGTGAGTTCCTTGGCTGGCATGTTGGCCACTTTAGGGCAAACCATGGCAATGCTGCGTGAATTAACTTGCACGGGGTTTTGAATTGGTCGTTCGTCGGGCGGCCCCAAGAGCGATTGCACCCCCTTTGGGGCCCAGGCGTAGCCTGGGTTGGGTTGCATTTCTAGCTCAGCGACTTTTTCAGCCAGTCAGAAAAGGCAGCCACCTCCCAGCGGTCCATGGCGCCGGTGCGCCAGCACAGGTAGTGTGCATGCGGGCTGGGTACATTTTTCAGAAACACTTCACTGGTGCCCAGCCGTACCAGAGAGCCTTGTTCCAGCCACGGCACGCCAAGTTTGAGCCGCACCAATGCAACGCCCATCCCTGCCGCAGCGGCATCGCACATCAGGCCAATGTCGTTGAACTGCGAGCCTTCGAGTGGCTCAGGCCAATCCAGGTGGTTGGCGGCGAACCAGGTGCGCCAAGGCTCCAACGGGCTGCGCAGCAGGGCTAGGCGTTCCAGGTCCTGCGCGGTCTCGAACGGGCCATGTTCGCGCACATAAGCGGGAGATGCCAGGGGGGTTACTTCGTCCTTGGTCAGGCACAGGTACTCCAGGTCGGAGTAGCGGCCCACACCAAAACGCACGATCAAGTCGGCGTCTTCGGCCACCACGTCCAGCAAGGGAATCGATACCTGCAGCGTGAGATCGATTTCCGGATAAGCCTCGGCAAACTGGCGCAGGCGAGGCAACAAAATGCTGCGCGCAAACGTTGGCGTTACGGCAAGCCGCAATTTGCGTTTGCCCGGTGTAGACGCCGAACTCGGAAATTTTTGCAGTATGGCCAGGCCCTCGCGCACATGGGCCAGGTATTCGCTGCCCTCGGTGGTCAGCGAAAAGTCTGCGCGACCAAAAAGCTTGGTGCCAATGATTTCTTCGAGCTGACGCACCCGGTGGCTGACCGCGCTGGGTGTCACATGCAACTCTTCCGACGCTTGCGTCACGCTGCGCAATCGTGCCAGCGCCTCAAAGGTCAATAGACACTGGATGGGGGGGATGCGGGCAGTACTCATGGGCTAACTATAATTCGCGGCCGCCTACCCGCGCTCACCAATTTCTTGAGGCTCTGCCATGTCTGACATTCTCGCGGTCCTGCCGCAGTACCTCCTGCCCAAAAAAGCGCTCACGGTTTTTGCCGGATGGGTGGCCAGCGCCAAAGGTGGTGCCTTTACCACCGCACTGATCCGCTGGTTTGTGAAGCGCTACAACGTCAACATGGCCGAGGCCGCGGCGCCCGACATTGCCAGCTACGCAACCTTTAACGATTTTTTTACCCGCGCTTTGAAAGACGGGGCCCGTCCGTTGGTCACCGCCGGGTATTTGTGCCCGGTGGATGGCGCAATCAGCCAGTTCGGAAAGATAGACGGCGAGCAAATATTCCAGGCCAAAGGCCACAGCTACAGCACCACGGCGCTGGTGGGGGGTGACGCCTCGTTAGCTGCGCAGTTTCAAGACGGTAGTTTTGCCACGCTGTATCTGAGCCCGCGGGATTACCACCGCATCCACATGCCCTGCGACGGCAACCTGCGCCGCATGATTTATGTGCCGGGCGATCTGTTTTCGGTTAACCCGACCACGGCGCGTGGCGTGCCAGGGTTATTTGCCCGTAATGAGCGCGTCGTCTGTGCATTTGATTCCGCTGACGGACCGTTTGTGCTGACACTGGTGGGCGCCACCATTGTGGGCAGCATGGCCACGGTCTGGCACGGTCAGGTGAATCCGCCACGTAGCCCGCAGATTTGCGAATGGCAGTACGAGGCCGGTCAAGTCAGCTTGAGAAAAGGCGAGGAGATGGGCCGCTTTATGCTGGGCTCCACGGTGGTGATGCTGTTTGGCAAAGATCGGCTGGCATTCAACCCGGAGTGGACCGCAGCGCGGCCGATCCGTATGGGCGAAATGATGGGCGGTAAGCCCGGTTAAAACATCTTGCTGGAGAGCATTTCGCCTCTAAATCGGGCGTGAATGCGAAAGCTCGTCGCAGACAGTGCGAAACGCACGGCAAGATGGGCTGACAAAGTGCACGCCCGATTTGGAAGCGAAATTAGTGGACGATGACCGGGTTTTGCGCCAACTCGGCATAACGCTCCAGCGTGTCTTCCACTTCTTCCTGGGTTGGCGTGTTGACCTGCCAAGCCACGATGTGTTGCTGGAACAACTCGGCCCATGAGCCGTCAAGGTAGACCTCTTTGCCAGAGCGTTTGTCCACAATTTCAAAGCCGTGGCGCATCAGCATGGGCAAAACCTGGGCGCCGTGCTCTGATTTGCTGGCGCCGGAGGGATGGCGAAGATCTGACTCCAGGTTTGCCAGCATGTGGGTTACGGAATAGGTTTCAGAATCGTAGAGTGTGTGCATGGCGGCTTGCTTTCCTGGGTTGCTTTGCAATTGGTAGCTTGCTGTCTGAATTCAAGAGTAACAGGAAAACGGTTTGTGCGCCGCGTCATTGCATTTCTGCTTATTCCGGCTTTTGTGTCTTTCGCCACAAGAGATCAGCAAATGCTCCGTTGGCCTCGGTAATGCGAATGCGCACCGGCATGTAGCGCAGATCGGGGGCCAGCCAGACCTCAATGCGCTGGTCGTATTCCACGGTGGGTTCTTTGCTGAGCTTGAGTGCTGACACAATGCCACCGGGCAAATCCAGTGCCTCGATCGCACCGATCTTGAAATTCCATAACTCGGCCCGGTGTGCGTCGGCGGCCTGGAATGCAATAGCGGAGCCACTCGCATAGCGCTCGGGTTCACCGGCCACGATGGCACTGAGTTGCAGGATGGCGCTGAGTTTGTCCTGGGCACCTGTTTGCAGCGGCACATCCGGGTTGTTGGCGCTGAACGAAATGATGCCCTTCTCGCGCTGGAAATGGGTGGCCAGTTCCGCGCCGCGGGGCTTGTCACCAAAGCGCAGGGGTTGCAGGCCACCGTCCGTCAGGTCACCCTTGCTGCTCCAAGTGCGCACCCGAAATCCCCAGGCCGAAATTTCCAGATGCGCGTTGTAACGCGCGCCGTCCGGCGCCCAGAGCAACTCACCGCTGGCCGCGTACTTGATAAAGCCGCGCTCTTCGCCTCTGCCGTCATAAATCAGCAGCACAGGCGGTGCATAAGCCAGCTTTTGCACGCGGGGTACATCGGCAATCGGAGGCTCTGAGGGCGGAGGCGGAGGCGGTGGCATCGGTTCGCTAACCACGGCCTCTGTTGTCGCGACTTTTGCTTCAGGCACAGCGGCCACTTCTGGCATCGCAATGGGGGCTGCAAGCTCTGATGTCGCTTGCGCCTGCGCGCTTGACGCCAAGGCTTCTGCCGCGGTGGGGCTCTGCGGCGCAACTTTTGGGGCTTCGACAGGGGCTACTATCTTCTTGGCCTTGACGGGTGGCCGCCGGGGCGGTGGAACGGGATCTACGGGGGTCTGCTTCGGCACGATGGGGCGGGGGACCACACTCAGACTCAAGGGTTGCGCGTCCGGTGCAGATGCAGTTAGCAGGCTTACACCGGTAGGCATGCCACCCAGCACCAGCGCGTGCGCCATGACCACGATGGCGGTCAGCACGATCAGCTTGCGCAACGTTGCTTTGGTGCCGGGCGGCGTGCGGGTGGGGGGAGCAGGCATGCTGAAAGAGGGGAGGTGGTGGCGCTTTATTGTGTAGCGCTTGTTGCCGAGTTTAGAGCGACTTGGTGTACAGAGGGTTTTGCGGGGGTGAAGGTTCAGACTGCGCCCACTTAACGTGAAAGTTAGGGACGGGAAAAGCGGCGAAAATGCTCTTATGAAACTAGCAACGTATAGAGACGGCTCGCGGGACGGCCAATTGGTCGTGGTATCGCGGGATTTGAGTCAGGCGCATTACGCCTCCCATGTCGCCAACCGACTGCAACAGGTGCTGGATGACTGGAATTTTCTGTCGCCGCAATTGCAGGACATTTTTGATGCGCTCAACGCGGGGCGCGCACGCCATGCGTTTCCATTTGACCCGGCGCAGTGCATGGCACCGTTGCCGCGCGCCTACCAATACGTCAGCGCCGCTGCCTATTCCAGCCACGCGGAGTTGCTGCGAAAGGCGTCAGGGGGTGCTTCGCCGGAACAGGTGAGCGGCCCCGCCATGCACCAGGGCGCAGGCGACGCCTTGTTGGGAGCACACGATCCCTTGCGTTGCGCCAATGAAGCATTCGGTCTCGATTTCGGTGCTGGCGTGGCGGTTGTCACGGGCGATATTCCTCAGGAGTGTGCCGCCGACAGGGCGCTGGAGGGTGTGCGCCTGTTAATGCTCTGCAACGAAACAACTCTGCGGCATCTGGTGCGGGAAGACGGAGCACCCGGGGTCCAAAGCCAACCCGGCACAGCCTTCAGCCCGGTTGCGATTACCCCCGACGAATTGGGCGAGGCCTGGAGCCGAGGCCGCGTGAACCTGCCATTGCAATGCAGTTGGAATGGCCGCAAGGTGGGCATGTGCGAGGCGGGTACCGACATGGCCTATCACTTCGGGCAACTCATTGCCTATTTAGCCAAGACCCGCGCGCTGCGCGCCGGGACCATTCTGGGGGCGACACCGGTAGCCAATGCCGGCCTTGAAAAGAAGGGCCAATGGAGTTGGCCCGCAGGCTTCAATTGCATTGCCGGGAAGCGCGCCATGGAAACACTGCAGGATGGCCAGGCGGCCACCGAGTACATGCGCTACAGCGATACCGTGCGCATCGACATGAAGAACGCCGCTGGGCACTCCCTGTTTGGCGCGATCGAGCAGGAAGTGGTGAGTTAGCCCCCACGCTTTTCGCTGCGCGTAATGCGCTGCCCCCCAAGGGGACTAATCCCGCTTGGGGCGGCCCGGCGCGGGATTGCCCTTTTCGTTGGTCAAGCTTGGGCCAATTGTTGGGCGAAGGTCTTGATGCCGCGCAGCATCATTTCAATTGAAACGGATACCAGCACCAAACCCATCAGTCGCTCCACGGCGACCACCAGACGCGTGCCGATGACCCGTTGAATGCGCTCTGCCGATACCAGCACCACGGTGCTGACCAGCATGGTCACGCACAGGGCGGCAATCCACTCCACGCGTTTCTCCGGTTGCTGGGAGACCAGCAGCAGCACCGTGGCCAGGGCGCTGGGGCCGGCTATAGCGGGCACAGCCAATGGCACGATCAGCGGCTCTTGCATCTGCTCCGGGTCCACGCTTTCGGGTGGCGGAAATACCATGCGCAGGGCGATGAGGAACAGAATCACGCCGCCGCCGATTTGCAACGCCAGTTCAGAAAGGTTCATCACTTCCAGAAAGCGTTCGCCCACAAACATGAAGGTCAACAGCAGCACAAAGGCAATCAGGATTTCGCGCAGGATCACCCAAGGTCTGCGTTCGGGTGCAACGTGCTTGAGGGCGTTGGCAAAGATCGGGATGTTGCCGACCGGATCGGTAATCAACACCAGCAGGATGGTGGCTGAAGCAAAGGTGTAATTCATTGTGTTGCGTGCAGGCGGAGCATGCGCGCAGGATAGCAGCCTAGGCTTCGTGCGCTCAGCTGAGTCTGATGGTCTCCTTTAAACGCGGCTGGCTTTTTCCAGTTTTTCCTGGCAGTGAATGCATCGAGAAGCTTCGGGGGCGGCACGCAGGCGTGCTTCTGCAATATGTGCCCCGCAATCCAGGCACTCTCCGTAACTGCCTTCGTCGATGCGCTTGAGGGCGGCATTTACGGCAACAATTTCGGCGGTGTCGTGGGCGTCCAGTGCAAATTCCAGGTCGCGCGCCGAATTGGCGGCTGCCGGAGTGTCATCGCGGGTGGCGAAGTGTTCTGTGGATGCCTCAGCGCGGCCTACAGCGCCGCCGCGAAGAATGGCAAGTTGCTCCACCAAGGAGGAGCGTTGCGCGAGCAAGGCGGATTTAAATGTGGAGGTGTCTAGGTGCTTCATGGTTAGCCTTCTTGTAATGATGGATTCATGGTGCACCTTTACACCCGCCCTTGTCTTTGACGCAGGTCAAGGAATGCAACGTGCGGTTTGTGCGCTTTGGTGTAGATAATGGCCGCCTTACCCGAGGTAAATCAAGCCCATGAAACCCGTATCAATTGTTTTTGCCGCTAGCCTGGCGCTTGGCCTGTCGGCATCGCTTTTTGCCCAGACGGTGGAGGTCAGTGGCGTGTGGGCACGCGCCACAGTTCCGGGTCAAAAAGCCACCGGCGCCTTTATGCACCTCATGTCCAAAAACGGTGCCCGTCTGGTGGCGGCCAGCACGCCGGTGGCGGGTGTGGCCGAAGTCCACGAAATGAAACTGGAGGAGGGCGTGATGCGCATGCGCGCCGTGCCTGGGGGGCTGGAGTTACCCCCCGGAAAGATGGTGGAACTCAAGCCCGGCGGCTATCACCTGATGCTGATGGATCTGAAGCAGCCGCTGCAGAAGGAAAGCACTATTGCCCTGACCTTGGTTTTTCAGGATGCCAAGGGCATCGAGACCCGCACCGAGCTCAAGGTGCCGGTAGGCATGCAGCCACCCGCGGACGTAGGGGCTGCCGCCAAACCGTAAAGGTTTGACTGTTTCAGATCGGCAGGTTCAAGCTGAGACCGAGCGTCCAGTTTTGCGGCAAACCGGGCTCGTAGAACTGGGATGAACTCTGGTTGACGATCACCGAGCCCACGTAACGTTCGTCACCAACATTGTTCACCCGCGCGTAGGCAGTGAGCGCACCTTTGCCTAAGTTCCAGCGCTGGCTGGCGCTCAGGTTGAATACAGTGTGGCCGTCGGCAGACTCGGTGTTGGTGTCATTGGCATAGATGCGACCGGCCTGCACCATTTCCACGCCCAGACGTAAACCGTTGCGGTTGGCTACGCCCGCTGCCTCGCTGGTCCAGGCGAGTTCTGAGAATAGGAAGGATTGGGGGATGCCGGGGATTTTGTTGCCGGAATTTACCGTGACATCCTTGGCAACGCTATTCGACACACTGCGATTGACAAAGCTTTGCGAGTAATGCGCGTCGATCATTGAGGCAGAGGCGTTGAAACTTATATGCGGTGTGATTTGGGTACTACCCGAAAGCTCCCAGCCACTTCGGGAGGTCCCCGGCGCGTTCTTATAAGTTGTTTGGCCGCTGCTACTGATGGCGACCACGATTTCATCGGTGGTATCGATCTGGTACAGCGCAAAGTCCACACGAGATTTTTCATTGGGCACCCACTTGGTACCTAGCTCGTAGTGCTGACTGGTGGACGCATTGAGTGTGGTGTTGAATACGGCATCAATGGGCTTAGCCAATGTGCTGCCATTCTTGTAGGCCATTTCCGCCAAGGTCGGCGTCTCAAAGCCCTTGCCGTAATTGGCGTACAAGTTCAGATTGTCAGTGGCGTGGTACGTGAAGCCCAACACGGGATTGGTGGCCTGGTAAGACACATTGCCGGAGCCGTTGTAATTGTCTGCCAGGTAATAGTCATCGCTGGTGAAGCGCACGGTGCTGTAACGCAGGCCGGTGGCGATGGACACATGGTCGGAAACCAGCGCCGTACCCTGCACAAACAGATCGCTGTTTTCCGATTGGTTGTCTTCGCTGCGGGTGGTGGAACTCTTCTGTCCGGCTAGTGTTTGTCCGCCTTGTCGGTATTCCCTTGACCGGTCGAATTCGTATCCAGCTGCCCAGTCCACAGGGGTATCTGCCCATATTGCGCGCTCGTTGTACTGCAAGCCCAATCCGAAATAGGCCCGGTTCAATCCAGTCCATGAGCCATTCGCAGGCCATACGCCGGTGAATGCGTTCTGTGTGCCGGATTGATATTGAAGGTTGTCGCGCGTGCCATAGTAGGCGCGGCCGGTAAACGAGCGGTCCTTGTCCAGGGCGTAGGTTGCCGAACTGCCCAGTTGGTTTTGCAATACCGTCTTACGCACGCTGTAACGGGTCGCGCCGCCGCCGGCCTGGCTTGGGTCAACGTTCAACTCCTGACGTTTCAACCCCAGCGGATCCTGGGCCAGCGGCATATCAAACTGGTTGAACACCATATTGACCTTGAGATCTTCATTGAGATCAAAGTTCAACTTGCCGTTGAACTGCTTGCGCTCGGTAGTGCTATTGGCGCGGTAGCCGTCGATGGTCATGGTGCTGTAGTCGGCCAGTATGCCCACTGTGCCGACGGTGTCGCCAATCTGGTAGTCGGCGCGGTGCAAACCATAGGAGCCAACGTAATACTGGTAGCCCACTTCCACTTCCTTGGGCGCGGCTTTGCTGAATGCCTGAATCACACCGCCCGATGAATTGCCATACAACTGTGCCAGCGGGCCACGCAGCACTTCAATGTGGTCGGTAGAGGTCAGGCTAATGGATGAGCCCTGACCTTGACCGTCCGGCGTGGTGGCGGGGATGCCGTCAATTAGCAGGCGGATGCCGCGAATGCCGAAGGCGGAACGCGCGCCAAATCCACGAATCGAAACCTGTAAATCCTGGGCGTAGTTTTGCCGGTCGAGGATAGTCAGGCCGGGCACGCGGTTGAGCGATTCCGACAGGTTGACTTGGGGCCCGCTGCTTTGAATCGTGTCACGTGCCACGCTTTGCACGGAGGCGGGGGCGTCAAAGCTTTTTTGTTCGCTGCGCGAAGCCGATACCACCACCTCACCTAGCGTTTGGGCTGAGACGGGAAACGCGCTGATGATGCCCAGTAAAGTGAGCGAGTGAACCAATCGGGACGTATTGAACTTAGTGAGCATTGTTACTTGTCGCCTGATAAAAATTGCAATGGATTTTGGGGGCCCGGACGCCACTTTCATGTCCCCCTGATGACATATATTTTGACCTCGATCACCGCTAACCCGCATGGATGTTGGCTTGGAGATGTAATTTTTTCTCACTTTGAAATTTATTAAAAGTCCTTGTGCAGAAAAAGAGGCTACTTTGAATTCATTCAATGCGCTTTTTCCGGGTTAACCCTCTGTGCCATGGCGGTAGCAGCTTTCTACATTTATCCAGGTCCTTGGCGAATGATTCGCATTAGGTCAAGGTATCCGAAATTCGTTGTCAAACCATATAAAGGGACAATTGTGAAACTGATCAAACTTACTTCACTCGCATTGGCTGTTGCAGCCTTGGGGGCATCCACTGCTTATGCAGAGGACAACCTGTCGACGCTTCAGCGTATGGGCAATACCTCCACCAACATGGTTATCCCTTCCATCCCTCAGGAAGGTAAGAACGCTGACGCGATTCGCGCCAACCTGAAAAAGGTCAAACTGCCAGACGGATTCAAGATTGACCTGTACGCCGTGGTGCCTGATGCACGCTACATGGCTGTCGCCCCTTCCACCAACATGCTGTTCGTCGGTACCCGCAAGACCAATGTCTGGGCTGTTACCAACCGCAACAACGGAGATGCGGCTACTGAAGTCAAGGCCTTTGCGCCATCGATCAAGTTTGCCAACCCCAATGGTGTTTGCTTCACAAAAGATGGTTTCCTGATCGTTGCTGAGTCGAATCGCATCCTGCATTTTCCAGCAGCTGAATATTTCTATGAAGGCCCGGACGTGGCTGTTGGCGTAATTGTTCCAGAAGGCAAATTGATACCCGTCGAAGAGCAGTCTTTCAACCATACCGGTCGTGTCTGCAAGGTGGCTGCAGACGGCAAAATTTTCGTCAGCATGGGTCAACCCTACAACGTGCAGCCAGCAGAAAAAGTTGCGCTGTTTGATGAACTGGGTATTGGCGGCGTCCTTCGCTTTAATGGCCTGGACGGCTCCGGTCGCACGGTCTACTCTAGAGGGATGCGCAACCCCGCGGGTCTGTCCATTGGACCCAAGGGTGACATCTGGACCACCGACAACCAGGTTGACGGCCTCGGTGACGACGTGCCCCCAGGCGAGTTGAACAAACTCACCAAGGTAGGCGAACACTTCGGCTTCCCGTACTGGAATGGGCACTTCAAAGTGGCCGGCTCCGCAGCGGCACCTGACCTGAAAGACATGAAGGAGCCAGCCGGCGCCATCTTCCCGGAAGTTGAGTTTCCAGCGCACCAGGCTCAACTCGGCTTGACCCACTACACGGGCACAGCCTTCCCTGCGAAGTACCAAAACGGTTTGTTTGTGGCCTCCCATGGCTCCTGGAACCGCACGGTGCCGAGCGGCTACCTAGTCAACTTTGTGCCGATCAAGGCGGATGGTCATGCCGGCCCAGCAGAAGTTTTTGCTGACGGTTTCCTGGACAAGAAAACCGGACGTGCATTGGCTCGCCCAGTGGATGTGGCCAATTTGCCTGATGGCTCCATCCTGGTGTCTGACGACTATGCTGGCGCGATCTATCGCATCAGCTACGCCGGCCAGTAATATTGGATGATTCACGGGCCACGTGCCCGTGACCTGATTGAGTGTGGGGCTCCGTAAGGGGCCCCGCCTGCTTTTAAACCGATTGATCATGAAGAAAATATTCATTCTTTTCCTGCTGTGCACCGCATTTCATAGTTATGCAGATGAAGTGGATGCGGGCCGTGCAAAAGCGGAGGCGGCATGTTCACTTTGTCATGGACGCATCGGCGTAGCCACGCTTCCGAATGCCCCAAATCTGGCTGGGCAGCAGGCTATCTATGTAAGCGAGCAATTGAGAAATTACCGCAGCGGCAAGCGCCAGAATGAAGTGATGAACATGATTGCAAAACAGCTGACAGACTCCGAAATTGCGCAGATTTCTGCCTGGTTCAGTTCGATCAAAGTTGCTGTTGAGGCACCTTGATTTTTATTGTCTATGCCGGGCATTAAGAAAGCAGATTGCAAAGGTCCGCTTCGGCCATCTAAAAGTCGGGTTTCATAGTGGAAAATGGGATGCTTAATCCCATGCAAAACAGCACTATTTATCGTCAGCGAGTCATTATTGTTGTCAGCGTACTGCTGTTGCACGTTCTGGCGCTGTGGGCATTGCAAACCGGACTGTTGCAACGGGTGATGGTTTTGGTCGAGGAAATCGTCGTGCCAGTGGAGTTCATCACGCCAGCGATTCCGCCCGCAATCAAGCCGCCACCCGTGCTGCCCAAGCCACCCCCAAGCATTCAGACTCCCACTGCAGCGCCGAATCCAACCCCGGCGCCGCCTGTTGCGCCCGCGCCGATGCCACTGGCCATTGCGGACCCGACCCCTTCTGCCAATGCGCCTGTTGGAGTGACGCAAGCACCTGCTGTAGTGGCATCCGTGGTGGCAGCGCCCAGTCCACCGGCGCCCGCTCCTGCAGCCAAGCTGGAATTGCCGTCCAGCGACGCCGAATACTTGCATAACCCGAAGTCGGAATATCCACGCATCAGTCGCCAGCGCAACGAGCAGGGGAAGGTCGTAGTCAGTGTTTTTATAGGCATTGACGGCACAGCCCAGAAGGCGGAGATCAAAGTCTCCAGCGGCTATGAGCGGTTGGACCAAGCGGCGCTGGCTACTGTCAAATCCTGGCGCTATGTACCTGGTAAACGCGGCGGCGTGCCGGAAGCAATGTGGTTTAACGTACCCATCAATTTTGTTTTGGAGTGAATGGCAATGAATGCATCGTATGGGTTGGTCAATGTATGGACACAAGGCGACGGTGTCACGAGGGCTGTGCTGCTGATTCTGCTGACCATGTCGCTGGCCTCTTGGTTGGTGATTCTTTTTCGATTGCTGGACCTGCGGCGACTTTCGGCGCAGGCCAGTGCCACCGAGGCCTTTTGGCACGCCAAAGACGTGGCTGCAGGCCTTCAGGCGCTAGGTGGTGAAGGCGATAGCCCGTTTCTGGCGCTTGCGCTGGAGGGGCAAAAAGCCGCAGCACATCTGCAGCCCGACGCCGAGAATAAGCAACCGGAACTGCATGAAAGTTTTGACTTCAGTGACTGGGTAACACGTAGTTTGCGCAACAGCGTGGATGACAGCACTGCGCGCATGCAGTCGGGGCTGGCGATACTAGCCTCGGCCGGTTCCACTGCCCCTTTTGTTGGATTGTTCGGCACCGTCTGGGGCATTTACCACGCCCTGATGGCAATCGGCATGGCCGGGCAGGCCACCATCGACAAGGTGGCTGGGCCGATTGGCGAGGCATTGATCATGACGGCTCTAGGCCTGGCAGTGGCCATTCCCGCAGTGCTGGGCTACAACGCTTTGGTGCGTGCCAACAAAAAGGTAATCGCCAAGCTCAATCGCTTTGCCCATGATTTGCATGCCTATTTTGTGACCGGCGCGCGGGTGGGGCAGGGTACCTCGTCCAAGACCGGGAACTGACATGGCCTTCGGCACCCAGGACGACACCGACGAGGTCATGAACGAAATCAACATGACGCCTTTTGTGGACGTCATGTTGGTGCTGCTCATCCTCTTCATCATCACCGTGCCGGTGATGCAGCACGCGGTCAACGTTGACTTACCGCGCGCCACCAACCAGCCCGAGAACATCAAGCCCGAAACGGTGCGCTTAAGTGTGGACGCCAGTGGCGCTTACTTCTGGAACGCCGAACCGGTCTCGGATGAAGTATTGCAAACGCGCCTAACAGCTGCTGCAACGCAGGTGCCACAGCCCGAGTTGCATATCCGGGGTGACAAGGCGGTGCGTTACGAGCGCGTGGCCAAGGCGATGGCTGCAGCCCAGCGTGCGGGGCTGCACAAGATTGGCTTTATTACCGATCCAAACTAGCCTTGCTTTCCACTTGCCTCAACGCTGGGATGGAGTAAAGTGCATTGCAAGCTTTCATCTCTTATCAAATAGCGCAAGGAAAACACCATGAGCGACTCAGACACCAGCGGATTCGGCAAGTTTGTTCCTGGTTTTGATTTTTTGCAAAACCTGGCCAAAGGCGCGAGTGCCAATGTTCCCCAGATGCCCAATATGGGTAACTGGGTAGCTCCCACGCTCAATGTGGAAGAACTTGATAAGCGCATTGAGGAACTCAAGAATGTGCAATTCTGGCTCGAACAAAACTCCCGCGCCCTGAGTGCCACCATCCAGGCGCTTGAAGTGCAACGGATGACGCTGGCCACGCTCAAGGGCATGAACTTCAACTTGGGCGATGTTGCCAATGCCTTCAAGCTCAAGGCTGCCGACACGGTGGCCAGTACGATGAACAAGGCGACTGAAAAGGCCACCGAAACGGCCAAGACAGTTGGCGATATTGCGGGTGGTGCCACCAAGACGGTTAGCAAGGCTGCAGAAACTGCGACCGGTGGCATGGTCGACCCCTTGCAACTATGGGGTTCGTTAACCCAACAATTTCAGAACATTGCCGCCAGCGCCCTGAAGGAAGTTGCCTCTAAAACAGCGGTGGACTTGACCAAAACCATGGCTACGGGGATGGCTAAGGGAGTGGCCAAGGCGGTAGCCGGTGGTGCCGCTAAAAAGCCTGCGGCCAAGAAAAGCCCGGCTCGTAAAACCGCAGCGCGAAAGACGACGGGCCGGTAAATCGGACGTTCAGCCGGGGAGGCTATGAAACTTTTTCCTTATGGCCACGCCACGCATCCGCAGTGGCAAATGGCTGCTGCCTTGGTGTTGGCGCAGTTGCGCGCACAAATGGCGCTGCATGGTTATGCAGCCAACCCCACACTGGCTCTGCTCTACATCACCGATGACTATGCCAGCCATGCCCAGGACATTCTCGAGCATCTGGGTGCGGAACTGCCGCTGATTACGGATTGGTCCGGCACGGTGGGAATAGGCATTTGCTCCAACAATGTGGAGTACTTTGACGAACCGGCCATGGCCGTCATGCTGCTGGAGTTGCCACCAGACCAATACCGCGTTTTTTCCGGCGTTGCGCCTTTGGGCCTGGGCTTTGAAATGAACAGTGCACTGGTGCATGCGGATGGCAGCACGCCGGATGTTGGCGAACTGGTGTTCGAATTGGCGCATCGCACCGATGCGGGTTTTCTGTTTGGTGGGCTCTCTTCCAGCCGTTCAGCCAGTGTGCAGTTTGCAATCTCTGGTGACGGCAACATCAGCGGCCAGGGCGCTGCCAGTGGTGTCTTTAGCGGTGGATTGAGTGGGGTCGCCTTTGGCCCATCGGTGGGTCTGGTCTCACGCGTGACGCAGGGCTGTAAGCCGATTTCCAAGGCGCGCACAGTAACGGCGGCTGACCACAATCTAATAGTTGAACTTGACGGTGAACCCGCCCTGGACGTGTTGCTGGCTGACCTGAACATTTCATTGGAGCGGCCGCAGGAAGCCTTGGAAGCGGTGCGAGCCACGCTAGTGGGGTTGGCCGGGGCCGATGGTGAACCGGTGCGCCAGACCGGCAACTTTGGCAACGACGTTACCGTGCGCCACATCATTGGCCTGGATCCGGGGCGGCGTGGTGTGGCGGTCGCAGAACTGGTGCAAAAAGACATGCGCATGGCCTTTTGCCAGCGCAACATGCAGGCTGCGCGGTCTGACCTGATGCGTGTATGTGCAGAAATCCGCGAAGAGCTTGAACCCGCCGAGATGCCGCTGCAAACCGCCACGGCATTGGCCGAGTCCGAACTTGAAGCTGCGCCGCACCTGGCACGGCGCATTGCCGGCGCTGTTTATGTAAGTTGCACCGGGCGCGGCGGACCGCACTTTGGCGGACCGAGTGCTGAGTTGCAAGTAGTTCGTAAGGCATTGGGCGATGTGCCTTTGGTAGGATTTTTTGCTGGTGGAGAAATCGCCTATGACCACCTCTATGGTTACACCGGCGTGTTGACTGTGTTTACGACATAAATGGATTGCAGGAAATAGCCATGAATACCTCTGATATCAAAATTTCCACCCTGCTTAAGCTGGGCTTTGGCTTGCTGGCCTTTTTGATCGTGCTGATGGGTACGCTCAGTTTCTTCAAAGCCAGTGGTGCACAGGTGGCTTTTGACAATGTGGTGGACAACCGTTACCCCAAAATCAGTGCCCTGCATACGGTGAATGACCGGGTCAATGACTCGTCCCGCCTGATGCGCGACATGATGCTCTTGTCGGATGGGGATGACGTCAAAAAGGCAGCGCAAACCATCACGAGCCTGCAAAAAGAAAACTCTGATTTGCTTGCCAAATTGGATCCAACCTTCAAATCCGAAAAAGGACGTGCTCTGTTCAAGGCCTTGGCTGATGTGCGTGGGCAATACATGCCCGTAAGCCAGAGGGTCGTCACCCAAGCAGCATCGGGTTCGCAGGAGTTGGCAAAAATCGCCCTTCAGACCGAGTTGGTGCCACTGGAGCAAAAGTACTTTGTGGCCGTTGAAGACATGATCAAATTCCAGGAAGAGCAGACTCAGTCAGCCAAAGTGGAGGCCGGATCCGCTATCAATCAAATTCGTACGACATCGGTGATTTCGGCGGTGATTGCACTGTTGGTGGCCCTGTTCGCTGCGTTCTGGATTACGCGTGCCGTTACGCTCCCAATCAACCAGGCTGTCGCCGTGGCACGTGCCGTAGCCGGAGGTGACCTGACGTATGCGTTTGAGGCGCAAGGGTCGAGCGAAACCGGTTTGTTGCTGCGTGCCCTGAAGGACATGCAATCCGGCCTGGTCAAGGTGGTGTCAGATGTGCGCCACGGCTCCGAGGGTGTGGCCACCGCTTCTGCCGAGATTGCGCAGGGCAACCAAGATCTTTCCGCACGCACTGAAAGTCAGGCCAGTGCGCTGGAGCAAACCGCCGCCAGCATGGAAGAACTGGGCTCGCAGGTCAAACAAAACGCCGACAACGCGCGACAGGCAAATCAGTTGGCGATGAACGCGTCCACGGTGGCCGTGCAGGGTGGCGAGGTGGTGGGCCAGGTGGTGCAGACCATGAAGGGCATCAACGACAGCTCGCGCAAAATTGCCGACATCATCAGCGTGATTGACGGCATTGCTTTCCAAACCAACATCCTGGCGCTGAACGCTGCCGTCGAAGCCGCGCGTGCGGGCGAGCAGGGCCGTGGCTTTGCGGTGGTGGCTTCCGAGGTGCGTTCTCTTGCCGGACGTTCGGCCGAAGCAGCGAAGGAAATTAAAACCCTGATCGGTGCCAGCGTAGAGCGTGTGGAGCAAGGTGCTTTGTTGGTGGACAAGGCTGGCGCCACCATGGATGAGGTCGTGAGCTCCATTCGCCGGGTAACCGACATCATGGGTGAGATCAGTTCGGCCAGTAGCGAGCAGTCGGCCGGAGTGGCCCAGGTCGGCGAAGCGGTGTCTCAAATGGATCAGGTGACGCAGCAAAACGCGGCGTTGGTAGAGCAGATGGCGGCTGCCGCCAGCAGCCTCAAAACGCAGGCCAACGAACTGGTACAGACCGTGGCCGTGTTCAAGATCACTTCGGGCGAGCACCACCCGATGGGGACGCGGGCCGATGTGCGCACACCCACCTCACTCAGTAAACCTTTCAAAGGGGCCGAGCGGCGTTTGGTTGCCGCGTCGAAGCCCAAGCAACAAGCTGCCACCAAACCGTTCAAGGCAGCGCCAGCTAAGGCACCAACGCCTGCTCGCGCTGCACCACCCACGCTGACTGCCAAGGTGACACCAGCGGGTGGGGATGATGAGTGGGAAACTTTCTAGACGGAGGGGGCAGAGAGCTACGCGAAGCGAGCGAGCGTGGGGGCTAGACACCCCTCGCGCGGTCCGCGTGGAACTGCGCAACAAAGGCGCCAAACGTTCCCGCGTCCAACGCATCACGGATGTCCTGCATCAGGTTCAGGTAGTAGTGCAGATTGTGGATGCTGGCCAACATGGGGCCCAGCATTTCGCCACAACGGTCCAGGTGGTGCAGATAAGCGCGGCTGAAACCGGCACGGCCGCCTTGTTCCCAAGATTTGGCACCTTCGGGTGTCGGGCTGCCCGCACAGGCGTAACAAGTGCAGCTTTCATCAATCGGGCGCTCATCGGCCTTGTGGCGCGCATTGCGAATTTTCAGGTCGCCATGGCGTGAAAACAGAGTGCCGTTGCGCGCGTTGCGGGTGGGCATCACGCAGTCAAACATGTCGATGCCGTTCTGCACTCCGGCAATCAAATCCTCTGGCGTGCCGACGCCCATCAGGTAATGCGGCTTGTGTGCGGGCAGTTTGGGGCCCACATGCTTCAGCAGGCGCAGCATGTCTTCTTTAGGCTCGCCCACCGACAGGCCGCCGATGGCAATGCCGGGAAAGTCCAGCGCCTCCAACCCGGCCAGAGACTCATCGCGCAAGTGTTCGAACATGCCGCCCTGCACAATGCCAAACAGGGCGTTGGGGTTCTCCAGTCGCGCAAATTCGGTCTTGCAGCGTGCCGCCCAACGCAGGCTGAGTTCCATCGAACTGCGGGCCTCGCGCTCGGTGGTGATCTGTCCCTTGGTCTTGGTTTCCACCGACAGATAGGGCGTGCACTCGTCAAACTGCATGACGATGTCGCTGTTCAGAATGGTCTGAATCTGCATGCTGATCTCGGGCGTGAGAAACAGCTTGTCGCCATTAACCGGCGAGGAAAACTTCACGCCTTCCTCAGAAATCTTGCGCATCTCGCCCAGGCTCCAGACCTGAAAGCCGCCCGAGTCGGTGAGTATGGGCTTGTCCCATTTCTCAAAGGCATGCAGGCCGCCGAACTGCTTCACCACATCCAACCCCGGGCGCATCCATAAATGAAAAGTGTTGCCCAGGATGATTTGGGCGTTCATGTCCAACAGGCTTTGCGGCGTCACGCCCTTGACCGTGCCATACGTGCCCACCGGCATAAAAATGGGTGTCTGCACTACGCCATGGTTTAGCGTGAGCTTGCCGCGCCGCGCATGACTGCCCAGGTAGGAGCCATCGGCAGCGGCGGGGTCGGATTTCAACAGGTCAAATTTCAGCATGGCGCGATTTTACTTCCCCCTTGGCTTACCTTTTCATTCGCTTGGATTTATACTTCGCTTTACTTCATAAAAAGTAAAGGAATTGAAAATGTCTGAAATACTGGAAGTAGAGGCCATCGTCTCCAGCAAGGGCCAAGTCACCTTGCCTGCTGCCATGCGCGCCAAGCTGGGGATTACGGCGGGATCGCATATTCATTTTGAGCTGCGCGGCAACGAGTTGGTGATTAAGCCTGAACTGCCCATGAGCGCCTACTACGGCATGCTGAAGGGCTACGACTTGGGCGATATCGAGCCTGAAAAAGAGCCGGACCGGGAGTTTGAATGAACGTCGTCGATTCGTCGGGCTGGATCGAGTTTTTCAAGGCGGGCGCCAATGGCCCGATCTTCAAGCCGGTGATTGAAGACCGCCACCAACTGTTGGTCCCCACCATCGCCCTATTCGAGGTGCACAAAGTGCTCAGCCGCAGCCTGCCCGCTGATCTGGTGAAACGCTGCCTGGATGTGATGCGTCTGGGCCGCGTGCTCGACCTGACCGATCCACGCGCCATTGCCGCTTCGCAAGCGGCAGTCAAGTACAAATTGGCCATGGCTGATGCGGCGATGTACAGCATGGCGCAAGAGTTCGGGGCCACCTTCTGGACCCAGGATGTGGACTACCGGGGGCTTGACGGCGTGGAGTACTGCGCCAAGCCCTAAACGGAAATCGCGAAACCGCCTTTAGGCAATAGATGAAGGTTTCTGCGCTCTGGCAAAGATGACGATGCCGACCAATGAAATGACCAAGCCGACAGCCATGGCCCAAGACAGGGGCTCATTGAACATCAGCCAGGCCCAGACCATGGTGACGGGCGGGCTGAGATAAAGGATGGCAGTCACCCTGGCGGCTGAGGTGTGGCGCAGCGCAAGGTAATACAAGCCCCAGGCTCCGAAGGTGGCCACAAAAACCAGCCAAAGGATGCCGCCCATAAAACCAGGGTTGAGCACTGGCAAGACGCTGCCCTCGTTCCAGGCAAACAGGGCAAAGATGGCAGCGGCAGACAGGCACTGGATGCACAATTTTTGGTAGACCGGCATGCTGTTTGACGAACTCCCTTTTTGCAGCAGTGTGGCCAGCGCCAGCGAGGCCGTTCCCAACACCGGCAGCAGGTAAGCCCACAGCGGAATATTGCCGGTCTGGGTCGTAACGCCAGACGCAACTACCACCCCTAAAAGCCCGATACCGGTTCCCAACCATTGGCGAGCGCTCAAGCTTTGCCCCAAGACGGGCCAAGACAGGATGGCTACGACCAACGGCAACATGTCGGTGATCAAGGCCACCAGTCCGGTGGCGACTCCGTGCGAAATGGACAAACCAAAGCAGCCCAGATACCCCGACATGGCCAAGGCCCCAAAGGCCATCTGGGACATAACTTCCCTGGCCCGCAAGCGTGGCCCCAGCGTCAGCGCGAAGGGCAGTAGCAGCAACCCGGACACCAGACTGCGCCACAGCAGAATCGAAAAGATTGGGGCGTAGTCACTGGCAAAGCGGATGCCGACAAAGCCCGCGCTCCAACTGATGACCAGGGCCGCCTCCAGCAATAGGGCCAGCGCGATGGCTTCTAGTTGCACTGGGCCTCGCGCTCCAGCAGCATGGCATCGCCGTAGCTGAAGAACCGGTATTCATGGGCTATGGCGTGGCGGTACAGCGCCATGATCTGCTCGTAACCGGCAAAGGCGCTGACCAGCATCATCAGGCTGGACTTGGGCAGGTGGAAGTTGGTTAGTAGCAAATCCACATGCTTGAAGGTAAAGCCAGGCGTGATGAATATGGTGGTGTCGCCGTTGGCCTGCCTGGATTGCGCCCAACTTTCCAGTGTGCGCACCGTCGTCGTGCCCACGGCGATCAACCTGCCACCGCGCGCCTTGCAGGCGGCAATCGCTGCTTGCGTTTCAGGGGGTACGTCATACCACTCGCTGTGCATGCGGTGCTCTGACAGGATCTCGGTCTTCACCGGCTGGAAGGTGCCCGCCCCCACATGCAGCGTGACCTGTGCGCGCTGCACGCCCATGGCGTCCAGTCGTGCCAGAAGGGTTTCATCAAAGTGCAGGGCGGCGGTCGGTGCGGCTACTGCGCCGGGGTTCTTGGCAAACACGGTCTGGTAACGCTGCGCATCTTCTGCTGAGTCGGTGTGCGTGATGTACGGGGGCAGCGGCACATGGCCGTGGCGTTCCATCAGGGTGTAGGGCGAGTCGCCCTGGTCGTTGCACAGCACAAAGCGAAACAGCGGCCCATCGGCATCCGGCCAGCGGCTCAGCAGGGTGGCGGATAGTCCATCTTCGTGGCCGGGAGCGCAATACAGCTTCACCGTGGTGCCGATCTCGGGCTTCTTGCTCACCCGCATGTGGGCGGCCACCTGATTGCCGCCCAATACACGCTCCACCAGTAACTCCAATTTACCACCACTGGCCTTTTCGCCAAACAGTCGGGCGTGCAGCACTTTGGTGTCATTGAATACCAGCAGGTCGCCAGCGCGCAGCAGGTTGGGCAGGTCGCGGAAGATACGGTCCACCGGGGTGGCCGTGCGGCCATCGAGCAAGCGCGAGCCGCTGCGCTCAGGCGCTGGGTGCTGGGCAATCAGGCCCTCCGGCAACACAAAATCAAAATCGCTGAGCGTGAAGGTGCGGGTAGAAGAGGGCATGGAGTTGGGAGCGGGCAGAGGCGCTTGTGCGCTGGAGATATTGGGCATGTGTGCTTGAGGGTTGAACAAACCCGTACCAAGTTGTAAAGACAGGGCAGAATTGTCCCATGCCAGAGTCCACGCTATCCATCACCCTCATTGAGCCTCCTAAGGCTGAGGTCAAGCCTGTGCCTGCGCCGCCCAAGAACGCCATGCAGAAGTTGATGGAGAAGCTGGGTCTCAAACGCGACATCGATTTGGCCTTGCACCTACCGTTGCGTTACGAGGATGAAACCCACATCTCCCGGCTGCGCGATGCACGCGAAGGCGATCAGATCCAGTTCGAGGGGCAAGTGGTGGACTGCGAGGTCGTGTTCAAGCCGCGCCGGCAGTTGCTAGTCAAGATCGATGACGGTTCGGATGTCTGCACCCTGCGCTTCTTCAACTTTTATCCGAACCAGCAAAAGGCACTGGGCGTGGGCAACCGCATTCGTGCCCGGGGTGAGGTGCGGGGCGGCTTTATGGGCTGGACCATGCTGCACCCGCATTGCAAACCAGCGGGTGGTGATTTGCCTACGGCGCTCACGCCCATTTACCCCACGGTGGCCGGCATGCCGCAAGCCTATTTGCGCAAGGCGGTTTTGGGCGGGTTGGCGCGTGCCGAGTTGTCGGATACTTTCCCCCCCGGCGACCTGAGCCAGTTCAACCCGCATGCGCTGTGGACGCTGCGCCAGGCACTGCAGTTTCTGCACCATCCCACGCCCGATGTGTCGTTGGACACGCTGCAAGACCACAGCCACCCGGCTTGGCAACGGCTGAAAGCAGAAGAGTTGCTGGCGCAGCAGTTGTCGCAACTACAGTCGCGCCGGGCCCGCGCCGAGTTGCGCGCGCCGCCGCTGCAGGGCAAGGTGGGTGACACCCTGCATGCGCGCTTGCTGGCTGCGTTACCGTTTGAATTGACCAAAGCCCAGCAACGCGTCAGTTTTGAAATTGCCAAAGACATGGCGCGAAACGTGCCGATGCACCGCTTGCTGCAAGGCGATGTGGGGGCTGGTAAGACGGTGGTCGCAGCGCTGGCCGCTACGATCTGCATGGACACCGGTTGGCAGTGCGCGCTCATGGCGCCTACCGAAATTCTGGCTGAGCAACATTTCCGTAAATTAGTGAGCTG
>CAIQYP010000403.1 GCA_903876045.1 uncultured beta proteobacterium | reverse complement strand
TGAATTCCCAGTATGTCAATCTTCAGACCGACAACATGGGGTTAGGAAATGAAGCGATGCCTCGCGTCAAAGCTGACATCATGATTTTTGACAGTCAGGGCATATCTTTCGATTTCTATCAGTACAGGCAAGAATATGGAGGCGCGACAGCCCACATTGCGAATGTCTTGCGTACACCGGTGGCGACTACAACTAGCGCAAACCTGGGCGTCAGACTCGACTTCGCAAAACTGGCGTACAAGTGGTGGTTTGGCAGTGGCGATACTGTCCTGGGCCTTGGTGCAGGCGCGGCATATTACAAGGTGGGCCTGAACGCAAATGCCGGCTTGTCCATCGACAGTAACGCGGCCGCCCTAGACTACGGATATAGCAATGATGCGATTGCGACCCTGCTGGAGATCGGAGTACGCCACGCCATCAGCCCCGATCTACGAATTTTTGCCAATGCCTCTGGCATGAAGAAGTCTGAGGGAATTTTGAAAGGCGAGATATCCAACGTGGCTGTAGGTGTCGAATGGTTCCCAATTAAAAACGTTGGGGTTGTTCTTGACTACGGTATCAATCAGATTGACCTGACCCGCGAAGACACCATTACCGTGAATATAAATGCCAAGCTCCAGGGTCCCTCAGCATTTGTAAAAGTACGATTTTGATTGCCACTGATTCATCCGCCAGATACTGATACCAACACTTATGAATTGATGACTAAGGCGTGAACGGCGAAATCAGCGAGACTCTGTCCTTCACGACTACCGCGACTAGTGCTGCCGTTCAAGCCATAACCAATACCGATGAACGATGGGTGTCCTCTCTTCGGGCTATGAGTCCTGGCCCATTCTCGACAAATCACTTGGCCAGCGCACGCGAAGGCCCTGCCCCGGCTTCTCTCCAAATCCGAGAACAGTCGCTATCCTTTCCCGGCCCAGCATCCACCAGTGGGACCAAAGCGAACAGCGGGTTGACTGAGCCAATTGCAAGCGCGCCAGCCGCACGGACCACTATCTTCACCTTGTCAAATTCGACTTCGGGTTTGGCAAAACTGCCACGCACAAAAATAGGACTGCGCAGTGCAAATGGACTGGTATCTTTGGTCCTCGGCTCTAGTACCAGGTCCAACTCCTCCTGCGCCAGATCAATGCTCCCAGTGCCGTATACGGTGGTGACTTGAGTGTCAAACACAATTGCAGTAGCTTGCATTTTTCCGTGTGTTACGTCGAAGGCCGCTACAGCACAGCGCAGTTTCACCATGCGGTCGCCTGTCAGGCTTAGAGTCAGAATTTCCCAAAGATGTAAACCCACCTTTTCCATCAACAACTTGCTTACCTGTCCGCCTTCCAATACCGCAATCACCTTGCCATTCGCACTTGCCAGCATGTTGCCAATAGAGTCGCCTCTGCCGTCAAGCTCAAAATTGCCGTTGAGGCGACCAATTTTGGTACTGTTGCGTGCAATGGCAGGTGAAAGCTTTGACAGTGACACTTTTCGGACGCGAACAGAAGCATGGGCTGAAATGGGGCTGCTACGTCCGTCAAGTCTGATGCGCGAAGTGATCTGCCCCCCGGTCACGCCAAAGTCGAGTGGGTCGAGTGTCAAAACTGAGTCCTGCAGGCTTAGATGCACCAGTAGGTGGTCCAGGGATAGCGCCTTGGCACGCCGTAACGTATTTGCCCTTAGCTGTACCTCGGCATTGACCGACGACCATCGATCAGCTTTGAAAAGCAAGGCCGGCAATACTCGCGCCTTTGATGCTGCGCGCGTTTTGTGGGTAGTAGTCCTGGCGGTGCTGAAGCCTATCATCGGCCCTAGATCTTCTAAGTCGAGTTGTTTGGATTCAAGCTCCGCTTTAAGTTCCGGGCGCTTGTTACCGGTTGTGACCGTGGTATTTCCCGCGATGTCACTTGAACCGAACCGTCCGGAAAAATTTTCGTACTGCCAGGCGGTAGCTGAATGCCTGAGGCGTCCTTGGATAGCATAGGGTCGGGTTGTCGGAAATGCGATGCCTAGCAATGTATAGAGGTGCTCTAGGTTTTCTCCGCGTAATGCCATATGCATATCGACGGCAGTTAGGGCAAGCAAGTCGGTAATGGAGCCATCGAGTTCAACACCGGTACGCCCCACCATAGCTGCCATTTTGAGAGGGTATGGTATTTTGGTATCGCTCAGCGCAAGCACCGGCCCGCCGAACCCCTCCGCCTTGACCCGCAGATCCTTGTAAGTGCCAAGCACAGAAAATCGCAAATCCGCCACCTTGCTCTGAGCGCCTGCGGTGGGCACGGTGGATAGTTGTACTTGAAGCTTGGTCTTTTGGTTTAAATCCTCATAACCTAGTGTCCCGTAGTCCAGAGCGACGCGCCCAATCTGGATCATTGCCTCTTCATCTTGCTGGTCGAGGTCCAGTAACCAGCTTTTTCGGCCCTCAGACGACTGCTCCAAAAAGACTATCGCGTGATCTAGGCGCATTTCAGGAATGACAATTCGGCGCCGGAGCATTTGCACCAAGTCAACGGCAACATCCACTCCCTGCGCCGACACCATTTGCTTTTCGTGCGTCCAGGATGGATTGGCAAAACTGACACTCGCCGCGTGCAAGCGCGCTACCGGCCAGCCGAACGTTACGCTCAGATCCCCTTCGATAGACAGGGTTCTGCCGGTCTTTTGCAAGGCAAAGCTTTCCATTGGGCCGCGCAGCCAATTCCAACCAAATAGAGCAATCAAAATGATGGGCACCATTAGGACGGTCACCAGGGAAGCAACAGCAAAACCGAAGGTGCGCGACGCTGAGGTTGCCACTTTAGCCGCCTGGTCAGAAAGCGTCTTTGCCGGGTTCACGGGCGGATCAAGCTCCGAGCGGGCAGACTAACGACAACGCCAGGCCAACGTCGACATTTCCACGTGGGACTGACTTGG
>CAIQYP010000402.1 GCA_903876045.1 uncultured beta proteobacterium | reverse complement strand
TTGAAGTCGGTGGATTGCTTGGTGGTGTACTCCTGACCGACGATGGTCAAGCCCAGAATTTTGGCTTCCTTGATGAACTCGTCAGCCAGACCCTGGCCGAAAGCGGTGCGGTCGTCGATCACGCCAGCCGTCTTGGCCTTCATGGGGCCAAACGCGTATTGGGCCATCTTGGTGCCGATCAAATCGTCACCCGCGATGACACGGAACACGCTCTTGTAACCACCCATGGTGACCTTGGGGTTACTACCCACGGTGGACAGGATGGCATCGCCTTCGTTGTAAATCTTAGAAGCGGGAATGGCCACGCCAGAGCAGTATGGGCCGTTCACGTATTTGATGCCGGCATCCACCATCTTCTGAGCCACAGCCACACCGGCCTTGGGGTCGCACTGGTCGTCTTCGGACACCAGTTCGAGCTTCAGAGTCTTGCCGCCAACCATCATCTTCTTGGCATTGATGTCGTCCACAGCCATGCGAGTACCGTTTTCGTTGTCCTTGCCAGCAAAAGCGTCACCGCCGGAGAGTGGGCCCGTTTGGCCGATCTTGACGACGATGTCTTCAGCTTGTGCCGTGCTGATGGCGCCCATAGACAGAACGATGGCTGCGATGGACAGGGGGAGTAGTTTGGATTTGAATTTCATGGTGGCTAACTTTCTTTTAGGGAGGTAAAACAGATCACAGGTCATGGGCACGCAAGATGCGGGCCTGAAACAAAACGTGAATACAAAGGTTTAGGGGGTCAATAATCTCCAACATGATGAAGTAAAAAACGGTGTCTGGAAAATAGCGCATTCCCGGTGCATAGGCTTGCGTGTTAACCCTTAAATCGTGCATTTACTTGGTGCGTTTTTGATACAACCCAAGCCGACACGATTGCGCAATGAAACAAGGAAAGGTCGCTCCATGAAAAGTTCCAAAGTTATCCATGTGGTCAGTTGCCACGCAGCCGGCGAAGTGGGGGATGTCATCGTCGGGGGTGTGGCTCCTCCACCCGGAGAAACCATCTGGGAACAGTCCCGTTTTATTGCGCGAGATGAGACCTTGCGCAACTTCATGTTGAACGAGCCGAGGGGTGGCGTATTTCGCCATGTCAACCTGCTGGTGCCGCCCAAAAACCCGCTGGCGCAAATGGGCTGGATCATCATGGAACCCTGCGATACGCCACCCATGTCGGGCTCCAATTCGATCTGCGTAGCCACCGTGTTGCTGGAGACAGGCATCATCCCCATGACCGAACCCGTGACCAAAATGGTGCTGGAGCCGCCGGGCGGCTTGATCGAAGTCACGGCCCTGTGCAAGGATGGCAAAGCCGAGCGCATTGCGGTACGCAACGTACCCTCGTTTGCCGCGAAGCTGAATGCGCAACTGGAAGTCGCAGGCCTGGGTACTTTGGTGGTTGACACGGCCTATGGTGGCGACAGTTTTGTTATCTTCGATGCGCAAAAGCTGGGTTTTGCCATACGCCCCGATGAGGCGCGGGACATTGCCGAAATGGGCATGAGAATTACGCAAGCGGCCACCGAGCAACTGGGCTTTCAGCACCCCACCAATCCGGACTGGAAGCACATCTCGTTCTGCCAGTTTGCTGGACCACTGAAGCGCGAGAACGACGTCTGGACCGGCGCCAACGCGGTGGCTATTCGTCCCGGGAAGATCGACCGCAGCCCCACCGGCACCGGTTGCTCCGCGCGCATGGCGGTGCTGCACGCCAAGGGGTTAATGCACGTGGGTGACCGCTATCTGGCGCGCTCCATCATCGACAGCGAATTTGCCTGCCACATTGACTCGGAAATCAGCATCGGCAATGTGCGCGGCATCGTGCCGGTGATATCCGGTACGGCCTGGATTACCGGGACGCATCAGCACACTTTGGATCCTAGCGATCCCTATCCGCAGGGCTATCGCCTTTCAGACACCTGGCCCATGCCGCGAAGGTCTTAACACGGCGACTGGCGGTCTGCAAACCAACAAATTGTGTGATTCATGACACGAATCATTACATTGACACTCAGCTGTGGTAAAAAATTGATTGACTTGCCTGCCACCAGCTGAAGCTCAACGATGGACCCCTTATGAATCATCACGACGCTGAAATCGACGCACTGCTAAAGCGCCACCACCACGCACCGCACCGCCTGGTGCAGGTGTTGCGCGAGGTGCAGGCAGTGCAACATTGGATTTCCCGCTCCGCACTCGGCCAGATCGCCGATGCACTGCATCTGCCACTGGCCCATGTGGAAGGCGTGGCGGGCTTTTACCGCTTCTTCCACACCCGACCGGTGGGCCAGTACCGCGTGCTGTTTAGCGACAACGCCACCGACCGCATGCTGGGCAGTGAGGCCTTGATGCATGCGCTATGTGACCGGCTCAAGGTGCAACCCGGTGAGATGCGCCATGATGGCCGCGTCAGCGTGGCGGCCACCTCCTGCACCGGTCTGTGCGACCAGGGTCCGGCCGCTTTGATCAACCACCACCAAGTCGTCACACGCCTGACCCCGGCCCGCATTGAACACATGGCCGCACTGATTGAGACGCAGGTGCCGGTGCAGCAATGGCCGGACGAATGGTCACGTGTGGATGACCAGATCCGCCTGGCCGACATAAAGCTGGGGGCCCAACCCGCACCTGGCCAGGGCATAGCCGCTGCTATCGCGCGCGGCCCGCAAGGCATGCTTGACGATATCAAACGCTCCAAGTTGCGCGGGCGCGGCGGAGCCGGTTTTGCCACAGGCACCAAGTGGCAGCTGTGCCGCAACTTCCCCGGCCAGACGCACTACGTGGTCTGCAATGCCGACGAGGGCGAGCCCGGCACCTTCAAAGACCGGGTACTGCTAACCAGCTTTGCCGACGCCGTGTTTGAAGGCATGACGATTGCCGCCTTGGTGGTGGGCGCGCACCAGGGACTGATGTACCTGCGGGGCGAATACCGTTACCTGCTGGAGCCATTGCAAGCCGTGCTGCAGCGTCGGCGCGAGCAGCACTTGCTGGGCAAATCCATTCAAGGCCTTGGCGGTTTCGACTTTGACATTGAAATCCATGTGGGTGCGGGCGCCTATGTCTGCGGCGAAGAGTCGGCGTTGATCGAGTCGCTGGAGGGCAAGCGCGGCACACCGCGCATACGCCCGCCCTTCCCGGTCGAAGCCGGTTACCTGGGTCAACCGACCACCGTCAACAACGTGGAAACATTTGCTGCCGCCACCCATATTGCGGTGCACGGCGGCGACTGGTGGGTCAAGATCGGCACACCGCAAAGCACCGGCACCAAAATCCATTCAGTCAGCGGTGACTGCGAACGCCCGGGCCTGTACGAATACCCGTTTGGTACACGCATAGGCCGCATTCTGGAAGACTGTGGCGCCACCAATACGCAGGCAGTGCAGGTGGGCGGGCCCAGCGGCGTATGTCTGTCGCCACTGGAGTTTGGCCGGCGCATAGGCTTTGAGGATGTGCCCACGGCCGGTGCCTTCATGGTGTTTGACCGCACCCGCGATATGTTCGAAGTGGCACGCAATTTTGCCCAGTTCTTTGCCCACGAGAGCTGCGGCTTCTGCACACCCTGCCGGGTCGGCACCGAACTGGTGGTGCGGCGCATGGACAAGTTGCGTAAGGGATATGGCTCAGCCGACGATGTGCAGGTTTTGTATGAATTGGATAAGCTGATGCACGGCGCTACGCATTGCGGTTTGGGTGC
>CAIQYP010000401.1 GCA_903876045.1 uncultured beta proteobacterium | reverse complement strand
GTAGCTTGCTACCTCCCGCTTTTCCTCCCTGAGCGGGGCCTTGATGTGTGACAGCAAATAGGCTTACTACCCCAGCCCACGTGCTGGGGTTTTTTTTGTCGGTGCACTTTGGGTCAAAACAAAAATCATGCTCTGGGTAAAGTCCTTTCACATTGTCTTTGTCGCAAGCTGGTTTGCCGGCCTTTTTTATCTACCCCGTATTTTTGTGAATCTGGCCATGGTGCCTCAGGGTTCAGATGCCGAGCGTGCGCGTCTGTTGCTTATGGCACGCAAGCTGCTGCGCTTTAGCCATATGTTGGTGGTGCTGGCACTAGGTTTTGGCTTGTGGATATGGGGCTTGTACGGGTGGGCATTCGGTATGGGCAACGGCCTGGGTCTGGGCTGGATGCACATCAAGTTGCTTTTGGTGCTATTTGCCGTGATTTACCACGCAGTTTGTGCTGCCATGCTGCGCAAGTTTGAGGCGGGCACGGAGGGTCGCAGTCATGTCTGGTTTCGTTGGTTTAACGAGATTCCGGTGTTGCTCTTGGCGGGCACCGTTATTCTGGTCGTCGTCAAGCCGTTTTAAAACCAATCTAGACCATGCACAAGTCCGCTGCCTCGCCATTGGCGTTGATCTATGCGGTGCTGATTGTGTATGCCAGTCTGTATCCCTTTGCCGATTGGCGCGACCAAGGTATGGAAGCGTGGGCTTTTCTACTGGCACCACCTTCGCGTTACTGGACCGGGTTTGATGTCGCAATCAACGTAGTCGGTTACGTGCCGTTTGGCGGACTGTTGGCGCTGAGCGCGCTGCGCTCTGGGCGGATGGTCCGTCCTCTGGTGGTTGCTTTTATTTGTGCTACTTCGTTATCCCTGTGTATGGAGGCGCTTCAAAGTTTCTTGCCAGTACGTGTGGCGTCGCGTGAAGACTGGCTACTAAATACTGCGGGCGCCTGGGGCGGCGCTGTTGCTACCTTGTTGCTGGAGCGCTCGGGCGCGATTGACCGATGGAGCCATTTTCGCCGCCGATGGTTTATCGAAAACTCACGGGGCGGCTTAGTATTGCTGGTCACTTGGCCGTTGGCATTGCTATTCCCACCGGCCGTGCCCTTTGGCTTGGGACAGATCTTTGAGCGGATTGAGGCTCATTTTGCGGAGCAGCTTGCAGATACGCCCTTTCTGGAATGGCTGCCAGTACGCAACATAGAGTTGCAGCCGTTGCTGCCTAGCACCGAACTATTTTGCGTGCTGCTTGGCTTGCTGATTCCCTGCTTGCTGGGTTTCTGCGTGATTCGGCCGGGTATTCGTCGACTGATGTTTGTTCCGGTCTTTATTGGTATAGGGACACTTGCGACTGCGCTTTCAGCCGTGCTGAGCTGGGGGCCTGAGCACGCTTGGGCATGGCTGGATCTGCCCACGCAGGTGGCGCTGGTGGTGGCTCTGGTACTTGCGGCTTTGCTGTCCCTGGTTCCCACCAGGGCCTGTCCATCCTTGGTATTGCTGGGGCTGGGTCTGTACCTGAGCCTTTTGAACCAGGCACCAGAAAGTCCCTATTTCGCGCAGACTCTACAAGACTGGGAGCAAGGTCGTTTCATTCGCTTCAATGGCTTAGCCCAGTGGCTGGGATGGTGCTGGCCCTACGCCGTTTTAGCCTACGCCTTGGCTTTGATCTGGCGACGCGACACAAAAAACTAAAATCGGGGCATGTCAGAAACCAAAATACCCCAACCCTCGTACTACGAACGGCACATTTTCTTTTGCCTGAATGAGCGCAAGAACGGCGAAGCCTGTTGCGCCCAGTTCAAAGCGCAGGAGGCCTTTGACCATTGCAAGGCACAGGTCAGAGATGCCAATTTGAGTGGACCCGGTCAGGTCCGGGTTAACAAGGCAGGTTGTCTGGACCGTTGCGCCGCAGGGCCTGTGATCGTTGTCTACCCCGAAGCGGTCTGGTACAGCTACGTGGATAGCGCCGACATTGATGAAATTGTTGAGTCGCACCTCAAGAATGGCAAAGTAGTCGAACGGTTGCTGACACCACCCCATCTGGGGCGTTAAGTCATGAAGGCCTCAACACGGCGTATAACGCTGCAAGGTCAAGTCGGTGCCATTGAAGCGGCAGTGGATGAGCCGCACAACATCGAAGTTTTGCGCGGAGTGGCAGTCATTGCGCACCCCCATCCCTTGTTCGGCGGAACCATGGACAACAAGGTGGTACAGACGCTGGCGCGTGCCTTTGTGCAATGCGGCTGGCGTGCGGTGCGCTTCAATTTCCGCGGCGTGGGTGGTAGTGCCGGTGTACACGACCAAGGCAAAGGTGAATTGCAGGATTTGCTGGCAGTGGTTCAGGATCAGGCGCCCGAGGGTGCTCTAGCCCTGGCCGGATTTTCCTTTGGCGCCTTTGTAACCAGCCATGCGATTGAGCAGTTGAGGCAGCAGCGTCCACTAGACAAACTGGTGCTGGTTGGCACGGCTGCCAGCCGTTTCAACGTAGCTCCGTTAGCGTCTGAGTTGCATCCACGGACATTGGTGGTGCATGGTGAGATCGACGATACGGTCCCGTTGGCAGATGTAATGGACTGGGCGAGGCCTCAGAAACTTCCCGTCACCGTGATCCCTGGGGTGGAGCATTTCTTTCATGGACAATTGAACCTGTTGCGATCATTGGTTGCCCGGCATTTGATGAGTGACCTGTCCTCTCTCTAAGCTTTCTTTTCAATGGCTCCTTGCGAGTTCATCTATCAATTTCATGAAATCATTTCTCGCCATTCTTCTGGCTGCCCTGAGTTTTTCCGTGGCGGCACAAATTCCGCAACCGCCCGAGGTTGCAGCACGTGCGTACATGCTTATGGATTTGACCGCCAACCAGATTCTTGCAGCCAAAGATGTTGACTCGCCCGTCGAACCGGCTTCGCTTACTAAGCTGATGACCGCCTATCTGGTGTTTGATGCGCTTAAATCCAAAAAAATCGACCTCAAACAGACCTTTCCGGTTAGTGAGCGCGCCTGGAAAATGCCTGGCTCGCGCATGTTCATTGACCCCAAGATGCAGGTGCCGGTAGAAGACTTGATTCAAGGCATGATTGTTCAAAGTGGAAATGACGCCACCATGGCACTGGCCGAGGGCGTGGGCGGCAATGCTGAAAAGTTTGTGCAGATGATGAACGAGCAGGCCAAGGCCCTGGGTATGAAAAGCACGGGCTACAGGAACCCAGAAGGTCTGACTGAAGCTGGTCATACCACCACTGCACGAGATTTGAGTGTGTTGGCAACCCGACTGATGTCAGATTTTCCGCAATACGTCGGCTTCTATGCCATCAAGCATTACCGTTATCCGGGTACACCTGTTTCTAACGATAGCAACCGCAACTTACTTCTTTTCCGCGACCCAACAGTTGATGGGCTGAAGACTGGTCACACCGACGCGGCAGGGTATTGCATGATTGCCACAGCCAAGCGGAATTTCCCGAATCTGGCCACTGCAGGTGCGGCAGCGGGAACGCCGGCCGCTACCGGTAGCCGCCGATTGCTATCGATTGTTCTGGGCGCAGAAAGCGAAAACGCCCGTGCCAACGAGTCGCAAAAGCTGTTGAACTGGGGCTACACCGCGTTTGAAGCCGTCAAACTGTTCGACGCCAATCAAGCTGTGATT
>CAIQYP010000400.1 GCA_903876045.1 uncultured beta proteobacterium | reverse complement strand
CGAAGCGGCAGGTGAGCCCGGGGCGCAGAATCTACGCGCCAAGAGCGCTCTTGCACAGATCAAGCAGGGAGATCCCAAGGGCGCTCTTCTGGCGCTGGAAGGCCTGAACCCGACCAGTGTGGAAGGCCGATTGTGTGAGGCGCTGACCTACAGTGGCGCAGCAGCGTTGGGCGCGGCTGACCCAGCCATGGGCACCAAAAAGTCGGCCGAGGCTCGCCGTCTTGCGCTGGATACCGGTGATACAGCAACCATCGTGGTGGCCTCATGGGCGCAAGCGGCAGCGGCCCACGCACGCGGTGAACTGCACCGAAGCATCTGGGCCGACTTGCAGGAAACGGCGCATGTGCCGCACCTTGCCATGCGCGTATTCGATGGCCAACTTTGCATTGCGCAACGTTTTCTCTATGGCGCACGACCTTATTCCCAGGTCATTGAATTTGCCCAGTCGCTGGCTGACGAAGCGAAGCGCATCGGCGCCGCTAGGGGGCATGCATTTGGTACCACTATTCGCGGCGAGGCCGAATTACTTTCAGGTGACCTCTCGGCAGCCCAGGAGCACCTCGCGCTGGGCGCCAAATTGCACCGGGCGATTGGCGGCGCAACGGGCGAAGCTTTTTCGCTGCAACGATTATCGGAAGTGGCAATGCAGCAGGGTCGGCGCGAGGAGGCGCATACGCTCCTGGATGAGGCGTTGGATGTCGCACGCCAATCGGATGTCGGTTTTCATTTGTTGGATCGCATCTATGGCACTTATATGCAGCTGGCAGACACTCCTGCCACAGCATTGCGTGCACTCGAAGAGGCGCGCGCCGCAGTGCATGGCCCTCTGGAAACTTGTCCCGGCTGCCGCATAACGTTCACCGTACCGGCGGCAATTGCAGCCGCACGTGCGGGGCGCCTGGAGTTGGCCCAGGAGTACGCGTCCCAAACGGCCTATCTGGCGGATGTTGTGATGCGATTACCGGCCTGGCATGCGGCCCACGATGAAGTGCGTGGGCACATTTGCCTTGCCAGTGGTGAAGACGCTGAGGCGGTCCGTTCAAAGTTTTCTGCTGCTGCGGCGCGCTTTAGAGCCGCTGGACATCCAATTGATGCCGCGCGTTGCGACCAGTTGTCGACAAACGCGATCGCAGTCACCGGTGGGTAATCACGCATCAGCGATTGCTGCAATGCAGATTCACGAGTTCAGAAATTTCGCCGTCGGATATCACTAAGGACCTGCGGAATCACTCTGTTTACTCAGGTCACATTTGCGACGCCCTCAGGGTGATCCGGGGACTTCAAATGTAGCTTTCTTCAGCCATTTCCAAGGCGTCGTCTACCTCAATTCCGAGGTACCTCACGTTGGACTCCAGCTTGGCGTGTCCTGGCAAAAGTTGAACTGCTCGCAAGTTCTTCTTGCGCTTGTAAATAGGCGTTGCCTTCGTACGTCGCATAGAGTGAGTCCCATAGGCGCAGGGGTCTAGCCGGATGGCCCAAACTTCCTTGAGCTTTATTGGGGCCTTTTGACCCACCAACTTGCCCTTGTTCCAGGGCTCCCTTGCCCGACTGGTCTGATTGGAAGCGTTTTTCATGACAAATCTCCTTTGAAGTGAAGGGGATGTGACTATGCTCTTTTTGGTTATTTGTGTACACTGTGATCCACAAATTCAGTTCAACTTCAAGGAAAAAAGATGGAAGCAACCAAAGTGGGCATTCGGGAATTTCGTGCCGGGATGGCCGAGTTCATTGCGTCAAGCACGCCGGTAGCTGTGACGCGCCACGGTCAAACCATCGGGTACTTTATTCCGACCCATGGCCAGGCTGAGGCAGATGTTGCTTCGCTAAAAAAGGCGAGTAAGACATTGGATCGCTTGCTTGCAGCCAAGAGCGTCGATGTGGACTCAATAGTGGCTGATTTCAAAACAGCGCGTAGGAAGGCGAACGCTCCCAAGAAGTCCACTCCCACTGTGGCATGAGCAAGAAAGCGATCGTTCTGGATGCCAACATCCTGATCCGGGCGGTGCTGGG